>NZ_JBNDLE010000046.1:0-1169 GCF_050435905.1 Pseudomonas sp. 2835 | reverse complement strand
TGGTCGGGGTCGCCGTCCAGGTAGCTGATGATCAGTTCCTGGCCGACCCGGGGGATGGCCATGGCGCCCCAGGTGGCGCCGGCCCAGCCCTGGGCGACGCGGATCCAGCAGGAGCTGTGGTCGTCCTGGTTGCTGTCGCGGTCCCAGGGGAAACTGACTTTGACCCGGCCCCATTCGTCGCAGTAGATCTCTTCGCCCGGCGGGCCGACCACGCTGGCGATCTGCGGGCCGTCGATGCGCGGCTTGGGCCGTAGCGGCGCTTTCCAGTCGGCGTCCCAGCGGATGGCGCTGGCGCTGAGCCGGTAGGCGGTGCCGCTGTCGCTGCCGAAGGCCTCTTCGAGCAGGCTGCTGTGCTGCGTGCCGTGATGTTCGATGGCGATGGTGCGCCAGCGGTCGTTGAAGTCTTCGCGCGGGTGGTCGTTGAGGTCGAAGGCCAGGCCCGGCTGCAGGCGCGCGTCGTCGCCTTCCATGTGGGCCAGGCGGGCGTCGCTGCGCAGGGCGGTCAGGCGGGTTTTGGTGAAGGGCTTGCCGCTGGCGTCGCGCTTGTAGCGGCCGGGGTAGTCGTAGCGTTCGTAGTCGGTGTGCTGGTGGTCGAGGTCGCTGGCGCCGACGGCGTTGTGCTGGAGGTTGTAGTAGGGGTGGGTGAAGGTGTAGTCGCGCTGCACCTGGCGCGCGCTGCGCACCTGTTCGGTGTAGTGGAAGCGGTGCAGGGCGGGCTCGGCGCTGTCGCCGCCGGCCAGCGGCTGGTAGAGCACCGGGCAGTGCTCGTGGGTGCCGATGGTGCCCAGGCCGCCGACGCGGTCGGTGAGCCACAGGGTATGGCCGTCGGCACGGTGCTCGAAGCTGTACAGCAGGCCTTCTTCGGCGGCCAGGCGGGCGATGAAGTCGAGGTCGCTTTCACCGGCCTGGACGCAGTATTCGCGTGGCCGGTGGTCGAAGCACAGGTAGGTCTTGACCTCGCTCAGGCGCTGGGCCTTGAGCACCGCGAGGATGATCTCGGGCACGCTCTGGCCCTGGAACATGCGCCAGTTCGAGCGCAGGCCGGCGCGGGCCAGGCTGGGTTCGAGCACGGCGCGGTAGCGGGTGCGGCGAAAGCCGGTGTCGCCCTGGCTGAACAGGCTGACCAGGCCGTGCACGTAGCGCACCGGGGTGTCGCCCCGCCACAGGGT
>NZ_JBNDLE010000045.1:0-1437 GCF_050435905.1 Pseudomonas sp. 2835 | reverse complement strand
TCCATCACATGGAGCTTGGCCACTGCACATTCTCGATTCTGGTGCGAGGAGATGAGGCAGAGGGCTGCTTGTGGGACGGTCCGCTTCCGACCCATAGCGGACGGTGACGGCTCGGTTGTTGCTTCGACGCTTTTCAATAAGCATCATCGGGGTTCGACAAGGAGACGTCCCCATGACCAAACCAGTGCTTCATCTCATGTCAGGCAAGATTGCTTCCGGCAAATCAACGCTGGCCAAAAGCTTGGCAGCCGAACGATCCGCGATCCTGCTGAGTGAGGATCATTGGCTCTCACGGCTTTACCCTGATCAGATCAAGTCAGTGACCGATTATGTGCGCCTTGCACGCCAGATGCGGGAAGTACTGGGCCCGCTCGTCATCGATGTCCTGAAGGCTGGCGTGACTGTGGTTTTGGATTTTCCCGCTAATACTCCTCAAGATCGACAATGGTTGCGTGACTTGGCTGATGCAGCCGAGGTTTCTCATTGTGTCCATTACATCGAGGTGGACGATGACACCTGTCGAGAAAGGTTGCATCTTCGCAACAACCGCGCCGAACATGAGTTTGCGGCGACTGACGCGGAGTTCGATCTGATCACTAGCTACTTTCGCGCCCCGGATGAGGGTGAGGGGCTCCAGATTGAAGTTCATCGTCTTTGACGGGCAGTAACATCGTGAGGCTGGGTTATCTGAAATGCCCGTTTTTGGGGCAGCTTTGGATCGAAAGCATCACTCGCAAACGACAGCTAACGACCCATAGCTGCCCTTCACCAAAAATGGCCAGATGCAGTCATTTGTGCGGCGGCATGTTTTGAAGGTTACCAAAAGGCAGCTCCTGCACTTCAGCGAGCGAGTGCGAGCCGGGTTTATAACTATTAATCACGAGGACTTGCGAGACTTTACAGTCCGGATAGATCCACTTACCCCAATTCGCTAGAACCCACGCCTTGCTGAGACCCAATCCCCCTGCATTGCTCTCGTCAGGCAAGCAAACCAGCGGTAGGCCCGCTTTGTATCCCGTGGTGACCATCAGCCCGAAGCGACGATTCTCGTCCAGTGTGTCAAAAACCATAAAATCCACAATTTCTTCATACGGGTATTTTCCCCTGGCTCTAAATACGGTCCCGCGGCTGAAAATCTCATTTGAGCATTCGATAAGCTTCGTCATTGAATTCAATGTTCCCTAGGTTCAGGTAGCCCGATTGAGTTGAGAGTGTACGACAACCCATCGCTCAAACTCCTGCTGGGTCGCTCAGGACATTCTTTGGTCGAACGGCAGCTATGGGTCGTTAGCTGCCGCGAATGTAAAAGGCCTTTCCCATCGCAGAATCTCGTTTGAGGAGGTTGTGATGGTACAAAAATGGTACGGGAAAATGGAACGTGTGCTGTAACCCTTTGTTTTAAAGGAGTTCGTAGTTAGTGTGTCCAATCCATCATAG
>NZ_JBNDLE010000043.1:0-2591 GCF_050435905.1 Pseudomonas sp. 2835 | reverse complement strand
GCAACGAAGTCCACGGTGCCGGAGCTGGAACCCACAGGGATGGTGATCTGCTGACCGTTGGCCAGGTTGATCACCAGCGCGGAACCGGTCACTGGAGCAGTAACCGAAGCAGTGTAGGTAACCACGCCGCCTTCGGTGACGCTTGGGGTAGCGGTCAGGGTGACAGTCGAAGTGTCGATGGTATCGGTCACTTCGGTGACGGCTGGAGTGTTATC
The DNA here is from genome assembly GCF_050435905.1 of Pseudomonas sp. 2835. NCBI lineage: Bacteria > Pseudomonadati > Pseudomonadota > Gammaproteobacteria > Pseudomonadales > Pseudomonadaceae > Pseudomonas > Pseudomonas sp. 2835. The sequence goes on along the minus strand of NZ_JBNDLE010000043.1, from coordinate 2,376 downwards.
CACAGCCAGTTTTTCGAAGTCTCCGCCGGTGGTGCCAGTCACGGTCACGCTGACTTCACCGGCGTCGACGTAGACGTCATCTTCCGGTGCCGGAACAGTAATGCTGCCCTCGGTCTGGCCCTTGGCGATGGTGATGACTTCACCGTTGCTCAGGGTGACTTTCATCTCGGTGCCCGCTGGGTTGGTCAGCGTGGCGGTGTAGATGATGTCGCCGCCTTCGGCGACGGAGCCGGTGGCGGTGAGTTTCAGACCGGTAGTGTCATCGGTGCCTGGACCATCAGTAACGGTGGTCACCGGGTTACCCGCAGTATCCAGCTTCTCGTAGTTACCGCCCGAAGTACCGGTGATGCTGTTGCTCAGGTCCGGGTTAGTGGTGTGCACGTTGTTCGGTGCAACGAAGTCCACAGTGCCCGAACTCTGGCCGACCGGGATGGTGATCTGCTGACCGTTGGCCAGGTTGATGACCAACGCGGAGCCGGTAACCGGAGCAGTAACCGAAGCAGTGTAGGTAACCACGCCGCCTTCGGTGACGCTTGGGGTAGCGGTCAGGGTGACGGTCGAAGTATCGATGGTATCGGTGACTTCAGTTACAGCGGCAGCCGGGTCGACTTCGACTTTCTCGAAGTCACCACCGGTGGTACCAGTGATGGTCACGCTGACTTCGCCCGCATCGACGTACACGTCGTCTTCTGGAGCTGGAACAGTAATGCTGCCTTCGGTCTGACCTGCGGCAATGGTGATCACTTCACCGTTGCTCAGGGTGACTTTCATCTCGGTGCCGGCTGGGTTGGTCAGCGTAGCGGTGTAGACGATCTCGCCGCCTTCGGCGACGGAGCCGGTGGCAGTGAGTTTCAGGCCAGTGGTGTCATCAGTACCTGGACCGTCGGTAACGGTGGTCACTGGGTTGCCCGCAGTGTCCAGCTTCTCGTAGTTACCACCGGTGGTGCTGGTGATGCTGTTGGTCAGGTCCGGGTTGGTGGTGTGCACGTTGTTTGGTGCAACGAAGTCCACGGTGCCGGAGCTGGAACCCACAGGGATGGTGATTTGCTGACCGTTGGCCAGGTTGATCACCAGCGCAGAACCAGTCACCGGAGCAGTAACCGAAGCAGTGTAGGTAACCACGCCGCCTTCGGTGACGCTTGGGGTAGCGGTCAGGGTGACGGTCGAAGTATCGATGGTATCGGTGACTTCAGTTACAGCGGCAGCCGGGTCGACTTCGACTTTCTCGAAGTCACCACCGGTGGTGCCAGTGATGGTCACGCTGACTTCGCCGGCATCGACGTACACGTCGTCTTCTGGAGCTGGAACAGTAATGCTGCCTTCGGTCTGACCCGCAGCGATGGTGATGACTTCACCGTTGCTCAGGGTGACTTTCATCTCGGTGCCAGCCGGGTTAGTCAGCGTAGCGGTGTAGATGATGTCGCCGCCTTCGGCGACGGAGCCGGTGGCGGTCAGCTTCAGACCAGTAGTGTCGTCAGTACCTGGGCCATCAGTAACGGTAGTGACCGGGTTGCCCGCGGTATCCAGCTTCTCGTAGTTACCGCCCGAAGTACCGGTGATGCTGTTGGTCAGGTCCGGGTTAGTGGTGTGCACGTTGTTTGGTGCAACGAAGTCCACAGTGCCCGAACTCTGGCCGACCGGGATGGTGATCTGTTGGCCGTTGGCCAGGTTGATGACCAGTGCAGAGCCGGTCACTGGCGCAGTGACGGAGGCGGTATAGGTGACGACGCCGCCTTCAGTGACGCTTGGCGTTGCGGTCAAAGTGACAGTCGACGTATCGATGGTATCGGTGACTTCGGTCACGGCCGGAGTGTTATCCACAGCCAGCTTCTCGAAGTCGCCACCGGTGGTGCCAGTCACGGTCACGCTGACTTCGCCAGCATCGACGTAGACGTCGTCTTCCGGTGCCGGAACAGTGATGCTGCCTTCGGTCTGGCCCTTGGCGATGGTGATGACTTCACCGTTGCTCAGGGTGACTTTCATCTCGGTGCCAGCCGGGTTAGTCAGCGTAGCGGTGTAGATGATGTCGCCGCCTTCGGCGACGGAGCCGGTGGCGGTCAACTTGAGGCCGGTGGTGTCGTCCGTGCCTGGACCGTCGGTAACGGTGGTGACCGGGTTGCCCGCGGTATCCAGCTTCTCGTAGTTACCGCCCGAAGTACCGGTGATGCTGTTGGTCAGATCCGGGTTGGTGGTGTGCACGTTGTTTGGTGCAACGAAGTCCACAGTGCCCGAACTCTGGCCGACCGGAATGGTGATTTGCTGACCGTTGGCCAGGTTGATCACCAGTGCAGAGCCGGTCACTGGCGCAGTGACGGAGGCGGTATAGGTGACGACGCCGCCTTCAGTGACGCTTGGCGTTGCGGTCAAAGTGACAGT
>NZ_JBNDLE010000042.1:0-2779 GCF_050435905.1 Pseudomonas sp. 2835 | reverse complement strand
AGCTCATCGCCCTCCAGCACGTAACGCGGCGGGTACTTCGGGTTCTCGGACAGCAGGATCACGTCCTTGCCGCGGATGCACAGCCGCTTGCATACGGGGTCGTTGTTCAAGAGCGCTACGACGATATGACCGTGAGCAGGCTCCAGCGAGCGGTCGACGATCGCCAGATCCCCCTCGAAGATCCCGGCCCCCTGCATACTCTCGCCGGTGATCGACACCAGATAGACGTGCGGAGCCCTGATGTTCAATACCTCATCCAGGGAGATGTGCGCCTCGATATGGTCTGCCGCCGGCGAGGGAAATCCGGCAGGAACCTGAGAGGAGCACAACGGGAGTTGCAGGCCGCCTTCAGCAATGGGGCCTATGATTGAGTAGCTCATGACGCACGATTTCCGATACTGTACAAATATACAGTTAACTTTCAGAAAGCCTTGCGGTCAATTTCTACGTGAGAATTTTCTGACAGGCGGGAATTTGAACTTGGATGAGCCATCGGGGGTATTCAAGTGGTTTCGGGTGAGCGCTGAGAATCGTCTGATGTCGTGCAGGAGGTGGGATAGGTTGCTTAGCGTCTACTAATGGTCATCCCTGGCCTTCGACCGGAAGAGCATGCTGATATTCAGCAGGACCCGAGGGGATGAGGTTATTGGCCCCCCAAACCTAATCCAGCGCCCCATTTATCACTTCGTAGATTATGCCGGTGGCAATAGCAACGAGAATTAGGTCTGTTCCAGCTTGTTGCCACTCATAGCCATCGTAGCGCGGTAGATGGCCAAGAAGTCTCCCGTCGAGCTTTTTGGCAATGCCAGGAGGGAGTGGTTTTCCGCGTGCCAGGTTCTTCTGGATGCCAGGCGGTAATGCTGGACCCGGACTCCAGTAATTGTGGTAGCTGTTCAGTACGTTCAGGACGCTACCGCGATCAACATTCGGCCCGTGATCCCAGCTATTTTGGCCTGAACTCTTTCCCTTCGCCCCGCTACCTTGGTTGCCGTGGCCTTGAGAATTTTGAGCGTTACCCTTTCCATTGCCTTGCCCTTTTCCATTACCGGGGTCAGCGAATGCGCCGACCGAGCCTGTGATTAAAACAAGGCTTGCAAGCAATGAGATCAATGTGTTCGATTTGAGCATGGCCGTACTCTCAGAAAGGGGATCTCCCCCTCCAATGTAGATGACGCTGCACAAAAAAGTTCACTTACCCTCATGCCGCATCCGGCCACGGAGCGAAGCGGCGCAGGCTGGACAAAGGGAAGGTGACTGAGACGCCGTACATCTTCCCACCGTCAAAAAACGCAGTACGTGTGCAGCAAACCTGCGATCTGCATCAGCAATGGCGGCCAATCCTCAAGGAATTGGGGATCGGCTACCGGCGGCCATACAACTGCCGTCACACCTATGCGACAATATGCTTAATGTCTGGCCTCAACCCCGCATTTATCGCCCAACAGCTCGGGCATAGCGTGCAGATGCTCTAATCGGCGTGTGCACGCTGGGTAAACTCGTCCAATGACTGGCAGGAGCTGGAAAAGCTCCAGATTGGTCCGAAATTGGTCCGCAGCTGCGAAGACGTCACATAAGCTATTGATAGGTAAGCCCTTTGATCTCCACCGCTAACATCACCATGCAGTCCTGTATGGGTGTTAGCGGGTGCCAATGCGTTGATTTTATTGGGCGAAATCCCCCATCGCCCCCCACCCAAACGTACCCATTGGTATCAAAATTGGTATCAGCATCACTCCCTCCTCCGGCGTCCTGCCGACCGATCACAATTCCCCTTCCCTTACTGCTCGTCACCTTTCTGACCTACCCCCTTCACATCCCTGAAATGTGCACTACCGTAAATTGTTCGCTCGGTTCCAAGGAAGAGGTATCCGGAATGAAAGGGAAGCACATAGCCTTTTGGTCGATAATGGTCATCGGCCCGTCGGCGCTAGCAGGCTCAATCTCGGCGCCCGCCGACCCTGATGCCAAATACTCAATTATCAGCGTCCAAAACGCCGGATTGGGTATTGAGGTCATCACGAAGCGCGAAGGCATCACTGGAGCCAGCTATACCAAACGCCAATTTGACTGTGCGAACCGCAAGTCCTTGTACATGGGATCAAGCAACTCCCTGGCTGACCTCGAGAACATCCGGGCAGATAGGGATGCGCTACCTTGGGCTAAAGGCTCGCTGACTCGGTCCATATCCGAGGTGGTGTGCAAAGGCGTAGTGCTGGTTTCGGGACCGTCTTGATTCCTTCCCAAGGCTTCATTCACACGCGACTTTCCATAGCTGATCCAGCCTGGTCGTGAAGCTTTGGCTCATCATCTCTCGGCGCATCCCCCAGTCTGGGTTCGCCGGCACGCTCGCTGCTCGCAGTGTTCCCCTGCCCCACCGCTCATTGATCTGGTCGAGCACCGCCATCACCCTGGTCGCCTCGGCAGGCTGCGCTGCGGCGAACAAGTCGTCGGTGTACTCACCGCGCTGGCAGAGATTCAGCAGCAACACCTCGGCCTTGCTGTAATTGAAGCCTGGTCGAAACACTCGATCAAGCGCGTCGACCGCAGCCTTTGTGAGCAGTCGCACGTCATCGGTGGGATATGGCAGATCGACGACCACGCCATTGGCGTACTTGGCCTCATCGGGATTGAACATACCGGTGCGGATACTGACGCGCAGCTTCTTGCAGACAGAACCCTGGGCTCGCAGCTTTTCCGACGCCCGCATCATGTAGGTGGCTAGCGCTTCCTTAATCGGGGGTAGTTCCTTGAGCCGCTTGCCAAACATCCGGCTACAGCA
>NZ_JBNDLE010000041.1:0-3120 GCF_050435905.1 Pseudomonas sp. 2835 | reverse complement strand
TTGATTTCTGAACTTTTTCAGAATCGTTCTTTAAAAATTTGGGTATGTGATAGAAAGATAGACTGGACAGCACTTTCACTGGTGTGTGTTCAGGCTAAGGTAAAATTTGTGAATCATTACAAATTTTCGGCGAATGTTGTCTTCACAGTATAACCAGATTGCTTGGGGTTATATGGTCAAGTGAAGAAGCGCATACGGTGGATGCCTTGGCAGTCAGAGGCGATGAAAGACGTGGTAGCCTGCGATAAGCTTCGGGGAGTCGGCAAACAGACTTTGATCCGGAGATCTCTGAATGGGGGAACCCACTCAGCATAAGCTGAGTATCTTGTACTGAATACATAGGTGCAAGAGGCGAACCAGGGGAACTGAAACATCTAAGTACCCTGAGGAAAAGAAATCAACCGAGATTCCCTTAGTAGTGGCGAGCGAACGGGGACTAGCCCTTAAGTGGCTTTGAGATTAGCGGAACGCTCTGGAAAGTGCGGCCATAGTGGGTGATAGCCCTGTACGCGAAAATCTCTTAGTCATGAAATCGAGTAGGACGGAGCACGAGAAACTTTGTCTGAATATGGGGGGACCATCCTCCAAGGCTAAATACTACTGACTGACCGATAGTGAACCAGTACCGTGAGGGAAAGGCGAAAAGAACCCCGGAGAGGGGAGTGAAATAGAACCTGAAACCGTATGCGTACAAGCAGTGGGAGCCTACTTGTTAGGTGACTGCGTACCTTTTGTATAATGGGTCAGCGACTTATATTCAGTGGCGAGCTTAACCGAATAGGGGAGGCGTAGCGAAAGCGAGTCTTAATAGGGCGTTTAGTCGCTGGGTATAGACCCGAAACCGGGCGATCTATCCATGGGCAGGTTGAAGGTTAGGTAACACTGACTGGAGGACCGAACCGACTACCGTTGAAAAGTTAGCGGATGACCTGTGGATCGGAGTGAAAGGCTAATCAAGCTCGGAGATAGCTGGTTCTCCTCGAAAGCTATTTAGGTAGCGCCTCATGTATCACTGTAGGGGGTAGAGCACTGTTTCGGCTAGGGGGTCATCCCGACTTACCAAACCGATGCAAACTCCGAATACCTACAAGTGCCGAGCATGGGAGACACACGGCGGGTGCTAACGTCCGTCGTGAAAAGGGAAACAACCCAGACCGTCAGCTAAGGTCCCAAAGTTATGGTTAAGTGGGAAACGATGTGGGAAGGCTTAGACAGCTAGGAGGTTGGCTTAGAAGCAGCCACCCTTTAAAGAAAGCGTAATAGCTCACTAGTCGAGTCGGCCTGCGCGGAAGATGTAACGGGGCTCAAACCATACACCGAAGCTACGGGTATCACTTAGGTGATGCGGTAGAGGAGCGTTCTGTAAGCCTGTGAAGGTGAGTTGAGAAGCTTGCTGGAGGTATCAGAAGTGCGAATGCTGACATGAGTAACGACAATGGGAGTGAAAAACTCCCACGCCGAAAGACCAAGGTTTCCTGCGCAACGTTAATCGACGCAGGGTTAGTCGGTCCCTAAGGCGAGGCTGAAAAGCGTAGTCGATGGAAAACAGGTTAATATTCCTGTACTTCTGGTTATTGCGATGGAGGGACGGAGAAGGCTAGGCCAGCTTGGCGTTGGTTGTCCAAGTTTAAGGTGGTAGGCTGAGATCTTAGGTAAATCCGGGATCTTAAGGCCGAGAGCTGATGACGAGTTGCCTTTAGGCGACGAAGTGGTTGATGCCATGCTTCCAAGAAAAGCTTCTAAGCTTCAGATAACCAGGAACCGTACCCCAAACCGACACAGGTGGTTGGGTAGAGAATACCAAGGCGCTTGAGAGAACTCGGGTGAAGGAACTAGGCAAAATGGCACCGTAACTTCGGGAGAAGGTGCGCCGGTGAGGGTGAAGGACTTGCTCCGTAAGCCCATGCCGGTCGAAGATACCAGGCCGCTGCGACTGTTTATTAAAAACACAGCACTCTGCAAACACGAAAGTGGACGTATAGGGTGTGACGCCTGCCCGGTGCCGGAAGGTTAATTGATGGGGTTAGCTAACGCGAAGCTCTTGATCGAAGCCCCGGTAAACGGCGGCCGTAACTATAACGGTCCTAAGGTAGCGAAATTCCTTGTCGGGTAAGTTCCGACCTGCACGAATGGCGTAACGATGGCGGCGCTGTCTCCACCCGAGACTCAGTGAAATTGAAATCGCTGTGAAGATGCAGTGTATCCGCGGCTAGACGGAAAGACCCCGTGAACCTTTACTATAGCTTTGCACTGGACTTTGAATTTGCTTGTGTAGGATAGGTGGGAGGCTTTGAAGCGTGGACGCCAGTTCGCGTGGAGCCATCCTTGAAATACCACCCTGGCAACTTTGAGGTTCTAACTCAGGTCCGTTATCCGGATCGAGGACAGTGTATGGTGGGTAGTTTGACTGGGGCGGTCTCCTCCTAAAGAGTAACGGAGGAGTACGAAGGTGCGCTCAGACCGGTCGGAAATCGGTCGTAGAGTATAAAGGCAAAAGCGCGCTTGACTGCGAGACAGACACGTCGAGCAGGTACGAAAGTAGGTCTTAGTGATCCGGTGGTTCTGTATGGAAGGGCCATCGCTCAACGGATAAAAGGTACTCCGGGGATAACAGGCTGATACCGCCCAAGAGTTCATATCGACGGCGGTGTTTGGCACCTCGATGTCGGCTCATCACATCCTGGGGCTGAAGCCGGTCCCAAGGGTATGGCTGTTCGCCATTTAAAGTGGTACGCGAGCTGGGTTTAGAACGTCGTGAGACAGTTCGGTCCCTATCTGCCGTGGACGTTTGAGATTTGAGAGGGGCTGCTCCTAGTACGAGAGGACCGGAGTGGACGAACCTCTGGTGTTCCGGTTGTCACGCCAGTGGCATTGCCGGGTAGCTATGTTCGGAAGAGATAACCGCTGAAAGCATCTAAGCGGGAAACTTGCCTCAAGATGAGATCTCACTGGAGCCTTGAGCTCCCTGAAGGGCCGTCGAAGACTACGACGTTGATAGGTTGGGTGTGTAAGCGCTGTGAGGCGTTGAGCTAACCAATACTAATTGCCCGTGAGGCTTGACCATATAACACCCAAGCAATTTGCGTCGAATGAGCAGATTGCGGTGTTGTGAAGACTGCA
>NZ_JBNDLE010000040.1:0-5059 GCF_050435905.1 Pseudomonas sp. 2835 | reverse complement strand
CAAGCAAGCAAGCAAGCAAGCAAGCAAGCAAGCAAGCAAGCAAGCAAGCAAGCAAGCAAGCAAGCAAGCAAGCAAGCAAGCAATTATAAGCTAAATTTAATTATTCTTGCAAGCATTTTTAGTGCTCTTTCTGGATGCGCTATCTATTCAAAAGATGCAAACCCCAAGCCCACCAAGCCCACTCAGTATTATAACAAATTTAAGTCTGAAAACCCTGGCTACTACTGGGAATTCATAGAGAGGTCAAAAATATAATGGCCCTCTACCGATTTTTTTTGCTGGCGACTTTAGCTTGTATGTCGTACGACGTTTCGGCAGAGTGCGTTTTTTATGATGGCCACCATCAAAACCCCATATTGATTGACATACCATCAACACTATCCGTCCCTAGGGACACCCCAGATAATACAATAATTTACCAAACAACCACAAAAACATTTCAAGGGAACAGCTCATATAAATGCGCAACCGAGCATAAATGGGGAGTCAAAAACAACGTAGGAACAGACTCCCCTACTTCATATATTTTCCCAATCAAAAGTAGCGGTCTAGCGTGGCAATGGATACTCAACGGAAACCCTATACGAGGAGCGGGTGCTGGCACAGAAGGTGCTGGGGGATATGGTTACAACGGTTCTACGCACTCCCTGCGCCTACTTAAAATAGCGCCACTCAAGGGGGATTTAACTATCCCTGCGGGGGATATCGGTTACCATCAGGTAGGTACGCTACAGCCCTTAGCAATGCGCCTTTCTAAAACCGTATCGATTGTAGCTCAGTCCTGCGAAACCCCAGATGTAAACGTTGAAATGGGACAGTATGATCTTGGCGTTTTTTCCGACATTGGTGACACTTCGAAAGCAACTGCATTCAACATCCTACTCAACAACTGCCCCAGTGGAATAAATAAGGTTATGTACAGTTTAGCTCCAAACCCGACCACCCCAGCCTGGGATGCAGGCCAGGGCATCATCGAGCTAAACCAGACCTCAACTGCCAAAGGCATTGCCCTACAAATACTAGACGGCAATCAAACCCCTCTGGAACTAAACAAAGATCACGTATTCAGCGACTACACCTCTACAGGCGGAAATTTCCGGATACCACTGAGCGCACGATATTATCGAATACTTCCCGCAAGCAACGGCGGCAAGAATGACTCAGGGGTAAGACCTGGAACGGCTAACAGCGAGGTGTCATTCGTTATGAGCTATCTATGAACCCTCGTGGAGGCAACAACCGCGAACATCCGGCGCATTATCGTCGATGGCCAGCCGGAAGACCGGACCAAGACCCAGCACCACCGGGTGGTCCTGCTCAATGAGCGCGCACTCCTCGCCTTGCGCCAGGCCCGGCGCCTGGCCGATCTGCGCCGAATCGCTTCGAAGTCCGCGACACCCACCAGCCCAGTTGTTCCTTCTTGAACGCATAGCCTGTGCTTTGATGTGAGATCGCTGATGCCAGACAGTGTATCCCACCGAATGTCTACCCTGGGTCGTTAGCTGCCGGTTGTGGATGGCTGCTTTCGACCTATAGCTGCCGGTCGCGACGGGCAGAAATCGGCCAGAAGCGGACTGATTTGCAGCAGGCCAGTCTCCTGCATTGAGGTTCGCAGGTACCTACCTTTTCAGCGGCAATTCAATCGCCTCGCTTAACGCGCCATTGACGCCGCAAGCGGCAAGCCCATTGCTAGTCTCGAAAGGCTCCCGGAGGGCAGTCGAACCAGCGCTTGAAGGCACGGTGGAAAGTGCTCGTATCCCTGAACCCCAGCCGCTCGCTGACCGTCGCCACGGGCAGCCCCTGGCGAATCAGCTCCGCGGACAACTTGCGACGTACCTCCGCCACCAGCGCGCTGAAACTGGTGCCCTCTTCCTTCAAGCGTCGGTAGAGCGTGGTGCGACTGACGTGCAACGCCTGGCAGGTTGGCTCGATGCTCATGCCTTCGGGCAGGCTTGCGAGAATCAAGCGACGCACCGTGCCGGCAAGCGTATCTGCGTCTTGCAGCTGCGCGAGTGTCGCCCTTGCACGAGACTCCAGCATCTGTCGCAGGTAGTCGCTGGCACCGAGAATGGGATGCTGCAGGAAGTCGCGCGGCAGGTGGAGGCTGTTTCTCTCGCTGTCGAAGCGCAGCTCGCCGCCGAACAGCTCGACATAGTGCGCATGGTAGGCCGGGGATGGGAAAGCGAACTCGCAGGCCAGAGGCCGCAGCGCTACGCCGGTCATCTTCCGGCTCCAGCACAGCACTGCACTCATGCTGCGTTCGATGGCGGCCTGCGGGTAGGTTTTGCCGGGAGCGAAGGTGATCTCCAGCACCAGAGCATCTGCCGTTTCACTGTACTGCCAGCGCTCCGAAGGGTTCATCAGCGCGATATGCCGCTGGAACACTTCCAGCGCCTCGCTCACCCGACTGCATTGGCACAACCAACTAGCCAGCACGCCATGCGTGGCGGGGTTGAAGGTCTGCCCGATCAGCAGGCCGATATGCGGCAATTGCGTGTTGTTCGCGGCGAACTGCCACAGCGCCAGTAACTGGGTCTCGTCGACACGCTGCTCCTGGATCGGCGATGCCGCAGCCCCCTGGTCGAGAAGTTTGGCACCCTCCACCCCGGCCTCCCGCAACTGGGTTGCAGTGACCACGCCGAGATTCAGCAACTGGTCGTGCAGATCCAGCACTGCGACGGCCGATACGGTGGTACTTCTGACCATCGGGCTTGCTCTTGGTAGTTGCTTAGGTAACGACTCTAACGCACGGTGCAGAGCGGCGGCCAGCCGTCGGCCATGCAAGTGCAGGTTGCAACCAAAAGCCATGCAGGTTGAACCGCAGAGCCATGGCCAGCCGTCATCGGACTGCCTAGCATCAATGACACGACCATGGCACAGGAAGACCTGCTATGCCCGAGTACAGAATCGAATCGTTAAGCGCCTTGCGCGCACTGATTCCGCCACCACCGGCGATGATGCACAAACGCCTGCAGCGCAGGTTGGATGAGCACTGCCTGCTGATGATCCGCCAAGCGACGGTTTGCGCCGTCGGCTTCGCCGACCCGCGGTTAGATATCGAGTACCTCGATTTGCGCCACCATCCAGTGTTACGGGCCGAGGGCCAAGACATCCTGCTGCCCTGGCCGGCAGACAAAACGATCTCACAGCAGCCGATAGAGGAAATGGCCTGCAGTCTGTATTTCATCCTGCCCGGCGTGGGGTTCAGCCTGCGCGCCAATGGCCGGGGCTCTCTGCGGGCCGGAAAGCTGTTGGAGTTTCGCGCCGAGGCGCTGTTCCTGCACTGTTCGCGAGCCAAGGTGCGCGCCGATTTCTGGCGAGCCAGAGAGTACACCACGCCCTTTTTAGCTGACACAGGGCAGGCCTTGTCCGAGCCAGCGCAGGCCTTCATCGCCGCCTCGCCCTACCTGCTGATGCTCACGCAGCGCCAGGCCGACGCCACCGAGATGTCGCCACGAGGTGACCCGGCTGGTTTCGTCCAGGTACTGGATCGCTACACTCTGCTGGTACCGGAACGCCCCGGCAACAAGGTTGCCTGCAGCCTGAGCAATATCCTCGTCGATGGCGCTTTGCGCCTGTCCTTCCTTCAGCCCGGCGCCGACACGGTTTTATCCGTGGCCGGGCGCGCCTGGTTGAACAACGACTCGAACTTGCTCGCCCCACTGGCAATCAACGGCAAGCCACCTCGGGTCGCTACCGTCGTGAACGTCGAGCGCTATCGCTTCCAGCACTGCCCAGAACTGCTGGCCGCGGGCTTGTGGGATCGCGCAACACACCTGGACGAAAGGCAGATTCCAGCCTTTTCCAAGATGCTGTCCGAGCACATGAACGGTACGGGCCTGTTGGGCAAGGCCACCAGCCTGGTGGTCGATGCGGTGGTCAAGCATGACCTGCGCCATCTCTACTGAGGTGACGGGGTAGGCGATGGCTTAAGTGCCCTTCTGTACCTTGCCCAGCCGGATGCTTATTGCTGTCCGTCAGCATCCGAATCCACTGCGTTTTCTAGCGAGGTTCTGCTCTAGCCGGTCATGTAAGCATGCGACTGGCTGGTATTGGCCGGTTTAGGTCATCCACGAACGGCCGCAAAGGGTCGAAAGAAGCCGGCCGGAATCGCCCTTTTCCCACTCACTAGCCGAAGTCTTAACGCGCTCCTACAGTAACAGTCCTTGATCGTCGACATCAGTGACGGCGACAACTCGTTGCGCAGCTATCGGGGCAAGTTCGCCTCGCGGGTTCCATGAACTAGGGCGGTGGTGGCAAGAGTAAGTGTCATAGCGCAGTCTGTGTGTGTGTCTCCGACCTCATGCGAAGCACTCGCACCTCAACTGCACGAGACCTTCCATAGCTGATCCAGCCGTGTTGTGTAGCTACGGCTCATCATCTCCCGGCGCATCCCCCAATCGGGGTTCACGGGTACACTCGCCGCCCTCAGTGTGCCCCTGCCCCATCGCTCATTGATCTGGTCGAGCACCACCATCACCCTGGTCGCCTCGGTAGGCTGCGCCGCGGCGAACAAGTCGTCGGTGTACTCACCGCGCTGGCAGAGATTCAGCAGCAGCACCTCGGCCTTGCTGTAGTTGAAGCCAGGCCGGAACACGCGATCAAGCGCATCGACCGCAGCCTTCGTGAGCAGTCGCACGTCATCGGTGGGATATGGCAGATCGACGATCACGCCATTGGCGTACTTGGCCTCATCGGGATTGAACATACCGGTGCGGATGCTGACGCGCAGCTTCCTGCAGACAGAACCCTGGGCTCGCAGCTTTTCCGACGCCCGCATCATGTAGGTGGCTAGCGCTTCCTTAATCGGGGGTAGTTCCTTGAGCCGCTTGCCAAACATCCGGCTACAGCAAATCTCCTGCTTTGGCGGGTTCGGCTCGTCCAGTTCCAGGCAGGGCGTGCCGGCCAGCTCCCGGGCGGTCTTCTCGACCACCACGCTGAATTTCTTGCGCAGCGTCCGAGGGTCGGCCCTGGCCAGGTCCATTGCCGTCTTGATGCCCATGCCTTCAAAGTGCACACTCAGCCGCCGGCCAACGCCCCACACCTCGGATACCGCAGT
>NZ_JBNDLE010000039.1:0-7925 GCF_050435905.1 Pseudomonas sp. 2835 | reverse complement strand
ATGGGTCGGAAGCGGACCGTCCCACAAGCAGCCCTCTGCCTCATCTCCTCGCACCAGAATCGAGAATGTGCAGTGGCCAAGCTCCATGTGATGGATTGGACACACTAACTACGAACTCCTTTAAAACAAAGGGTTACAGCACACGTTCCGTTTTCCCGTACCATTTTTGTACCATCACAACCTCCTCAAACGAGATTCTGCGATGGAAAAGGCCTTTTACATTCGCGGCAGCTAACGACCCATAACGGACATAGAACGGAAATGGATTGGGTGCTAGCGTAATCCTGAAAGAGGATGGACTATTCACATTCAAGATGGTGCACTAGCGGTGAGTATTCCATGGAGCGAAAAGCAATCCCCTCATCCACCTCTGATTGGGTCATACGCAGCACCACACCTGGCAGTGTGGAGCGCATCGAAGCGTGGTTTGGCGGCCATGGCTACGACCCGCATCATCACGATACCTATTCGATAGGCCGTACCCTTGCCGGCGTTCAGAACTTTCACTACAAGGGAGCGCTGTGCCACGGCATGCCAGGCAACACACTTGTGCTGCATCCCGACGAAGTGCATGACGGCATGGCTGGCACGGATGTGGGCTTTCGCTATCGGATGGCCTACATCGACCCGTCGCTGATACAGACCGTTCTCGGGGGAGAACCGTTGCCTTTCATTGCTGGCGGACTGTCCTGCGACCCGCGCTTGTACCACGCCAGCGAGGCTTTCGTGCAGGCACTGGATCACCCTCTAGAAACACTAGAGGAACAGGACGCCGTTTATGACTTGGCAATGGCACTTCGTGCAGTCGGCGGTAAGCCGCGTGGTCGCAAACGTCTGGATTACCGCTCTGCCGAGCGCGCCAGGGAGTTCATCATGGAGCACCTTCACGTGGGCATCACGCTGGAGATGCTCGAACAGGCGAGTGGGCGTGAGCAATGGAGCTTGTCGCGAGACTTTCGGGCCCTCTACGGCACCAGCCCATACCGTTTTGTCACGCTAAGGCGCCTGGACTTTTTCCGCAGGCTGATTCTGGATGGCTTCACACTGGTCGATGCCGCCCTAGCCTCAGGCTTTCATGATCAGAGCCACATGACCCGGCATTTCACTCGCACCTACGGCGTGCCGCCTCTGCGTTGGCTGGAACGCTTACGCACTGTTCGCTAAGTTGCAGGATCGTACAAGAACAGCGCGCTTTCCGTTCGATAGGCTGGTCACTCCAAATTAGAGAGGATCAGCTATGTCCAGCATGCATCAGCAATTAGCATCACAGCCTGTGAACCTGACTCAAAAAGCTTCTCTGATCGAGCAGCAATGGAGCCCAAGAGTCGTCGCGGAAATGAACGACTACCAATTTAAGGTGGTACGCATCGAAGGTGAATTTATCTGGCATTCACACCCGGAAACTGATGAAGCTTTTCTGGTGCTCGAAGGTCTCTTGCGCATCGATCTCCCCGAGGGCTGCGTTCATGTGAAGCCGGGCGAACTGTATGTCGTACCACGTGGCGTAGAGCACAGAACAGCGGCAGAGACGGAAACAACACTTATGATGATTGAGCCGCGAGGCGTGTTGAATACCGGTCATGAAGGCGGGGAGCGAACAGCGCTGAATGACGTTTGGATCTGAGTCGACGTCGACACTAGTGGCTAGCCTCATCAGGGCGTGAAGCGAACACCTATCGAGAGGGGGCCGTTTCATGCCCCATGATCTGCAAGCGCAGCTCCGACCGGTGGGGCATAGACCAGGAAGGTGGCGCACTTCGGTCCGGAGCCGGCTACCAAGCGATGAGGCCGATACTGGATAAAGAGCCCAGAGTCGATTCCGCTTTGGGTCGGAAGCGGACCGTCCCACAAGCAGCCCCTCCCTGCCTTATCTCCTCGCGTCAGAATCGAGAATGTGCAGTGGCCAAGCTCCATGTGATGGATTGGACAAACTCTTCGTGTAAGCCCTAATTTACGAGGCTTCCATAGGACCCCATACATTTGAGTACCACTTTTGTACCATCCGCTCTCACAGTACCGAGGAGGGCCTTTCACCGGCAGGACATTGCTTCAGGTGCAGAACTGAGTTTTGAACCACCGCTAAGAGTGAACTGAAGAACAGGAGCTGCAACGCCAAGGACGGTGTAGCACAGAGCTCCTGTAACACGGGCCAGCCATCTCCTGTTAACGCTTATTCTCGGTTAAAATATGATTGAATATTTTCTCGCAGAGTTCTTTTAACTGGGGAGTTAAGGACCATTCATTGGAATCCATCTGATCAATTGCAGCCAGACAAAATTTAACTTTATCATTAATAGTCCCACTTTCGTCTGCAAAAACTCGACGTACAGCCTTGCCTTTACCCGGCAGCCCGAGCGACTTATCCAAATGAAAGCCTATACCTTTATTCGAATGCTCAATTTTTGTTGCCAAGGTTGATAGATCTTCTATCGAGAGACCCTGGGTAGTTTTGCTCCACTTGCGAGAAAATATAGATCTCGCCGTCAAAATAATTATATTACGAGGAATAAGGTTCTCTATTTCCTTACATCCCATAATATAAAAACGCGCCCCTAACTGCTTAACAAGTTCTTGAGCCCGACCTCCCTTCCCAGCGATATCACCATCAGAAATCAAAAACGCTGATGCACATAAGCGAGATGCCTGTAACCTTTGGTCCTCGCCCTCATCAAAGGACCAGTGCCCCAATGTCCCTCCCTGATACTCAACAAAGGTATAGTGATAGTTCTCAAGCAACCCCTCAAGCTTGATTTTATCTTCCGTGGACTCTAGATCTGTAATATACTTTTTTAAAAAAACCCCCAAGTAAAGCCTATCAGTAATTCCTTCCACCCATATAGTTGAATTAGAGAGATAAACTGACGAAGCAAGTACACCCAACTCCGCAAGAAGCGCCCTATCTCGCGTACATTCTTGCACTTCGAACTGAGCATCCTTTCGAGCATTCGCCTTAGCAACTTTATAAATCAAGACGCGACGATCAACTTCAGCTAAATCCAACAAGTGATTTGAGTGTGTAGTGGCGAAATACTGATGCTCAGTATGATTAAGCAAGAATAGCGCTAGTTTCCGAAGTAACCCCGGATGGAGACACGCCTCTGGCTCTTCTATGAAAAATTTCGCGCTTCCAGTTTCAAGAAATGCAGCAGAAGTAATAATTATCACTTGCTGCATCCCATCGCCTAAATCATAAATAGAGAATTGATCATCCTCCCCTATTTTTACCGACACTGTATCTTTACCGTATTCGGGAATCAGTGTAATCTCTGCGCCACCAAAAAACTCATGCCCGATAATTTTCTCATAGTCTCGTACGCGCTGCCTATCTGCAGGCTGGCCTAGGAGAAACTTAACCAATAACTGATACAAATCAAATCCAGTAACTATGCTTAGTCCATGCGGCAACTTATCTGGAAAATAGTCTTTTATTGTCCTCTCCAAGAACACATCATCAGCATCACTAAGCGGCCTCATCCCCCTTAGAATAGGAATATAGTAACGCTTAGAGCTCGTTATCTCAGCTACTTTCTGGCTTAGTTTAGCCGAACTATCAGAAACCTCAGATTTAAGACTGTGATCAGAACTCAGAAGACGCCGCAATGAATGAAACGCAGTGGCACCTTGCCCACCAGTAACAACCAGATTTTCATTGTAAACTTCAGTCATAAACTTAGTGAACAACGTCATCTGCGCATGGACGGAATCAACAAGCATGAGCTCACCACGCACCATATTAATAAATGGCCACGACTCGAAATTAGTTATCTTAGGATTGCTTTTAAGAAAATCCAAGAAACCTTTGCAACGCTCAAAGCCCTCAATCAATTCTTCCCCAAGTGAAATATACAGATCACTGTTACCGCTTGAAAAAATAGTTCTCAGCAGTCTACTTTTCCCGCTATTATTTGGACCAATTAATAAAGTGAGTCGTGCGATTCGCAGTTGATTATGACCATCTGCATCGCTCTTGTATCCCTTGAGTTTCTTTGACCAAACAGCCCCAATACTCATTAGACTTGCTATCTCCACACTCAATTGATGGCCTATAGCCATTCACCGCCAGAGATAATAGCAAAAGGCTGTTGCCACATATGCACCAAGACGCTTCCAATGAGAAAAGATACTTGCTATCTCATTTTCAGGGCTAGGGATTTGAACCCGCCCGCAGCGGATCACAGGCCGCCATAGGCCCGCTTTTGCTGATACTAAAACGCTTCCTATCGGGCTGCAACGGCCTATAGCGGCCCTAGTTTCGCCCTAAATTTGCCCTAAGAAACCACTCCCCCAACGCCCGTGCACAGACCTCGGTGTGCCAACACCTACCATTTTTTGCGCACGCTTTCGCCAAGTCTTACACTGTATAAACATACAGCTATGCGAGAGCACCAATGCCTACAGACGAAGACGACATTCAACCCATTCGATTGGCTCTGGATGAAACACAGAAACCAACCATGGAATGGCTTATGGAGAACCTGCCACTTGGCTTTCGTGGTACCCACTGCGCCGAGGCGCGCACGATGCTTGGCTGGAGCATTTAAGCTTTGGCATTCCGTTCGGGTGTATCACCAGGTGCGATTAGGCGCCTGGAGAATGGGGCCGAGCTGCGCCGCGTCACGATGCAGGCCCTCGCCTACGCCCTGGAGGCAGAAGGATTGTTCTTCCTGCCAGGGCACCAACCAATGAAGGGAGACAATTTAAGGGGCGCTACACCGTGCCCCAGGACCAGGGATGACTTTCATTTGATTGAATGATCTTCACCCAGGGGTTTTCACCCAATGAACAAGAAGCCACCGAGCAAGCCAGAAGCCCTGGCTCGCTGGAACGGCTCGTTGCGCAACGAGCACCTAAGGCTGAGCAACCCCGAGGTGTACTTGCAGGTTATGCGGATGGCCACCGCCGACCTGCAGGCTCTCAACCTGTTCGACCCGCTGGAACTGCACGATCTATGTGAACAAGCCCAAGCAGCCTACAGCGCCGCCCTGGAAGAGCAGTTCGCCCATGATCTGTACTGCCGAGCATCCAGCTACAACGTCGTGCCGGTGGATGGGCATCGGCGAATCGGCTGCGTCCGCCAGGGCAACTACTATGAGGAGAATCGAACGGAGGCATTCAGCTGCGACGGCATGGTGATCCAGGAGTCGGAACGCCTTCGGGTAGTGCTACGCACCTCGGGTGAATTGGGGGTGATCCACGGGCTGCAGCTCATTGGTGCCGACGGCAGGGTCTACCATCTGGTAGAGACCGCGAGGATGATCGAAGGCAGGATCCTGCAGGGTGTTGATGACCCTGATGCATACCGCGCCCTCATTGAGCTGGCACAGGCAGCGTTTGAAGAGAAAGAGTGGGTGCGGTATCGCCTAATGCGGGACCGGGTAAGGTACTCGCCGTTCACATGCTGTCCGACGTGCTGTGATTCGTTCGCTCAGCGCGAAGACTGTGAGACCTGCCATGGGCAGGGATTCGTTGCGGATTCGTTGCGGATAACCTAGGAGAGCCAGATCTGCTGAAGGCTGAGGCAGTACCGTGGCATTCACAACTTCGTAGACGCCTTGAGAATGAGCCATTCGCTATCTAACTCCGCTAGACAACTGTCATACGCATGTGAGGCTGGCTTCGTTTTTACATTGAGAACCCCTACCTAGGTAAAGACATAAGTTCCCGGAAACGTCTATTCGAAATCGGCCTGTAGACTTTATTTGCTTTACAGCACCCCATCAGTTATCCGACGAAATGCGCTTCTTGCACCAGCCCAAACCCACACTGCCACTACACTTACCTACGCAAGCATATAAAATTCGGAGGTCAGTATGAGCGACGCCACATACCGGGTACAGACCCGTATCGATGGACATAGCAGCCCACTATTAATCGTCAAATTCCAAGTCGAATATGAAGTAGTGCTCAACACCGACAATTTTAAAGAACTACACTAAACAGTGGAGTCATTTAAAGACGGCGTACAAGGTGAAAAGCTAACAAGTGAAGAGTTTAAACTATGGGAGAACGAACTCAGCCGCATGAATGCTCTCCGCAATCTGATTGGAGAGCTTGACCCGCTATTCTTCAACGAATTGGAAACTAGGCCCTCGCCAATCCCTCGAGGTCTGCTTCATCAGATCTTGACGACCTATGAGGAGAATGCAAAAAGCAAGGTCAACGTATTCATAACAGGAAGCGCACCGAACTTTTCGATGAACTTCAACTGGGGAACATTGACATATAGCTTCCCGTTAGCCCCAGGTGAAATGCGCCAAACGCACCAAGCGTTTGTAAAGATGAGCGAAAAAACCCAGCAATGTATAGATGAAAAAAAAGACTGGGATAAGACTAAAGAAGCACTCTGGCAGACAGCGGCTACCGTGGCCGGAACGGCAAAAGTCACCCAAGACATTATTAAGTGCGGCTTAGTGTTAGGAGCAGCCGCCGAGGTCCCCGCATTCATTCTTTTGTTGGAAAACGCTTGCGCGGATATCGTCAGTGACTTAGCAGACATGCTCGACGCAGTTGCTGCGGAGAAAGCTGCGAGAGACGCCATGGAGCGAGAAAGGTATCACCGAGACGTAGAAGATAGGATTAGAAGATCAATGGAGTGCGCAGACATTGAGGGAGGAATAATGAAAGCGCGCGACCTTGACAAGCAAATACGCGAATCAAAAATTGGTTAAAACCCTAAGATATCATATAGCGTCGTAGCCGGACGGGCTTCATCGCCCGTCCGATATCACTGATTTGTACCCTCCTCCTATACAGAAGATTTTTCCAGAGTTTATTACCGGCCCTGCGTATTCAACTCACCAACGTAAGCCTGGCACGCCTTTAAGGCGATCAATCCTTTGTCGCCTCGATCGGTAATGCTGAGAATTCGTTGAGCATGTCTTGGGTCAAGGTTGGCTCGAACGGCGCCATGAACCACGCCGGTGCCGCTGGTGGTGGCTGGCACCCCACAGTCACCACCCTGGGCGGTGGTGTCGAGTAAGACTGACAACCGCAGATCAGCAGTAGCAAGGCGGTCACGCAAGCGAGCTTGAGTCTGTTGGGCATCGAGCAGTTCCTGGTAGTGGGTTAGGTCATTCGCCTGCAGGCGATCCTCCAACGCCCGGCGCTGGGTTTGTTCCTGGCCGAGCCGATCGATCGCGGCGGTCGCGGCGTCTTCTCGCTCCCTCTGATGGTCAGTGTTCTGCAGGGCCAGCGCCTTCTCGTAGCTGTTTGCCTGCCAGACCCAGGCAGCACCGCCGCCCAGGACAAGCCCCAGCAGCAGCGCCAGGGCCAGCAGTTGCCAATTCAGGCCCTTCACTGCAGCACCTTCAAGGCGCGTTCATACAGCTCTTCGCGATCCGCCAGACCGTTGGTACCGCCGTTGATCTTCTTGGTGATGGCGAGAAAGTCGCCCTTGTCGGCCAGGGAGTTGAGCCCCGCCCGTTGCCAGTACCAGCCCGCCGACATCGCGGCATAGACTGGCTGCTCAAGCAGCTCAGGGGTGTTGAGCAATCGGCTGTCGCCGAACAGGGCTTCGCTGCAGGCTTGGTAGGTGTCACGGCCCAGCTCACGGACGGTGTAACCCTTTCGATTCAATCGCACCCGGTTTCGACTAGCTCTGTCTCTCGTCGCTTCGCCCAAGGCCTGGTTGCCTGCTTACGAGCCAACGCTCGGCACTCTTGGTAGACTAACGCACCTTTGTTTTTGCTTCGCGCCGGAAAGCTGTAACAAACCGCGCAAAACAAAAACACCCCTGAATGGCTGCAAATGCGTCGTAGAACATGCCCCTAGAATCCGCCTCAACCCCAGTAAACCTACGCCCTGAGCCGTCCCGCCGGTTCAGCGTTGCGCCTATGATGGATTGGACACACTAACTACGAACTCCTTTAAAACAAAGGGTTACAGCACACGTTCCATTTTCCCGTACCATTTTTGTACCATCACAA
>NZ_JBNDLE010000038.1:0-7991 GCF_050435905.1 Pseudomonas sp. 2835 | reverse complement strand
AAGGTGCCGGCAGTAATCGGCCCGGTTGGCACCCGGTCCGCGCCCTGCACATCGTTGGTCAGTACGTTGCCGGTCAGGGTCAGCTGGTTCTCGGTAGCGGTGACGGCGTTGGTATCCCCTGTCGCAGTCGGCACGTCGTCGACTATCGAAACATCGATACTCATGCTTGCGCTGCTGCCATCGGTGTCGGTGGCAACCACCGTGAAACTCTCGCCAAGCGAGTTGCTGCCATTGCCCGCTGCATGCGCCTCGTTGCCGTTGAGGGTGTAGCTGTAGCTCACTTCACCGGTAGCCGGGTTGTAGCCGCTGATGGTCAGGGTATTGCCCAGGGCCGTGGTGAGCGATTGCGGGAAGCCATTGACCACCCCGGCGCTGATCACATTGATGCCGCCCACCGTCAGCGATTGCAGGCCGTCGGCTGCGGTCACGGTAAAAGTCCCGCTCTGGGTCAGCGCCGCCGCATCGGGGCTGCTGCCGACTGCCAGATTTTTCTCGAACAGCACCAGTTCGCCGCCGTTGATGGACAGCCCGTTGAGCTCCACCGGGTCATTGAGGTTGCTGACATTGAGCACCAGGTTGGCACTGGAGACATCACCATCAGCATCGGTCAGGGTGTAGGCAAAGGTCTCGACGCCATTACCACCGCCATGCAGATTGATGAAATCCGGATCAGCCGTATTCAGCGTATAGGTGTAGGAACCATCGGCAGCCAGTACCAGGGTGCCGTAGGTGCCGACGAAGGTGCCGGCGGTGATCGGCCCGGTGGCAACACGGTCGGCGCCCTGCACGTCATTGGTCAGCACATTGCCGGTCAGGGTCAGCTGGCTTTCTGTCGCGGTGACGGCATTGGCATCGGCCACCGCCCGCGGTACGTCGTCAATCACCGTGATGTCCAGCGAGCCACTGGCTACATCGCCATCGGTGTCGCTGACCAGTACCGCGATGCTCTCGCCGAGCCCGTTGGCACCTGCGCCGCTGGGGTGGGTTTCGGCACCGTTGAGGGTGTAGCTGTAACTGACCACGCCGGTAGCAGGGTCATAGCCGGTGATGGTCAGCAAATTGCCCAGGCCGGTGGTGATCGACTGGCCGACGCCGGTCACCGCGCCTGCGGTGACCACATTGATGCCGCCGACGTTAAGGTTGAACACCCCATCGGGTGCCTGCACGGTGAAACTGCCCGCCTGGGTCAGAGCCGCCGGATTGCTGGCCGAACCCTGGGGCAGACTGGCCTCGTTCAACGACAGCTCACCGCCATCAACGGCAAGCCCTTCGATGCTGACCGGGTTGTCGATTACAGGCAGCGGCGGGGCTGCATCATTGTTGTTGATCAAGCCGACGTCCAGCTGCGGCAACTCGGGAAAGCCGTTGAAGCCTGCGGTGGGAAAGCCAATCTGCGGATCAACGCGCCCGGCCACCTCGTCGAGAATCACGAAAGTATGCCCGCCGCCCAGTGCCCCCGTTGCTCCGCCAGTGCTTGGCCCGGCTGCAGTGGGGTCGGCGTCCTGGCTCGGGTCGGCACCGGCGGCGATGGCTTGCTGGAGTTTCTCCACGTCGGTCAGCTGTGCCTGGCTTGGGGTCAGCGACTCCGGTGTATCCACATGAGGCGCCCGATCCGCCAGCAACTCAGGCGTCAGGGTAAGGCTGCTGCCACGGCCGAGGGTAAGTTCGGCACCGTTTTGCAGGTGGACGGCGACGGCGCCAGCAAGGCCTGTGTCCAGCTGCTCGCCGGCATACACCTTATCGCCTTCGACCAGCGGCCGGCGGCTGCCATCGCTGCCTACAGCGAAGACTTCACCCACCACCTTGCTGACGATACCGATTAACTTAGCCATGAGCGCACTCCTCCACTGCAAATCGGTTGATTGCAGCAAGCGTGCGCTGAACTATCGCGTGGCCAACCCGGTGGAACTACCCCGGGCCAGCACCGAAACAGCCCGGCAGTGCGAGATGATTTCAATGAAATCAATGACTTCGCCTGCCTGAGCTGCGGTGAACGTGATTGAACGAAGTGGCCTAATGACATGTGCCAATAAATTGTCGCCAAACTTCGCCCCGCCTCCATCCCCTCCGCTACATCCATGCCCTCTGCTGCAAAAACACGGGAACTTTCTCTGACGCCCGAAAAAATGCACCCTAGCGCTGATTCCACGGGCTGCCTGATATGAACAATGTCTCGGATTTCTTAGACCGCATAAGTTTTTTTTCGCATAACTCTTATGAAAAAATCTTCTTAGCTGCGCGCGTAAATGTTCTTAGCTCTGTTGTTACAAGCCTGATACGGTTTGACCTCAGGTTTTCGTCACTTTTTTGACGAATCGCAGGACCATTATTAGAAATCAGGGAGAAGTAACCCATGCGCGTTTTGACCCCCATCACCAGCGCAATTCTGTTGGCCATGGCATGTACCCATGCCCAGGCGATGTCACTTAATGAGGCTGTGCAAAGCGCCGTGGACTACCACCCGGAAATCGGCTCCAGCAAAAACAGCCGGCTGTCGGCCGATGAAGACGTGAAGTTCGCCCGAGGCGGTTACTTCCCCACCGTCGACCTGGTGGCCGGTTACGGTCGGCAACGCTCCGACAATACCAATACTCGTGGCTTCAATGCCGACGGCACGCGCAACCATAATAAAGAGACACTGACCTACACCCAGTCCGACCTGCGCCTGCGGCAGATGCTCTTCGACGGCTTCAATACCGCCAACGAAGTCGGCCGTACCGAGGCAGTGGTGAACTCGCGCGCCTACTACACCCAGGCTACCGCCCAGTCCGTCGCCCTGAGCGCCATCGAGGTGTACCTTGAAGTGCTCAAACGCCGTGAGCTGGTAACCCTGGCCAAGAACAACCTGCAGGCGCACCTGCGGGTCAACGACCAGATCGGCCTGCGCAGCGAGCGAGGGGTCGGCAGCAACGCCGACCGCGACCAGTCCACCGCCCGTCGCGCCCTGGCAGAGAACAACCTGTACACCGCCGAGGTCGACCTGGCCGACGCCGAAGCCAGATTCTTTAGCGTCGTTGGTCGCCCGGCCGATGAGCTGGAAACCCCGGTGACCATCAAGGGTGAAGTGCCTGGTGACCTGGCTGCTGCACGCCAGGACATGCTCGAAAACAACCCTTACCTGAAATCCGCCCAGGCCGATGTCAACGCGGCCGAGCAGCAATACGAAGTGGCCAAGTCGCCGTTCTACCCGCGTATCGACGCGGTGCTGGCAACTGGTGCCAACAACAACACCGCAGGTCAGGTCGGCCACGACAACAACGATTGGCAGGCCGGTGTCGAACTCAGCTACAACCTGTTCCGCGGCGGCAGCGACAAGGCCCGCCTGCAGTCCGATGCACACAAGATCAACCAGGCCATGGACATCCGCAACAACGCCCTGCGCCAGCTTACCGAAGACCTGTCGCTGTCGTGGAACGCCATGAACAACGCCCGCGTACAGTTGCCGGCAGCCCGCGAGTATGCCGAGACCACCACCCGTGTGCGCGCCGCTTACCAGGACCAGTTCGGCCTCGGCCAACGCACCCTGCTCGATTTGCTCGACAGTGAAAACGAGCTGTACAACGCCAACCGCCGCTACACCGAAGTGCGCTACACCGAAGAGTTCTCCATGTACCGGGTGCTGGCCAACATGGGTGAGCTGCTGAACAAGCAGCGCATCTCGCTGCCACCCGAGGCGATCGCCAAGAGCGAAGTGAAGAGCGAGGCGCGCCTGCCCGATATGCGCTAAACCCCTCCACCTGCGGCAGGAGTAGGCGACTTTGACCAGTATGCAACCTGCGAGCTCGGCAATAGATCCGCGCCAGAGTTTCGATGACCCGTTACTCGATGGCTTGCTGATCCTTTGCAAGCTGCATGGTTGCACTGTCAGTCGCGCCGGCCTGAGTGCCGGCCTGCCGCTGCCCGAGCAACGCCTGAGCCTTGAGCTGCTGCCCCGGGCAGCGGCACGGGCCGGTTTGCAGGCACGCATACTGCGGCGAGAGCTGGGGGCGATCTCGGCGCTCAACCTGCCGGTACTGTTGTTGCTCAAGGACGGCCGCTGCGCAGTGCTGCGGCGTTGGGGCGATGACGGCCGGGCGCTGATCCTGCCCTGCGAAGCCGAGGGCGGCGAGCAGTGGGTCAGCCGCGAAGAACTCCTGGAAGCCTACGCCGGCGAGGCACTGTTCGCCCGTCCCCGGCATGAACTCGAAGACCTGCGTGCGCCATTGATGCCACGGGTCAACGCCTGGTTTCGCGATACCCTCAAACTCTCACGCTGGCTCTACAGCGACGCCATTCTCGCCAGCCTGCTGATCAACCTGCTGGGGCTGATGGTGCCCTTGTTCGTCATGCAGACCTACGACCGCGTGGTGCCCAACCAGGCCACCTCGACGCTGTGGGTTCTGAGCGCCGGCCTGCTGATCGGCACCTTGTTCGAACTGACCCTGCGCGTGGTTCGCGCCCACCTGCTCGACCAGGCCGGGAAAAAGACCGACCTGATTCTCTCTGCCACCCTGTTCGAACGCATCACCGGCATGTCGATGAAAGCCCGGCCTGCCACGGTTGGCGGCTTTGCCCAGAGCATTCATGACTTCCAGGGCTTGCGTGAATTCCTTACCGCCGTGACCCTGACCAGCATCATCGATTTGCCCTTCGTGGTGCTGATGCTGGCAGTGATCGGCCTGCTCGGCGGCTGGCTGGTGATAATCCCGCTGATCGCCTTTCCGGTGACCATCTTTTTTGCCCTGTTCATTCAGGTGCGCCTGCGCGATACCGTGCAGAAAAGCCTGGCCCTGGGCGCCGTGCGTCAGGCGCTGCTGATTGAAACCCTCGGCGGACTGGAAACCCTGAAGGCCTGCAGCGCCGAAAGCGAGCGCCAGTACCAGTGGGAAAGCACCCACGGCGCCCTCACCCGCCTCGACGCCCACGCCCGCAACCTGTCGGCGCTGGCCACCAACGGCACGCTGTTCATCCAGCAGTTCTGCGGCATGGCCACCATCGTTGCCGGGGTCTACAGCATCGTTGCCGGCAACCTCAGCGTCGGCGCGCTGGTTGCCAGCTACATGCTCGGCAGCCGGGTGCTGGCACCGCTCGGGCAAATCGCCGGGCTGATCACCCGCTACCAGCAGGCGCAACTGACCATGCGCAGCACCGATGCGCTGATGGCCCTGCCGCAGGAGCGCCAGGCAGGCCAGCAGCCGCTGGAGCGCACCCAGCTGCATGGCGGCCTCGACGTCAGCCATGTGAGCTTTCGTTACCAGGGGCAAAACGCCGCCGCCCTCAATGGCATCAGCTTCAGCGTCAAGCCGGGTGAGCGCATCGGCATCATTGGCCGCAGCGGCTCGGGCAAGAGCACCCTGGCGCGCCTGCTGATGGGCTTCTATGCCCCGGACGAAGGGCAGATCCTGCTCGACAACCTCGACCTGCGCCAACTCGACATCGCCGACCTGCGCCATCAACTGGGCTACGTCGCCCATGACCTGCCGCTGCTGGCCGGCAGCCTGCGCGACAACCTGACCCTTGGCGCGCGCTATGTGAGCGATGCGCGCATGCTCGAAGTCGCCGAGCTGACCGGCGTCAGCGAACTGGCCCGCCAGCATCCGCAAGGCTTCGACCGGCCAGTGGGCGAGCGCGGCCAGTTGCTCTCCGGCGGCCAGCGCCAGGCAGTGCTGCTGGCCCGGGCGATGCTGCTCGAACCGCCGATCATGATCCTCGACGAACCCACCAGCCACATGGACAACAGCAGCGAAGACCAGTTGCGCCAGCGCCTGCATGGCTGGGTGCAGGGCAAAACCCTGCTGCTGGTCACCCACCGCACCTCGATGCTCAGCCTGGTCGACCGGCTGCTGGTGCTGGACAACGGCAAGATCGTTGCCGACGGGCCGAAGGAAGCGGTCATCGATGCACTGCGCAAAGGCCGCGTTGGCGCGGCACTCTAGGGGGTCCATCCATGTCCGTAAGCCAAGGCCTGCGCAGTTACTTCCAGAGTTTCGGCAAGACCGCCGAACGCGAGTTCATGCCCGATGTGGCCGGCGCCACCCTGCAGGACTCGCCGCGCCTGTCACGCATCACCGTGTGGCTGGCCGCGGGTTTATTGCTGGTTGCCCTGCTGTGGGCCAAGTTCGCCGTGCTCGATGAAGTAACCATGGGTGAAGGCAAGGCCATTCCGTCGAGCAAAGTCCAGGTGATCCAGAACCTTGAAGGCGGCATCGTCACCGAGATCTTCGTCCGTGAAGGGCAGATGGTGAACAAGGGCGATACCTTGCTGCGCCTGGACGACACGCGCTTTCTGTCTAACAAGGGCGAGAGCGAAGCCGACCGTTTTGCCCTCACCGCCCAGGTCGAGCGCCTTTCCGCCGAAGCCGAAGGCCGGCCGTTCCAGCTCTCCGAAGAAGTGCGCAGCAAGGCGCCACAGGTGGCTGAAGACGAGCTGTCGCTGTACCAGTCGCGCCAGCGCCGGCTGACCAGCGAAAAGCAGACCCTCAACGAACAACTGCGGCAGAAAACCCAGGAACTGGCCGAATTCCGCTCCAAGGTCGAGCAGTACCGCTCGGCCCTGGCGCTGCTGCAGCAGGAGCTGAACATGTCGACGCCGCTGGTCGGCACCGGAGCGATCTCACCGGTGGAAATCCTGCGCCTCAAGCGCAGCGCCGTTGAAGCCCGCGGCTCGCTCAACGCCACCAGCCTGGCAATCCCCCGCGCCGAAGCGGCGGTGGCCGAGATCAAGAGCAAGATCGAAGAGTCCGAAGCCGGGTTTCGCTCGGAGGCGGCCAAGGAGCTCAACGAGAAACGCACCGACCTGTCTAAGATCACTGCCTCAAGCATCGCCATCGATGACCGGGTAACCCGCACCACCGTGGTTTCGCCGGTGCACGGGATCATCAAGCTGCTCAAGGTCAACACCATCGGTGGCGTGGTCCAGCCCGGCAGCGACCTGCTGGAGATCGTGCCGCTGGAAGACAACCTGCTGATCGAGGCCAAGGTGCGTCCCCAGGATGTCGCCTTTCTGCACCCCGGGCAGTCGGCAATGGTCAAGTTCAGCGCCTACGACTACACCATCTACGGCGGCCTGAAGGCCAAGCTCGAACTAATCAGCGCCGACACCGTCACCGACGACAAGGGCAATGCCTTCTACCTGATCCAGGTGCGGACCGACAGGAACCACCTGGGCGGTGACAACAAGCCGCTGTTGATCATCCCTGGCATGACCGCCACGGTGGACATCATCACCGGACACAAGAGTGTGCTCGATTACCTGCTCAAGCCGGTGCTCAAGGCACGTACCGAGGCGATGCGCGAACGCTGAGGCGTTCGAGGGCTGCTGTACGCAGCCCATCGCCGGCAACGCCGGCTCCCACAATATGGACTGCCCTCAAGGGTTGGATTGGTGTCCAGTTTCTTGGGGACAGATCCAATAGATCTGCATTCACTGGACCTGGACTGCCCACAAGGTTGGATTGCTGTCCAGTTTCTTGGGGGCAGCCCAATAGATCTGCATTCACTGGACCTGGACTGCCCCAAGGTTGGATTGCTGTCCAGTTTCTTGGGGGCAGTCCAATAGATCTGCATTCACTGGTCCTGGACTGCCCCCAAGGCTGGATTGCTGTCCAGTTTCTTAGGGGCAACCCAATGGATCTGCATTCACTGGACCTGGACTGCCCCCAAGGTTGGATTGCTGTCCAGTTTCTTGGGGACACTCCAATAGATCTGCATTCACTGGACCTGGACTGCCCCCAAGGTTGGATTGCTGTCCAGTTTCTTGGGGGCAGTCCAATAGATCTGCATTCACTGGTCCTGGACTGCCCCCAAGGTTGGATTGCTGTCCAGTTTCTTAGGGGCAACCCAATGGATCTGCATTCACTGGACCTGGACTGCCCCCAAGGTTGGATTGCTGTCCAGTTTCTTGGGGACACTCCAATAGATCTGCATTCACTGGACCTGGACTGCCCCCAAGGTTGGATTGCTGTCCAGTTTCTTGGGGACAGTCCAATAGATCTGCATTCACTGGACCTGGA
>NZ_JBNDLE010000037.1:0-13054 GCF_050435905.1 Pseudomonas sp. 2835 | reverse complement strand
TAATTGGAGGAGAACGCCACAATGCCGTGCTGCTTCAGCTTCTGCTTGATCTGGAAATACGGCTCGCCCATTTTCACAAATGGCTTGGCGTCGTAGCTTCGAGCGATGACGCAACCATCGTTGTTCGACAGCACCACAATCGGCACCTTGGCCAGGTCCGGGCGGAAGACCCGCTCGCAGGATGCGTAAAACGAGTTGCAGTCGATCAGCGCGAAGACCGGTGGGTTAGACATGGCTGCGCACGCTGCTGGTGACCACACCCCAAATCGACAGCTCATCGCCCTCCAGCACGTAACGCGGCGGGTACTTCGGGTTCTCGGACAGCAGGATCACGTCCTTGCCGCGGATGCACAGCCGCTTGCATACAGGGTCGTTGTTCAAGAGCGCTACGACGATGTGACCGTGAGCAGGCTCCAGCGAGCGGTCGACGATCGCCAGATCCCCCTCGAAGATCCCGGCCCCCTGCATGCTCTCGCCGGTGATCGACACCAGATAGACGTGTGGAGCCCTGATGTTCAATACCTCATCCAGGGAGATGTGCGCCTCGATATGGTCTGCCGCCGGCGAGGGGAATCCGGCAGGAACCTGAGAGGAGCACAGCGGGAGTTGCAGGCCGCCTTCCGCAATGGGGCCTATGATTGAGTAGCTCATGACGCACGACTTCCTATACTGTACGAATATACAGTTAACTTTCAGAAAGCCTTGCGGTCAATTTCTACGTGAGTATTTTCTGACAGGCGGGAATCTCAATGTGCGGAAGACTGAGCCAGTACCACGGCATCCACGACTTCGTCGACGCCCTGAGCATGCCCTACCCGCTTGCCAACAGTGTCGGTGACCGTCCACTTGAGCGATACAACGTCGCCCCGACCACCAGGGTCGCCCTACTTCGACTCGAGGATGGAGTGCTACATGCACACCTGGTGCGCTGGGGTTGGCGGCCACACTGGGCCAAGGACCGCGCCGCGCCGATCAATGCCCGGGTCGAGAAAGTGGCTCACGGTCCGTTCTTCCGCGCGATCTGGCCGCACCGGGCCATTGTGCCCATCGACAACTGGTTCGAATGGGTCGATGAGGGCGGCCCGAAAAAGCAGCCCTACCTGATCCGGCGTAGGAATGGCCGCCCTTCCTTTTGCGCCAGCATTGGACAGTTCAGCGCCAACACCGGTCAGCCCGGCGAAGAGCCGAACGAGCATGACGGGTTTGTCATCATCACCGCCGACAGCGCGGGCGGCATGGTCGATGTACACGATCGGCGGCCGGTGGTCCTGGCGCCGGAGCTTGCTCGGGAATGGCTCGATCCGGCAACGCCGAAAGAACAGGCCGAGCAAATGGCACTGAACCTGGGCGAACCTGCGGAAGTGTTCGAGTGGTTTCGGGTGAGCACTGCGGTAGGAAACGTGCGCAATCAAGCTCAAGAGCTGGTCGAGCCGCTTTGATATGGGTGCGATTTCACTGGAATCGATTGAGGGTCGATTAGGCTGTTCAGCCAAAATGAGAATCGTCTGATGTCGTGCAGGAGGCGGGGTAGGTAGCTTTACCTATTCATTTCTGACCGTACGAATTAGCAATGTACATACAAAACTCGGAATTAACGCAGAGCAAGCAAGCAAGCAAGCAAGCAAGCAAGCAAGCAAGCAAGCAAGCAAGCAAGCAAGCAAGCAAGCAAGCAAGCAAGCAAGCAAGCAAGCAATTATAAGCTAAAAACAAGCATTATCACAAGTATTATTATTGCGCTTTCTGGATGCGCGCTTACTTCCCAACCTGCATTTAACGACGACGCGTTACTCGCGCAATACATCGCCACCTTAAAAGCTGAACAGCCAAACTACTATTGGGAGTTCATCGAGAGGCCAGATCAATAATGGCCTTCACTTCCTCGACACCCTTATCTTTCATTAAAGTCATCCTGCTGTGGCTCGCCGTCGGCAGCAGCGCTGAGGCCATGATAAAAATCGATGGCACACGACTTATTTATACAGGCCAACACCGCGAAGCCACCATCCGCGTCACTAACGTATCGTCGCAAACCGTCGCACTTCAAGCCTGGGTCAGCTCATCCGAAGAAAACAGCAGCGATGTACCCTTTGCCTTGGCCCGCCCTCTGATCAAACTGAATCCGCAGCAAGTAGACGTACTGCGAATACTCTACAGGGGCGAAGGCTTACCGAAAGATAGAGAATCACTGTTCTGGCTAAACGTCATGGAAATCCCCCTTAAGCCCGACAGGCAAAACAGCATTCAAATGGCAGTCCGCCAACAGTTGAAGCTGTTTTTTCGTCCGCCAGGGTTGCAAGGAACGTCTTCCGCATGCGTCGCCGGGTTAAGTTGGAAATTGAAGAATGACGACTCGATCGAAGTAACCAACACGTGCGCGTTCCATGTATCGCTGGTGGATGTAAAGATTGAAGGCCGCGATCGCAGCACCCCACTAAGCGACTACATCTTTCTAAAGCCAGAAGAAACACAGTACTTCAAGAGTGCTAAGTCCTTCATATCTAGCGATACGAAAATACTGTTCGTTGAAATCAATGATATTGGATTACGCACCGAACACAAGACAAACATCCAATGAGCACATCCATCAGCTACTCACGAACCCTTAAAATGCTACCGTTAAAAACACTTGCTATGACTTTACTTCTTGGTGCCTCCGCCTGTCCTGCTACAAGCTTCGCGCTTTCCTGTAAAGAAGCTGATACAAATTCTGCCGTAACCAAAGACTCGTTAGGCACTGCCCTGGCTATACCCGCAGACGCTCCAGACGGGACTATAATCTGGGAGTCGCCGTTACACACAGTCAAGGTAATCTGTGCAGACGACTTCGGACAGGGTGATCAGGAAGTCTACTTCTATTTGAACCCTGGAGATGTTAATATTGGAAACGGAATACGCATCGGTATCAAATATAATAATAAAACTATAACCTCAAGCTCTAAAAAGATCAGCACGGGATATTCTTCTCACCATGGCTGCACCTGGGCCAACTGCACGGGATGGGACAAAGCTGAGTTCTCCATTACCTTCAGCGTGTTCATTGAGAAATACGGCGCCACGCCGACTTCCGGGCAAGCCAACTCACTACCAGATTACAGAGTATTCCAACTAGATGGCAGCTACGTATTAAACCCAAAACCCAACAGTAACCTCAATTACGTCATAACAGGTGTCAATAACATCCGCTTCATCCCCTGCTCGCCAGATTTGAAAATAACCCCAAGTATAGTCAATTTTCGCAGGGCACTATCCAGCACCGCAAGTATAGGAAACATTGCCAGCAGCGCCAATTTTAGACTTGGGTTATCAAGCTCTTGCGATACGCCCTACACAGTCAATGCGCGATTCGCCTCCACTCCTGGTGGTGGAACCATTATTAACAACCTGTTGGTACCAGCTAATAATAGCTCAGTGGGAATTTCTCTCAGCCGAGCGGCAACCAATGAGAAGATCCCATTCGATAAATGGTTCAAATTGGCAGACCTAACGGGCCGCGACTTAAACAGCACTGATTTCAAGGCAGACTTAATCTGGCGCGAACCCCCTAAAGCCGGTTCCTTTGATGCTTCTGTCATCGTAGATTTATTTTATAAATAACTAGCAAATTCTATGTATTCAATGAAGCGTTGCACCTTCGTCTCCAAGCGATCGCAGCTGGTATTCCGTGACAGCTTGGTACAGCGACTCGGCCTCCAGGCGCAAGCGCTCGACTTCCTTTGCTGGCTGGCCTGAGTCCTGAGCGGCATGGTAGCGCCGCTGCGCATCGATGGCTTGCTGAATCAGGGCTCGCCAGCCTCGATAACTCCCGTCAGGGTCTTCTTCACGCTCTGCCGCTCCAGTAATTTGATCAAGTAGCATAGGCCAGTGGCGATTCAGGCTTTGCTGCGGGGCGGCCAGATCAGCGACGATTACCAATGTCTGCTTCCAAAAGCGGCCCTTCAGCCTTCACAGGATCTGCGCTCATCCAGCGTTCGGCCTAGCTGTTCCCCAACCACCTGTGCCGCCTGAGCCAAGCGCTGAGTGGCGGTTCGGATTTCCTCCGGATTGAGTGAGGCGAATCCCAGGCGCAGGGCATTCTCGGGGTGACCAAAGGGTGAAAACAGGCGACCGTTGCGCACCACCAGATCCAGCTCCAGCGCTTTTTCAGCCAGTTGATTGACGTCTATTGAGTCGGCGAACTTTACCCACAGCGCCAGCCCGCCCTCCGGTTCCTGCACGGATATCTGCTCACCAAACGCATCCAGCAGGCAACTGAGCAGCGTTTCCCGACGCCGGCGGTATTCTCTAGAAACACGACGCAGGTGCTTCTTCAGCTCGCCATCGTTGATCAAGTCCGCCAGCATCCGCTGCATGACGGCATCGCCCTGGCCCAGGCTCACCGCAGCCGTGCGCTCAAGCACTTCGATGACATTCGACGGTGCAACGATATAGCTGCAACGGAAGGTGCTGCCCAGGGACTTGGACAGCGAGCCAATGTAGATCACGTGGCGCTGCGCGCTGTCGCTGGCCAGAGGTAAATAGGGCCGCCCGGCAAAGTGATACTCGTGGTCGTAATCTTCTTCGATGATGCAGAAGTCATGCAGCCGGGCCAACTCCAGGAGTTGCTGCCGACGTCCGGCACGCAGGCTGACGGTGGTAGGAAACTGGTGATGGGGGGTGACATACATCATCCGGACATTGTGTAGGCGGCACAGCTCATCGAGCTGATCGACCCGGCAACCTTCGTCGTCTAGGTCCACTGTGACCAGTTGCGCGCCCAACTGGCGGAAAATCTCCCAAGCAGGTGGGTAGCTCAGACGTTCGACCACCACGACATCACCGGGTTTGAGCAGTACGCTGGCGGTCAGGTAAAGCGACATCTGCACGCCTTGGGTCAGGCAAATCTGCTGCGCGTCGACATTCAGGCCGCGATTGTGCCGCAACATTTCGGCCAGGGCGTTGCGTAGGTAGTGGCCGCTTCCCTCGCTGCCATGTCGCACGGTGTTGGTGGTAAAGCTGTTGCGCAAGGCATTGCGGTAGTAGCGATGCAGGACAGCTTGCGGCAACAAACGATGGTCACAGGCGCCATTATCGAAAAACAGCGCGTCCCGCCGATGTTGCAGCGCCGTCACCTGCTCACCCTGCGTGAAATAGGCAACTGCAGGCGTCTCCCGCAATGCCGGGACAAATAATTTCGCACTGGGGGCAGTCACCGTTCCGGTCGCCAGTTGTGTACTAACGAACGTGCCGCGACGTTGAATGCTGATCAGCCAGCCTTTGGTCACCGCCTCCTCGTAGGCAAGGATCACCGTCTTGCGATTGACGTTCAGCAGTTGCGCCATTTCCCGCGTGCCGGGCAACAGCGTTCCGGGGCGCAGGCGTCCCTCGACAATCGCACTCACCAAACCCTCGATGATCTTCCTATACGACGCCTGCGGCTGCGCCCCATCGAGTTTGAGCAAAGGGCGCCATTTGCGAAGCTGGACCATATAAATTATCCAAAACTGGAGGTTCTTCTGGTCCTAGTCTAACGCAACAATTGAACCTCAATTGCCCCGAGGTGTTTATGCACAACCGCCATATCGTTGAAATGTTGCCCTCGGGCAAGTCCTTCGAAGCCGCCGATCACTTGCTTCTCGACGCCATGATTGCCAGCGGTCTCGCCGTCCCGTTCTCCTGCCGGCGTGGCGCCTGCGGGTCGTGCAAGGTCAAGGTGGTGTCAGGCCAGTACCGCGAAAAATTGCGCACGCCGGACACCCCTGCTCCCTCCTATCCGCTCGCGGCTGACGAAATGTTGCTGTGCCAGAACCATGCCTGTAGCGATATGCGCCTGGAAATTCCCAGCTGGTCACTAGACACGCCAGCACTGGAAGTCACTGCACGGGTGATCGGCAAACGCGCACTAAGCGTCAATATCGTCGAACTGGTGTTGCTGACAGCTCAGCCACTTGAAGTTCGAGCCGGCCAGTACGTCAAGTTTCGCCTCGACGATGGCGACAGCCGCTGTTTCTCGGTCGCCAATCTGCCCGCACAGGATCAAGGTCAGTTGATGTTTCATATTCGCCAGGTGAGCGGCGGCCTGTTTTCGGAACGCATCCTGCCAACCCTGCAAGTAGGTGATACGGTGAAACTCGAAGGCCCGGTGGGCGCTTGCACCTGGCAACACGAGGCTGAGCGTCCTGTTGTGCTGTTTGCTACCGGGACCGGTTATGCCGGCATCAAGCCCTTATTGTTAACGGCCCTCGCCCTCCAGGCCGAGGTGACCCTGTACTGGGGTAACTCAGCGCCAACGGACTTCTACGACGCTGATTTTCTCGACCGGGCCAGCCATGCCCATCCGCACTTTAACTGGACCCGGGTCGTGTCGGCAGACGCTCGCCTGCAGCAGGTCGCGCTTGCAGATCCCCACAACTGGGCTGACAGCCAAATCTATGCCTGCGGCAATAGCGCGATGGTCAACCAAGTGCGCGAGGCCTGCCTGGCAGCGGGCGCTCAGGCTCATCGTTTTGTCGCCGAAGCCTTCGTCCCCAGCGGCGCACTGCCGCAGGCGGAATCACACAACACGCGGCACCCGGTGCTGGAAAAAGTCGGTCCGCGCTTCTCGCTGGACGGCATGCTCGCTGCCCGCGAGCAAACGGTGAGAGCCCTGGCCGCTATCGCCGACCAATTGAAAGTGGGCATGACCACGGCGCAAGCCCTCCAAATGGCCAGCCAAACATTGCAGGCCATGGGCGCGTCTCACACCTGGCATCCCACCTATATACGCTTTGGCGACGACACCATCCGCACACCGCGCCAAGGCATCGACCCACAACGCAAGCTGCGTGCCACCGATATTGCCGTGGTCGACCTTGGCCCGGTGTGGGATGGCTACGAAGGCGATTATGGCGACACCTTCGTATTCGGCGAGCACCCGCTGTATGACGCCTGCGTGAAAGCACTGCATCAAGTGTTCGATGAAACGCGTGACGCCTGGCACCGGGGGCTGACCGGACACGAGCTATATGACTTCGCTGAGCGTAGCGCCTTCTCCAAAGGCTGGCGCCTTGAGCGCAACCTCGCTGGGCACCGCATCGCCGACTTCCCTCATGCCCTGTTCGGGCAGGACAAGTTGGCTGAAGTCGAGATCGTGCCGAGCGAGATGGTCTGGGTCCTAGAGATACAGTTGTGCCATCCCTCATTGCAGATCGGCGCGTTCTTCGAGGATATCTTGATTGGCGGGGCCAACGCGGTCTAGTCGGGGGCACACGCGGGCGTTGTTTTCCGCTCTTCCAGCTTTCGTTTCAGTCGCCGCAGGTGACCATTAACGATGAGTTTGTGCGCTGGGTCGCCAGCATTATCGTGCCTAGCTCCGATCTGTCGCAAGCTAGCAACCTTCGACTCCGCAACAGGTAGCTATCGGCCATGAACGGCCATCCGAACACATCACCTAACCGGCTGTTTTGTAGGACGACGCAGTCACCGATGTTCAGCTGCCAACATTGATCTGAATTGAGAAGTGGTCTCGGAAGATAGCCCGGCAGCTTCGAACACTGCGCAGGTGAAGCTAACGGGTGCAGGGCCTGGAGCAGTTATGATGCGGTCTGCAACCACAGCTACGGGGCTGCTTCGATAAAGCGTGCCCCCCTCATAACCCACGGCATTCTGTTGCAGGAAGTCGGCGCTGTTCGATGTATGAGGAACGGTGTCGAGAAGGCTGGCCCTGGCAAGTGCGAGCGTTCCCCCACAGATACCGGCAATTGTCGCGCCACTTGCACGACTAGCATGAAGAAACTCTCGAATATCAGGTGCTTCTGCACGTTCCCAGACCATTCCTCCAATCACGACTACAACGTCCGGTTTCCAGTCCAGACATTGTTGCAAACTGCTCTCGACCGTTACCGCCAATCCACCCTGCGAGCGAAACTGCCCCGTAGCAGAAGCGAAAAACCTGACGTCGATCCCGTAAAACGGAGACGCAGTTCCAGCAATGAAAGCGTATTCCCAGTCCGCAAAACCAAGTGTCAGTATCAATCCCACACGCGCCATCAGTCAGAATCCTCCATGAATGCCAATAACATATGGCGACAACACACATACATCAAGGGCAGCTATGGGTCGGAAGCGGACCTTCCCACAAGCAGCCCCCTGCCTCATCTCCTCGCAGCAGAATCGAGAGTGTGCAGTGGCCAAGCCCCATGTGATGGATTCAGGTGAGCACTGCGGTAGGAAACGTGCGCAATCAAGCTCAAGAGCTGGTCTAGCCGCTTTGTTATGGGTGCGATTTCACTGGAATCGATTGAGGGGCGATTCGGCTGTTCAGCCAAAATGAGAATCGTCTGATGTCGAGCAGGAGGCGGGATAGGTAGCTTTACCTATTCATTTCTGACAGTACGAATTAGCAATGTACATACAAAACTCGGAACAAACGCCAAGCAAGCAAGCAAGCAAGCAAGCAAGCAAGCAAGCAAGCAAGCAAGCAATTATAAACTAAAAACCACACTTCTCGCAAGTTTTTTTACTGCAGTTTCGGCATGCACCTCAACTCCGCTCAATAAAAAAAACGATGAGCACTTTGATCGAGGAAACATACAGTTCAACGAAGACTTTGACAAGCTTAGAGCCCACCACCCGGAGTTCCATTGGGAGTTCGTAAAGAGGCCTGTCAGATAATGCCAAGCATCAAGCCCTTTATCGCTCTCTTGTTCATCGGCTCCTCATCATTTTCATTTGCAGCCTGCGAATTTTATCCTGGGCATTCTCAAAAGCCAATAATAATAAGCATTCCCTCTAGCTTGACGCTACCCAGAGACGCACCTAACGGTACTGTTATCTATCAATCGCCTGACCAGACCTTTCAAGGAGCTGCATCCTATAAGTGCTCTTCCGACTTCACCATGGGAGTTAAGAATAATTTAGGCACCCAGAGCTCTACATCGTCTGCATTCCCAATCGGCACTAGTGGACTATCTTGGAAATGGATTTACGACGGTATTGAGGCCCGCGGTGTTGGCGCACATACAGGCAAAGCCGGGGGGCACGGCTTCAATGGTATGACAAACGCCCTGCGCATAATTAAGACCGGCAATATCATACCTGGCGCCTCAATACCGGCAGGAACTCTCGGTTTTTGGCAAATTGAAACCCTTGATCCACTTGCCATGCAAATAGACAAGAGCTCATCCATTATCCCGCAATCATGCGAATCACCAGATGTAAAAGTTGAGATGGGACAGTATGATCTTGGTGTTTTTTCCGACATCGGCGACACTTCAAAAGCAACCGCATTCAGCATTTCACTCAACAACTGCCCGAGCGGAATAAAAAAGGTTATTTACAGCTTAGCTCCAAACCCGACCACCCCAGCCTGGAATGCGGACCTGGGTATCATCGAGCTAAACAAGACCTCAACTGCAAAAGGCATTGCTCTACAAATACTAGACGGCAATCAAACCCCCCTGGAATTAAACAAAGATTATATATTCAGCGACTACACCTCTACGGGTGGGAATTTCCGGATACCGCTAAGCGCACGATACTATCGAACACTTCCAGCGAGCAACGGAGGCAAGAATGACTTGGGAGTTAGGCCTGGAACGGCTAATAGCGAGGTGTCATTCGTTATGAGCTATTTATGACCCCCCCTCAGCGGGCCTGCATGACACTCAATGCAATGAACGTGTCGGCCCGCCGAGCGACCGCAATTGATATTCGGTGACAGCCTGGTACAGCGACTCGGTCTCCAGGCGCAAGCGCTCGACTTCCTTTGTCGGTCGACCAGCATCCTGAGCTGCATGGTAGCGCCGTTGCGCATCGATGGCCTGCTGAATCAGCGGCTCGCCGGCCTCGATAACTCCCGTCAGGGTCTTCTTCATGCTACTGCTCCGCCTGCTTGATCAGCGCAGTATAGGACGCCTCGCACGCCAGCCCAGCTATTCGGGCTCGGTCATACGCTTTCGCCAGTTCTCCCGCTCGAGTATCAGCCCGTGCGAGCAGGTCGGAGAGCACCATGGCGGCGCGGGTGGCTGCCTGGCCTCGGGCGGCAGCGGCGGAATCTGCGGCGCACTTGCCCTCCGCGGCGGCATATCGGGCTGCATCGTCGTGCAGGCGCTTGCCAGCAGCATCGGCACCATCAGCGCCAGTAGCTGCAATGTGTTCTTGTTCCCGGGCATTTGCTCTCACCTCCTCCTGTGCCGCTGCGCGGCGTTGCTCTTCACTGCGGGCTCTTGCCTCTTCCTGCGCCCAGGCCTGCTGATCTCCTGCATCGCGGACGGCCCAGCGCGCCTGCCATTCGGCGTCCATGGTCGAGCGGCCGTGCTCGCAGGTACCCCAGAGCGCCCAGACCACCAGCGCCAGCGATGCCGCTGCACCTATCGTGCGCCAGGCAATCACGCCAGCACCTTCAGCGCGCGGTCATACAGCGCCTTTCGCTCAGCGGCGCCGTGCGGCACCCGGCCAGGCTTGCCGGTGTTAATCACGCTGCCGATGTCCTGGAAGCGGCCGGCGTCGGCCAGCTCGTTGAGGCCGTGGGTCGACCACCACCAGGCGGCGGACATGGCGGCGTGCTCAGGCTGCTCGAGCAGCTCAGGGTTGTCCTCCAGCGGCAGGGCCAGGCCGGCGCCGGCGGCGGCATAGTTCTCCCGACCGGTGAGCTGGATCAGGCCGCGTCCACGGTACCGCCAGCCGTCCCCCGGGCGAGTGTTGCCCATGCGCCCGCTGTACACGATGTTGGCGATCTTCTCCGGCTGTCGCGCGCAGACTGCCGCTGACACTGCGGTAAACCGGCTGGGCCAGGTGCGCACCAGCGCTTCGGCGCTGTAGTTCAGGTTCTCCACCAGGTTGCGCAGCTGGCCCGACTCATGGCCGACCTGGGCCAGGAACGCCGCCACGCGCACCGGGCTGTCGATCTTGTAGCGCGCCATGGCCCGGTTCAGTGCAGGCAAAAAAATGCCCGCGACTGGGCGGGCGTTCGGGAGGATCTGCAGCAACTGCTGCTCGGTCAACGGGGGCATCAGGCGTCTCCTTCGCTATCGGCTGCCTCGGCGGCTACCGTGACCGTGGCGCTGTAGCGCTTAAGTACCTTGGCTGTACGGACAACTGCCGCGGGTTGGGCCGCCAGCAGGTCGCGCGCGGCTTGGTCCGCCGCTTCTTCGGTCGCGTGCTCAACCTGATTGACTGGATCGAAATGGTTACTGGTGTTGGTGACGATGAAAGGCATGTGTTTCTCCAGGCAAAAATAAACCCGCTCGATGGCGGGTGCGATGGGGTGAGCTTGATGTCAGGCGGGCGGCTGCGGCCAATCGATGGAGGTTGGATAGCCCTCTTGATCGTGAACTCGGCTCAGCGCTATGCGGTACTTCTTCCAGGCCTTGAGCGCTACCGCCTCCTCCTCGGTCGCCTCCTCCAGGTCTACCGCATCCTGCATTGGCGCAATGTGGTAGTCGGCAATCTCTCGCAGCCGTGCCTGGGTTTGCTGGGCCAGGAGTAGCGGGTCGCTAGGTTCGGGCTTTGCAGGGGGTGGCGGTTGAATCGCAGGCAGAGCCTCGACCGCGACATGCAGAGTGATGCTGTGCTGCAGATCCGCAGGCTGCCCGCCCACCATTGCAGTCACGGCCAGGACATCGTCATCAAATGCGATCGCAATCGACGCATCCCTGTCGACAGTGTTGAGGGCATAGCCCCAGCCTTCAGGCGCAGGGACCAAACCCTGCGTTCCGTGCACCAGGTAATGGCCAGGGCCAGCGTGCTCGCAGGTGATGTCAGCCTTGCCCAACGAGGCGACTTCGATAATTTCCCCGGTACTGCCAAGGATGTTGATTGCCGCTCTGCTCATGTTCAGATCGCCTTCAAAGTGCCGTCAGCGGCACGGATTGTGTTGCCCGTGTGGTAGAGCGTTACCCAGGCCCCTGGATTACCATCGCTGGAAAAATGGCGAGCGGTGATGAAAGGAAGATTGCCCGCGGTCGCCGTCATCGCGATCTGCTGGATGTAGTTCCCGCCGAGGCTGTTGACCAGCAGCGACCCGCCAGCGTCAGCGAATGGACTTCCAGCAGCGCCAGCGCCGAACTTGTAGAACCCATTCAGGTAAGCCGAGTTCGGCGTTGATGCTGGACCGCCGCCCAATGCGCCGAGGCCGAAGCCTCCGACAGTAAGCAAGGCGCCAGCAGTTGCATCGGTCGCGCTGGCCTGCTTGTTCGAAGTGGCGGCAGTCCCAAGACCAAGACCCGTCCGGGCAGTCGCCTGGGTGGTGCCACCGGTGCCGCCCTTGGCCACTGGAATAGCCGCCGGGAGAGTGTTGCCTCCCAGCTGTGCGTACAGCTCATCGAAGTTCGCGATGGCTTTGGAGAAGGCTGCCCGCGGCGTATCACCACCGACTCCAGAGGGCGCTGCTCCAAGGTTGATTGCTTGTTTGGCCATTAAAGACTCCTCAAATCGGTTTCATAGGCCGCGCTGCAAACAGCGTTCGGCCATTGGCGGTAAGGGGGTTGATCCCTGAGCCGTTATCGACGTACATCTGGAGCATTCTCCTGTTGCCGGGCCAGAAGCCCCCGTAGTTCGCCCGTATTGGCTGGGTCGTTTGCGTGATGTTCGTGCAGGAGAACAGGGCATTAGCCAACACGTAGTCTTCATAGCTGCCGGTCCAGGGCATCTGCTGGCTCGGCGCGTAGTATGCCGAGCCAGTGATCGGGTCCCCGGCCTGAATGAACGAGTTGGTGGCAGGCTGACTGTTCAGTGAAGTGATGTTTGTGGATGTAGAGAAGAGCCGTACACCGTTGGCATCCCTAACTGATATGCCGTACTCCCCTGGCGGCGAGCTGTCTGCCATGTAGCTGGAGCAGAACCACTTGATGGTCATGAAGTGTCGCCAGGCATCACCGTGAATGGGGTGCGGCCAGGCCTTCAGCCTGAACCCTGTCCAATTCCCCGGGCTGCCTTTGACCGAGAAGTTGCCGACCATCATGTAGTCGACCGCATTCAAGAAAACCAGCGGCCTCTCGGTTGTGGTGATCGGCGCCGGGAAGTTGATGTCCGCCCACTGGATGAACTGCGCCTGCTGGCCGGGTATCACCTGCTGGCCGAACTGGAAGCTGCCACTGTG
>NZ_JBNDLE010000036.1:0-13729 GCF_050435905.1 Pseudomonas sp. 2835 | reverse complement strand
CTCCCGCGGATTTTCTTGCGGGGGCGGGCCCTTTCGCGCGCGCGGGTGGGGGGGCGCCGGGCCGCCTTGTTTTATCACAACCACATCCTTTTGGCGGGGGCCCCCCCCCCGCTCCCACAGAGCCTGTGCTTCTACATAGAGATTTTTCCTTTTGGCCCACCCCGCCCAACGCCGCTGGTACCCACTGGTCTTCATCATCGCCGCCCTGGTGCTGCTGCCCCTGAGCGTGCTGCTGTTGTCCTGGCAGTCGGTCGACCTGCAGATCTGGTCGCACTTGCTCGATACCCAGATGAGCCGCCTGCTGGGCAACACCCTGACGCTGATCCTCGGTGTCGGCATTGGTGTGACGGTGCTGGGCGTGAGCCTGGCCTGGCTCACCAGCCTGTGTGAGTTCCCCGGGCGGCGCTGGCTCGACTGGGCCTTGATGCTGCCGTTCGCGATTCCGGCCTATGTGCTGGCGTTCGTGTTTGTCGGCCTGCTCGATTTCGCCGGCCCGGTGCAAACCCTGCTGCGCGAGTGGTTCGGGCCCATGCGTTTGCCACGGGTGCGCTCCACCGGTGGGGTGATAATCGTGCTGGTGCTGGTGTTCTACCCCTACGTCTACCTGCTGGCCCGTAACGCCTTCCTGGCCCAGGGCAAAGGCCTGATGGAAGCGGCGCGGGTCCTGGGGTTGTCGCCGTTGCAGGCATTCTGGCGGGTCGCCATGCCCATGGCGCGGCCGGCGATCGGCGCCGGGGTGGCGCTGGCATTGATGGAAACCCTGGCTGATTTCGGCGCAGTGTCAGTGTTCAACTTCGACACCTTCACCACTGCCATCTACAAGACCTGGTACGGATTCTTCAGCCTCTCCAGCGCCGCGCAACTGGCCAGCCTGCTGTTGCTGGCGGTGATGCTGGTGCTCTACGGCGAGCGCCGGGCCCGTGGCGCGGTGCGTGGCAGCAACGAACGGCCACGTGGCAAGGCGTTGTATCACCTGCGGGGCATCAAGGCCCTGGTTGCCAGCAGTTGGTGCCTGCTGGTGTTTGCCTGTGCCTTCGTGGTGCCGATGTTGCAGTTGCTGGTTTGGTTCTGGCAGCGCGGCCGTTTCGACCTCGACGAGCGCTATGCCGGGCTGATCCTGCATACCC
Source organism: Pseudomonas sp. 2835 (assembly GCF_050435905.1). Lineage (NCBI taxonomy): Bacteria > Pseudomonadati > Pseudomonadota > Gammaproteobacteria > Pseudomonadales > Pseudomonadaceae > Pseudomonas > Pseudomonas sp. 2835. The sequence goes on along the minus strand of NZ_JBNDLE010000036.1, from coordinate 12,602 downwards.
TGTACCTGGGCGCCATGGCGGCGCTGATCACCGTGTGCGTTGCTCTGGTGCTGGCATTTGCCCGGCGCCAGGCGCCGACCTCGGCCATCCGTGCCGGCGTCGGCCTGGCCAACCTGGGTTATGCCTTGCCCGGCTCGGTGCTGGCGGTGTCGATCATGCTGGCCTTCAGCTACCTGGATAACCAACTGGTGGTGCCGCTGTCCAGCTGGCTGGGCGGCGCCGGCAAGCCGTTGCTGCTCGGCAGCCTGTCGGCGTTGTTGCTGGCGTATCTGGTGCGCTTCATTGCCGTGGCCTACGGCCCGCTGGAAAACAGCCTGGGACGGATTCGCCCGTCCTTGCCGGAAGCTTCGCGCAGCCTGGGGGTCAGTGGCCCGAGATTGTTTTTCAAGGTGTATCTGCCCCTGCTGGTGCCCGGTGCGATGAGCGCGGCGCTGCTGGTGTTCGTCGACGTGCTCAAGGAAATGCCGGCAACCTTGCTGATGCGCCCCTTTGGCTGGGATACCCTGGCGGTTCGGGTGTTCGAGATGACCAGCGAAGGCGAATGGTCGCGGGCTTCACTGCCGGCGCTGACCCTGGTGCTGGTCGGCCTGTTGCCGGTCATCGGCCTGATTCGACGTTCGGCCCGCCACCCCGGTCAAACGCGCTGAGGGTGTAAGCCTGCGAGCTTGCAGCTACAATGCGCGGCATTCGCTGCGGCCGGTCCTACAGACCGGGTAGCTGCAACGCTGCCAGCCGCCGTAGCCTCGCCACGCCCGGAAGGAGAAACCCATGGGACAGCGTACGCCTCTTTATGACCTGCACTTGGCCCTCGGCGCCAAGATGGTCGATTTTGGCGGTTGGGATATGCCCCTGCATTATGGCTCGCAGGTCGAGGAGCACCACCAGGTGCGCCAGGCCTGCGGGGTCTTTGATGTATCCCATATGACCGTGATCGATATCCGCGGCGCCCAGGCTGGCGTCTGGCTGCAGCATGTGCTGGCCAATGATGTCGATCGTCTGCACGCCACCGGCAAGGCCCTGTACAGCACCATGCTCAACGAGCAGGGCGGGGTGATCGACGACATGATCGTCTACCGCTGCGAAGACGGTTACCGCCTGGTGGTCAACGCCTCGACCCGCGACAAGGACCTGGCCTGGATGCAGGCGCGCATGATCGGTTTCGAAGTCGAATTGAGCGAGCGCCCGGAACTGGCCATCCTTGCCATCCAGGGCCCGCAGGCGCGGGAAAAGGTCGCCGAACTGGTAACCGCCGCACGCGCCGCTTTGATCCGTGAACTCAAACCCTTTGAAGGCCTGGCCGACGGTGACTGGTTCATCGCCCGTACCGGATATACCGGTGAGGACGGCCTGGAAATCATCTTCCCGGCGGTTCAGGCCCCGGCATTCTTCAACGACCTGGTCGGCGCCGGTATCGCACCCAGCGGTCTTGGTGCGCGCGATACCTTGCGCCTGGAAGCGGGAATGAACCTGTATGGCCAGGACATCGACGAAGCCCACACGCCGCTGACCTCGAACCTGGGCTGGAGCATCGCCTGGGAGCCGGCAGCGCGTGACTTCATCGGCCGCAAAGGCTTGCTGGAAGAAATCGAGCATGGTGTCGAGCAGAAACTGGTCGGCCTGGTGCTCGAAGAGCGCGGCGTTTTACGCGCCCATCAGGTGGTGCGTGTCGCCGGGATTGGCGAAGGTGAGATCACCAGTGGTAGTTTCTCTCCTACGCTGAGCAAATCCATTGCCCTGGCGCGGGTGCCGATGGCCACCGCCGATCGTGCCGAGGTGGAGATTCGCGGCAAGTGGTACCCGGTGCGGGTGGTCAAGCCGACCTTCGTGCGCCATGGCAAGATCCTGATCTGAACCCAATTCTGGCGGGCCAACCGCTGACCCAATCGAGGACAACAATTATGAGCAATATCCCCGCCGACCTGCGTTTTGCCGAAAGCCACGAATGGGCCCGGCTGGAAGCCGATGGCACTGTGACTGTCGGGATCAGCGACCACGCCCAGGAAGCCCTGGGTGACGTGGTGTTCGTCGAGCTGGCGGAAATTGGCAAGGTCTTCGCTGCCGGCGACGCGGCGGGCGTGGTCGAGTCGGTCAAGGCCGCTTCCGATATCTACGCACCGGTCAGCGGTGAAGTGATCGCAGTCAACGAAGAGCTGGCCGACAGCCCCGAGTCGCTGAACAGCGACCCGTACGCCAGCTGGATCTTCAAGCTCAAGCCAAGCGACAAGGCCGAGCTCGACAAACTGCTCGACGCCGCGGGTTACAAAGCCGCCATCGGCGAATAGTTTCACGCAGGCGGCAATCTCTTCCTAGACTCAATATGCCTCGAGCGCTCGAGGCTTGGTCGAGGAAGAGAGAGCCGCTATGTCCCAGTCGCCGTCCCTGAGCCAACTGCAAGACCGCAATCCTTTCCTGCGTCGCCACCTGGGCCCCGATGCCTCGGAGCAGCAGGCCATGCTCGCCACCCTCGGAGTTGGCAGCCGCCGCGAGCTGATCGAACAGACCGTGCCGCCGGGCATCCGCTTGAACCGGCCGCTGGACTTGCCTGAGGCCCTCGATGAACAGGCCGCCCTGGCCAGGCTCAAGGGCTACGCTGAGCAGAACCAGGTGTGGACCAGCCTGATCGGCATGGGTTATCACGGCACCATTACCCCCACCGTCATTTTGCGTAACGTCCTGGAAAACCCGGGCTGGTACACCGCCTATACCCCGTACCAACCGGAAATCGCCCAGGGCCGCCTGGAAGCCTTGCTCAATTTCCAGCAGATGATCATCGACCTCACCGGCCTGGACCTGGCCAACGCCTCGTTGCTCGACGAAGCCACTGCAGCGGCGGAAGCCATGGCCCTGGCCAAGCGCGTGGCCAAGTCGAAAAGCAATGCCTTCTTCGCCGATGAACACTGCCACCCGCAAACCCTCTCGGTGCTGCAGACCCGCGCCGAGGGCTTCGGCTTTGAACTGATCGTCGACGCTGTGGATAACCTCGCCAACTACAAGGTGTTCGGGGCCTTGCTGCAATACCCCGACACCCATGGCGAAGTGCGCGACTTGCGGCCCCTGATTACCCAGCTGCATGCCCAGCAGGCGCTGGCCTGCGTCGCTGCCGACCTGCTGAGCCTGGTGATGCTGATGCCGCCGGGTGAGCAGGGCGCCGACGTGGTGCTGGGCTCCTCTCAGCGCTTCGGCGTGCCCATGGGCTTTGGAGGCCCGCATGCCGCATATTTTGCCTGTCGCGACGAGTTCAAGCGGGCCATGCCCGGGCGCATCATCGGCGTGTCCAAGGATGCCCGCGGCAACACCGCGTTGCGCATGGCCCTGCAAACCCGCGAGCAGCATATCCGCCGCGAGAAGGCCAACTCCAACATCTGCACTGCTCAGGTACTGCTGGCCAACATCGCCGCATTCTATGCGGTGTACCACGGCCCGGAAGGCTTGCAGCGCATTGCCCAGCGCGTGCATGCGTTGACCTTCGTGCTGGCTGCGGGCCTTGAGAGCAAGGGCATCAAGCGCCTCAATGAGCACTTCTTCGACACCCTGACCCTGGAAGTCGGCGGCAGCCAGACGGCAATCATCGAGAGCGCCGAGGCGGCGCAGATCAACCTGCGGATTCTTGGGCGCGGGCAACTGGGCGTGAGCCTCGACGAGACCTGTGACGAAACCACGGTCATGCGCCTGTTCGATATCTTCCTGGGTGCCGACCACGGCCTGGATATCGCCGCCCTGGATGCCCAGGCACAGCCCGAGGGCATTCCGCCGGCATTGGTGCGGCGCTCGGCCTTCCTCAGCCACCCGGTGTTCAACCTGCACCATAGCGAAACCGAGATGCTGCGCTACCTCAAGCAGCTGGAGAACAAGGACCTGGCGTTGAACCAGTCGATGATCCCGCTGGGCTCGTGCACCATGAAACTCAATGCCAGCAGCGAGATGATCCCGATCACCTGGCCGGGCTTTGCCCTGTTGCATCCCTTTGCGCCCGCCGCGCAAGTGCAGGGTTACAAGGCGATGATCGACGAGCTGGAAAGCTGGCTATGCGCAATTACCGGCTTCGATGCTATCTGCATGCAACCCAACTCCGGCGCCCAGGGCGAGTATGCCGGGTTGATGGCAATCGCCAAGTATCACCGCAGCCGCCATCAGCCCCAGCGCGATATCTGCCTGATTCCGGCCTCGGCCCATGGCACCAACCCGGCCTCGGCGCAAATGGCCGGGATGCAGGTGGTGATCGTCGAGTGCGACCAGGCCGGCAACGTCGACCTGGCCGACCTCAAGGCCAAGGCGCAGGCGGCCGGCGACAAGCTGTCGTGCCTGATGGCGACTTATCCATCGACCCACGGCGTGTATGAGGAGGGCATCAGCGAGATCTGCGAAGTTATCCACACGCACGGCGGCCAGGTGTACATGGACGGTGCCAACCTCAATGCCCAGGTTGGCCTGGCGCGGCCGGCGGATATCGGCGCCGACGTCTCGCACATGAACCTGCACAAGACCTTCTGCATTCCCCACGGCGGTGGCGGCCCGGGCATGGGCCCGATTGGCGTGCGGGCGCACCTGGCGCCCTTTGTCGCCAGCCACCCGGTCGTCCCGCTACCCGGCCCCGACCCGCAGAATACCGCAGTCAGCGCCGCGCCCTGGGGCAGCGCGAGCATCTTGCCGATCAGCTGGATGTACATCGCCATGATGGGCCCGCAGCTGGCCGATGCCAGCGAGGTGGCGATCCTCTCGGCCAACTACCTGGCCGAGCAGTTGGGCGGCGCCTTCCCGGTGCTTTATCGCGGGCGCAACGAGCGTGTGGCCCATGAATGCATCCTCGACCTGCGCCCGCTCAAGGCCCTGACCGGCATCACCGAGGAAGATGTGGCCAAGCGTTTGATGGATTACGGCTTCCATGCGCCGACCATGTCATTTCCGGTGCCGGGCACCCTGATGGTCGAGCCGACCGAGAGCGAGTCGAAGGCCGAGCTGGATCGATTTGTCGAGGCGATGCTGAGCATTCGCGCCGAGATCCGTGAAGTGCAGGAGGGTAACTGGTCGGCGGAAGACAACCCGCTCAAGCATGCGCCGCATACGCTGGAGGATGTGCTCGGGGTGTGGGAACGGCCCTACAGCATTGCCCAGGGCGTGGCGCCCAGTGCCCATGCGCGGCAGCACAAGTATTGGCCGGCAGTGAATCGCGTCGACAATGTGTATGGCGACAGGAACCTGTTTTGTGCCTGTGTGCCGGTGGATGACTATCGTTGAAGCCGTCGCCGGCATGGCCGGCTCCCACAAGGGTCGATACCAGACTTGGGAGCCGGCCTTGCCGGCGATCGATGGCGAAGCGGTCGCAGCTTACTCGCTGGCTACCGCATTCCTGGCCAGGATCGCATTGGCCAGTTCCATGTCGCTGACTTTCAGCTCCGGGTTGTCGGCGCGCACTTTGTGCATCGCCGCTTCCAGGTACGGGCCGCGAATCGCGCCTTCGCTGGCGACGTAGCTGCCGGCATCATCCTGTGCTGCCACAACCAGTTTGTGATCCTTGAAGGTCAGGTAGGTGGAACCGGTGGTCGCACCGGACGAGATGACGTTGCGCCAGAAGGTATCGGCCATGGCAGAACCAACCGGCAGGGACAGCAGGGCGAGGGTTGCGACTGCAAATTTGAGACGCATCGGGGGTGACTCCAACTGAGGTGAATTGGGGGCTTTGATCGGATTTAGGCAAATCTAGTTCCCTGAGTGGGTAAAAGCTTTGGTGAGCGCTTCAGGCCGTGACGCGAAGTACTTCAGCCTGGGTTGTCAGCCCTGCTGCAACTTTATCCAGGCCACTTTGCTTGAGGCTCTTCATCCCTTCGCTGAGCGCCAGCTGGCGCAGGCTCGGCAAGTCAGTGTCCTGTTCTATGAGTGACTTGAACGCTTCGCCCATGCTCAGCAATTCGAAGATCGCGCTACGGCCGTGATACCCGGTCTGCCGGCATTCCCGACACCCCAGCGGCGCTCCCTTGCAGTGCTTGCACAGGGTGCGCAGCAGGCGCTGGGCCATGACCCCGATCAGGCTGGCTTTGAGCAGGTAGGGCGCAATGCCAAGCTCGAGCAGCCGGGTGATGGCGCTGCAGGCATCATTGGTATGCAGGGTCGAGAGCACCAGGTGCCCGGTGAGGGCGGCCTGGATCGCCACTTGTGCGGTTTCCAGGTCGCGTATTTCGCCGATCATGATGACATCCGGGTCCTGGCGCAGCAGGGCGCGGGTGCCGGCGGCAAAGTCGAGGTCGATGGCCGGTTGCACCTGCAGCTGGTTGAAGGCCGGCTCGACCATCTCGATCGGGTCTTCGACGGTGCACAGGTTGATCTGCGGGGTGGCCAGGTGTTTTAGGCTGGCGTACAGGGTGCTGGTCTTGCCCGAGCCGGTAGGCCCGGTAACCAGGATGATGCCGTGGCGATGGTCGAGCATGGCCAGCCAGCGCTCGAGGTCGGCGCCGTCCAGGCCCAGTTGGGCAAAGTCCTGTTGCAGCAGCTGTGGGTCGAAGACTCGCAGCACCAGCTTTTCACCGAAGGTGGTCGGCAGGGTCGACAGCCGCAGTTCGACCTCTGCGCCGCCTGGCAGGCGGGTTTTTATCCGGCCGTCCTGGGGCCGGCGTTTTTCTGCGACATTCATGCGCCCCAGGCTTTTCAGGCGGCTGACCACCGCCAGGGTCACTGTTGCCGGGAACTGGTAGACCGGATGCAGCAAGCCGTCGATGCGAAAACGCAGCTGGCCCTGCTCGCGGCGGGGTTCAAGGTGGATATCGCTGGCGCGCTGCTCGAAGGCGTACTGCAACAACCAGTCGACGATGCTGACGATATGCGCATCGTTGGCTTGTGCTTCAGGGCCGCTGGCGCCCAGCTCAAGCAACTGTTCAAGATTGCCCGCCGCGATTGGTGTCGACTGCTGCTGGCTGGCGCCGCTGACCGATTGTGCGACCTGGAAAAACGTCTGGCTGAGCTGGCGGATCTGCACCGGGCTTGCCAGTACGCGCCTGATCGGCCGTTGCAGCACCTGGGCCAGGTCCGTTTCCCAGGCGCGTACATAAGGTTGTGCGCTGGCCACGGTGACGCCGCTGGCATCGGCGGCCACCACGAGGATGCCGTGGCGCCGGGCGAAGCTTGCGGACATCAGGCCGGTGAGGCGGGCGGGGTCGATCTCCAGTGGATCGATACGCAGGTAAGGCTGCCCGGCCTCCCTGGCCAGCCATTGGCAGAGGGTATCGAGGTCCAGGCGTTGGCCGGGATTAATCAGGTCGGCAAGCTGCCGGCTGGCGATCCACTCCAGCGGGTGCTGGTCGTGCTGGACAGGTGGGCAGTTGTCGCGATCAGCCGTGTTGATGCGCTGCTCGGCCACCAGCTTGTCCAGCAGGGTATTCAGGTCTAGCCAGCGATCTTCGCTGAGGTTGTGCATGGCTGCGGGCTTCCTTGCCGCGCCACCGACAGTGGTGGCCTGAGCAAGGGTAGCCGTTGGGGCGGAGCTTCCCCGTGAACAAGGGTTACCAGGCTTTTCCGGCCGCGCTCAACTGCACTTCGGTCACGTAAATCAGGTTGCGCATTTTTTGTGCAATCAATTCGGCGCGATGCCAGCTCAGGCCGCTGATGCCGATCTCGATATTGAGCAGGTCATCCTGCTGCTCAACATTCACTCGATGCGGTACCAGGAACTGCAGGGCAAACAGGTTGAGCACCCGGCACAGGCTGTCGGGTTCGGCTTCGACCTGCAATTGGTAACAGACATCGCTGTGCGCGTTGTTGGCGGCCCAGACATCGTGGCGCAAGGGCGTAAGGGGGCTGTCCAGCCGTTCGAGAGCGCTCATGGGATTCTCCGCAGAAAGTGGAGAAATTTTTACATGCAGGCCGGGGTATTTCTTCTCTATGATCGTGAGATATTGCGAACAATTGAATAGATCAATTCGCAACTGATGACTTTGGAGAAATAATCATGCATAGCGAGTTGGACGCCTATGACCGCCGCATTCTGGCTTTGTTGCAGGAAGATGCCTCGCTCTCCAGCGCACAGATCGCTGAGCGTGTAGGCCTGTCGCAGTCACCGTGCTGGCGGCGCATTCAGCGTCTGAAAGAGGAGGGGGTGATTCGCGCCCAGGTGACCCTGCTCGATCGCAAGAAGATCGGCCTGAACACGCAGATTTTCGCCGAGGTCAAACTCAACGCTCACGGGCGTTCCAACTTCACCGAGTTCACCGAGGCGATCCGCGGTTTTCCGGAAGTGCTGGAGTGTTATGTGCTGATGGGCGCAGTGGATTTCTTGCTGCGCATTGTCACCCCGGACATCGAAGCCTACGAACGGTTCTTTTTCGAAAAGCTGTCGATGGTGCCGGGGATCCAGGAGGTCAACTCGACCGTGGCCTTGTCCGAAATCAAGTCCACGACGAGTCTGCCGGTGTTGCCTTGAGCCTTACTTGCGCAGCAAGTGCTTCCAGCCGCGGCTCTGGAACACGGCCATGGCCTGGTGGACGCGTGCTTCGAGCACTTCGTCGCTGATCGGCAGGTTGGCCAGTTCATGCAGCTTGTTAAGCTCGCCGTACAGGCGGTCCAGGTCCGGGCTTTCCAGCACCTGGCGGGCATGATGCAGCCAGGCCAGCAGGCGCTCGATACGCGGCAACTGCTCGGCCAGGTCTTCCGGTTGGCGATGGTACAGCGGCAGGTTGAGGGCCTTGGCTTCTTCGGCCAGCAGCACGTTCAGCCAGTTGGCCAGTTGTGCGGCGCCCTGGCGGTCGCCGCGCTTGTTGCGCTCGACGGTCCAGGCACGGGCCAGCAGCCAGCGTGAGGTCTCCAGGGAGAACTGGCCCCAGCGGGTTTCGAGCAGTTCTTCGGCGAACTGCTCGGGCGCTGCGCGGCGTACATCTTCGTCGTCGGCACCGGCGAGCACCAGCGGGCGCCAGTCTTCGAGCAGGGCATCGAGGCTGTTGCGCAGCTCGCGGGTGCTGGCGCGTGGGCCGGCCTGGCCGAGGCTGCCGGCCAGGGCGCGCAGCTCCCAGAGGTTCTCGACCCAGTCTTGCAGCAGGCGCCAGTGACCGTTGAAACGGTACTGTTCGGCCAGGCGCTGGCTGCTGCCGAGCAACTGCCAGGCGAGCGCGGCGAAGGCGTCGTCGAGGGTCATCTCGGCGTTCAGTTCGGCAGCGGGCAGGCTCAGGGCGTAGCTGCCGGCGTCGAGCAGGCGGTAGCCGCGCTCAGCCTTGCTGATGTCGCACGGCATCAGCGGCAGCTTGGCTGACAGTTCGGCGGCCAGCTCCAGCAGGGCTTCGGGGGCGCCTTCGCGCAGCTCGAGTTCCAGCTCGCAGATTTCTTCCTTCTGCTTGCCGGCGACCACGGTGCCGAGGTCCAGGGCGGCTTCGATCACCACCTTGGCCTTACCGCGGCCCCAGGCGATTTCGGCGTATTCACGGGTGAAATCGGTGGTGAACAGCGCCTTGATGGTCTTTTTGTCGACATCGGCCAGTTGCTCCGGCCAGCACTCGGCGTCGAGCTTTTTCAGGTCGAGCTTGGCTTTGGGCAACTGCCACTCGAACTCGTTGCGCTGGGACAGGCCGGCGACGCTCTGGCCGCGGGTCTTGAGGGTCTGGATGACCACATCGCCGTCGCGGCGCAGGCGCAGGGCGACCTTGGCGGCGGCCAGGTCGCGCTCCGGGGTGTCGAAGTACTGGTTGAGCAGTTCGCGGCTTTGCCACCCGGACTTGTTGCGCTTGTTCAGCAATGGGTGTTCACGCAGGGCGGCGAGTGTCTCGCGGCTGACCCGCAGTTTGATTTCGGTTTCTTTATGCATTGCTGGGTAATCCAGGCTCGAATGACAGGGAGCGTCTTGGGGGTGCAGTGTACAGGAGTCGGCTCGCGGCGGTTTATTCCCGGTGCCGGATGGCCCTATGATGAGCTTCGCCCAAGGAGAAAGCGCATGCCGTTGCCATCGCTCAAAGAGCAGTTCGCCGCCCTGATCGCCGCGCCATCGGTCAGTTGTACCCAGCCGTTGCTGGATCAGTCCAACCGCGCGGTGATCGATCTGCTGGCCGGTTGGCTGGGGGACCTGGGTTTTGCCTGCGACATCCAGCAGGTGACCCCGGGCAAGTTCAACCTGCTGGCGAGCTACGGCAGCGGCCCGGGCGGCCTGGTGCTGGCCGGGCACAGCGACACCGTGCCTTACGATCCCGAGCTCTGGCAGACCGACCCGCTCAAGCTGACCGAGGTCGACGGCCGCTGGGTGGGCCTGGGCAGTTGCGACATGAAGGGCTTTTTTGCCCTGATCATCGAAGCCGTGCAGCCGTTGCTGGCGCATGACTTCAAGCAGCCGCTGCTGATTCTCGCCACCTGTGATGAAGAAAGCTCGATGGCCGGGGCCCGCGCCCTGGCCGAGGCCGGCCGGCCCCTGGGCCGTGCGGCGGTGATCGGCGAGCCGACCGGGCTCAAGCCGATCCGCCTGCACAAGGGGGTGATGATGGAGCGCATCGACATTCTTGGACGCAGCGGCCACTCGTCCGACCCGAGCCTGGGCCACAGCGCCCTGGAGGCCATGCACCAGGTGATGGGCGAGCTGATGAACCTGCGCCGGCAGTGGCAGCGGGAATACAACAATGCCCAGTTCAGCGTGCCGCAACCGACGATGAACTTCGGCTGCATCCATGGCGGCGACAACCCCAACCGCATCTGCGGGCAGTGCGCCCTGGAGTTCGACCTGCGCCCGCTGCCGGGCATGGACCCTGAAGTGCTGCGCAACGCCATCCGGCACAAACTGGCGCCGCTGGCCGAGCAGCACCAGGTGCGCATCGACTACGCGCCGCTGTTCCCCGAGGTGCCGCCGTTCGAGCAGGCCGCCGATGCAGAACTGGTACGGGTAGCCGAACGTCTTACCGGTTATCGCGCCGAAGCGGTAGCCTTTGGCACCGAAGCGCCTTATCTTCAGCGCCTGGGTTGCGAGACCCTGGTATTGGGCCCCGGCGACATCGCCTGTGCCCACCAGCCGGGCGAGTACCTTGAAATGTCACGCTTGCAGCCTACTGTGCGTCTATTGCGTGAGTTGATCGAACATTATTGCCTCAGCCCGGTAATTGCCCGCTGAGCTGAACCGTTTTGCAGAGGAGATTGCGCGTGACGCCAAGCCTGTTCCGACGATAACCCTTCGAGCGCTGTGTGCTTTCCCGTTCTTGTCCCTATTTTCTACAGGCTCTCCGGTTATGCCCGAATACGTCAATTGGCTGCGTCACGCTTCGCCTTACATCAACGCCCACCGCGACTGCACCTTTGTGGTCATGCTGCCCGGTGACGGCGTCGAGCACCCCAACTTCGGCAATATCGTTCACGACCTGGTGCTGCTGCACAGCCTCGGCGTGCGCCTGGTGCTGGTCCACGGCTCGCGCCCGCAGATCGAAAGCCGCCTGGCGGCCCGCGGCCTGACTCCGCACTACCACCGCGGCATGCGCATCACCGATGCGGCGACGCTTGAATGCGTGATCGATGCCGTTGGCCACCTGCGCATCGCCATCGAGGCGCGCCTGTCGATGGACATGGCCGCCTCGCCGATGCAGGGCTCGCGCCTGCGCGTAGCTGCCGGCAACCTGGTTACCGCGCGACCGATCGGCGTGGTCGAAGGCGTCGATTACCACCACACCGGCGAAGTGCGCCGGGTCGACCGCAAAGGCATCAATCGCCTGCTCGACGAGCGCTCAATCGTGCTGTTGTCGCCGTTGGGCTATTCGCCCACTGGCGAGATCTTCAACCTGGCCTGTGAAGACGTCGCTACCCGCGCCGCCATCGAGTTGGGCGCCGACAAGCTGTTGCTGTTCGGCGCCGAGCGCGGCCTGCTCGACGAACAGGGCCGGCTGGTGCGCGAGCTGCGTCCACAGCAGGTACCAGCGCATCTGCAGCGCCTGGGCAGCGATTACCAGGGCGAGCTGCTCGATGCCGCCGCCGAAGCTTGCCGGGGCGGCGTGGCGCGCAGTCATATCGTCAGTTATGGCGAAGATGGCGCCTTGCTCACCGAGTTGTTCACCCGCGACGGTGGCGGCACCCTGGTGGCCCAGGAGCAGTTTGAGAAGGTCCGTGAAGCCGCGATCGAGGATGTCGGCGGCTTGCTCGACCTGATCAGCCCACTGGAGGAGCAGGGCATTCTCGTGCGCCGTTCGCGTGAGGTGCTGGAGCGTGAGATCGAGCAGTTCAGTGTGGTCGAGCGCGAGGGCATGATCATCGCCTGTGCGGCGCTGTACCCGATTGCCGACTCGCAAGCAGGCGAGCTGGCGTGCCTGGCGGTGAACCCGGAGTATCGCCACGGCGGTCGCGGTGACGAGTTGCTGGAACGGATCGAGACGCGGGCGCGGGAGATGGGGCTCAATACCCTGTTCGTGCTGACGACGCGCACGGCGCACTGGTTCCGCGAGCGCGGTTTTGTGCCCAGCGGGGTAGAGCGGCTGCCGGCGGCGCGGGCATCGCTGTACAACTACCAGCGCAATTCGAAGATTTTCGAGAAGGCTTTGTAAGGCATCGCGGGTCAAGTCGGGGGGGGGGGGCGCCCCCCCCCCCCCCCCCATGTGTTTGTGGGGGGGGGGGGGGGGCGGGCGCGGCAGGGCCGGCGGGGCGCCCCCGCCACAACCCCCGCGGTGGTG
>NZ_JBNDLE010000035.1:0-16574 GCF_050435905.1 Pseudomonas sp. 2835 | reverse complement strand
CCCTGCGGGCTCGATCGCCGGCAGGACAGGTGTACACAGATTTATTGTGGGAGCTGGCCTTGCCAGCGATAGGGCCAGTCCAGTCAGCACACCAGGTGTTGTCAGGAATGCGACCCCTGCGGGCTCGATCGCCGGCAAGGCCAGCTCCCACAGGTTTGGCGTACACCGAACCATTGTAGGAGCCGGCGTTGCCGGCGATGAGGCCAGTGCAGCCAGCACATCAGGTGCTGACTGGATTACGAGCCCTGCGGGCTCGATCGCCGGCAAGGCCGGCCCCCACAGGTTCGGTGTGCACCGAACCATTGTGTGTGGGCTTGACCCGCGATGGGGCCTTCAAGGCGTGACGATGTTGAACTGTGGGCTGAAGCTGTCGAGGGTGCCCAGCAGCTCGGCGATTTTTTTGCCGTTGCCGTCGACCTTGATCAGGCCTTTTTGCATCGCCGTCGGGAAGTCCAGCTGCTTGAGGCTGATCTGCTCAAGGGTCGCCTTGTTCATACTCAAGCTGGCATCAGCCTTGGGGTTCAGGCCCGCTCGGTGGGTCAGCACACCATTGCGCAAGGTCAGGTTGTAGGCCTGGTCCGGCTCGGTAAAGCTCCAGTTCAGGTTCAGGTCATGGCCCACCGCCTTGTCGACATCGACCCTTACGGCCATGTAGTCGAAGAACATGTCCGCAGTCAGCGCCCGCACCATGTCCACCGACACCGAACTGCCCGCCTGGCTCGGCACGCCGTCGCGCAGTTCCATGGCGCCGGTCAGGTACATGTTGCGCCAGGTGGCGTTCTCGCTCTGGTAGCCGAGCTGCTCCAGGGCTTGCGCCTGTACACTGCGTGCCTCGGGGTTGTCCGGCTCGGCAAACAGCAGCTGGTTGCCCAGTTGTACCGCCCAGCGGTATTCGCCTTTGTCCATCGCTGCCCGCACCTTGGCCAGCACCGCCTCGCCGCCACCCATGGCCTGGACATAGTGCCGGGCGCTCTCGACCGGTGGCAGCGGGTTGAGGTTGGCCGGGTTGCCGTCGTAAAAGCCCATGTAGCGCTGGTACACCGCCCGCGCGTTGTGGCTCAGCGAGCCGTAGTAGCCACGGGTGTACCACTTGTTCGCCAGCTCCCCGGGCAGGGTCTGCATGTTCTGCGCGATTTCCATCGGCGTCAGGCCCTGGTTGAGCAAGTGCAAGGTGCGGTCGTTGAGGAAGGCATACATGTCGCGCTGGTCGGCGATCAGCGTGCGCACCTGGTCCGCGCCCCAGGTCGGCCAGTTGTGCTGGCCGAACAGCACCTCGGTTTTGTCGCCGTAACGGCTCAGGCTGGCGTCCAGGTACTGCGACCAGGCCTTGGCGTCACGTACCTGGGCGCCGCGCGGGGTGAGGATGTTGTGCATGGTCTGCGAGGCATTTTCGGCAATGCCCAAGGCCTTGAACTGCGGCAGGTACAGGTTCATTTCCGCTGGCGCTTCGGTACCCGGGGTCAACTGGAATTCAAGCTCGATACCGGCCACGGTGCGCGTCTCGTACGGCTTGCTGATCAGCTCGGTGGGTGCGATCAGGGTGATGGTGCCACCGGTGGCCAAGGCCTTGCCGATGCCGGTGTCGACCTGGCCCTGGGCGCCACGCGGCAGGTACAGGCCGAACTGGTACTGGGCGCGCCGGCTCATGGCGTTGCCGGCGTAGACGTTCTCGCTCATCACGTGTTCCATGAAGCCGCTGGGGGCGAACACCTTGACCTTGCCGGCCTTGACGTCTGCCTCATCGATCACCCCGCGCACGCCGCCAAAATGGTCGGTGTGGCTGTGGCTGTAGATCACCGCCACCACCGGCTTGTGCGGGCGGTTCTGGTAGTACAGCTGTAACGCGGCGCGGGCAGTTTCAGCGGTGGTCAGCGGGTCGATGATGATCAGCCCGTCGTCGCCTTCGATAAGGGTCATGTTGGCCAGGTCCAGGCCGCGCACCTGATACAGCCGCGGCGCTACCTCGAACAGGCCCGCATGGGCATTGAGCTGGGCCAGGCGCCAGAGGCTGGGGTTGACGCTGTCGGGGCTGCCTTCGGCGGCGAGGAATTTGTAGCCTTCAAGGCTCCATACCGGCTTGCCGGCAGCGTCGTTGACCTGGCCGGTGAACGGCGCAATCAGGCCGCGGGTAACTGCCTGGTAGTCGGCGCGGTCGGTGAACGGCAGCTGGCTCAGCACGGCGGCATTGCTGCTACGCGTCTGTTCGCTGGCGGCGGCCGGGGCTTGGGCTGCGTGCAGCGACTGGCTCAGGCACCACGTTGCGATCAGGCAGGCCAGGCGTGTACGCGGGTGCTGGGTTGGGAAGGGCATGGCAACTCCATTTTTTTGTCGTTATGGCACACGCCTTCGAGCCTAAGGCTCGGGCACGGCCCGGCAACAAGCCGCGGACGACAAAAACCATGCAAGCGCTGTTCAGGGCGCAGCACCACCTTGACGCTCGGCCACGGCACGCAAGGTGCGCAAGGACACGCTGGGGGCATCGAGGACGAACTGGTTGGCCAGCCACGAGGGGATGTCCCCGGCCGGGTCAGCCTGCAGTTGGTAGGTCACTTCGGTGAGTTGCTCGCCTTTGGGCACCAGGGTCCACAGGCCCTGGAGCTGGCGCACGCGGATCTGCCCCGGCACATGCTTGACCATACCCGGCACGGCCTTGAGACGACGCACCAGGCTGCCGTCGTCGCGGCGCTCGCTCTGCACCTGGATCACCATGTCGCGGGTGCTGGCCGGCCAGGGCAGGGCGGTGGTCAGGTAGACCCAGGTGCTGTCGCCCTCGACCTTGAGCAGGCGCATGTCGGCGCAGCCGTACAGCCATTTGCAGGCGACCCGCAGGTTTTCCTGCAGCTCGCTCAAGGTCGACACACTGGCCTTGATCAACGCCACGCCGCGAAACTGCTGGTAGGGCGAACCCGGCACATCGCTGAGGTAAACCCGGATACCGTCTTCATCCTGCGCCAGGTGCCACTGTTCAGCGGCGCCGACGCCACTGCTGATGACCAGCATCAGACACAAGACAAAGCGAAGGCTCATGAACAGCTCCAGCGGCGGGGGACTGTTCAGAGCATAGTGCCTGGGATCAGATCTGGACGAGCCGGCCCTTGTGTTCGGCTTGCAAACGGTCACCGCGGCCGAACAGCTTGTGGCGCAAGGTGCCGTGTTCATACGCCGTGCGATAACGGCCACGGCGTTGCAGCTCGGGCACCACCTGCTCGACCACCGCTTGCAGGTCGTCGGGCACCACCGCATAGGTGAGGTTGAAACCGTCGATACCGGTGCTGTCGAGCCAGTCTTCCAGTTGATCGGCAATCTGTGCAGGTGAGCCGAGCAACACCGGTCCACGGCCGCCGAGGCTGACGAACTCAGCCGCTTCGCGCACGGTCCAGCGCCGGTTCGGGTCGGCCTTGGTGAACACCGCCAGGGCGGTGCGCCCGGCGTCGTTGTCGATGTATTCGATCAACGAGTCGGGGTCGACGCCTGCGAAGTCGATACCGGTCCAGCCCGACAGCAGGGTCAGCGCCGCCTCGACGTCCACATACTGGCGGTACTCCTGCAGCTTGGCCTCGGCCGCCTGCCGACTCTCGGCGACGATCAGCAGCGCCTGGGCGTAGATCAGCACGTCCTGTTCAGGCCGGCCGGCGTCACGGGTGGCCTTGCGGATGCCTTCAACATAACCGCTCAGCGCTGCCTGGGTCGGCGCGCTGATGAACACGCATTCGGCATGATCGGCGGCAAAGCGCAGGCCCCGCGGCGAGGCGCCGGCCTGGAACAGCACCGGCGTGCGCTGCGGCGAAGGCTGGCTCAGATGAATGCCGGGCACCTGGAAGTGTGCGCCCTGGTGGTTGATCGGGTGCACCCGGGCCGGGTCGAGGAACTGGCCGCTGCCGCGGTCTTGCACCACGGCATCGTCGTCCCAGCTTTTTTCCCACAGCTTGTACAGCACCTGCAGGTATTCCTCGGCCAGCTCGTAGCGCTCGTCGTGGCCCAGTTGCCGGGCCAGGCCAAGGTTGCGTGCGGCGCTGTCGAGGTAACCGGTGACGATGTTCCAGCCCACCCGCCCGGCGCTCAGGTGATCGAGCGTGGACATGCGCCGGGCGAAGGGGTACGGGTGCTCGTAGGTCAGCGAAAAGGTGATGCCAAAGCCCAGGTGTTCGGTGACCCCGGCCATGGCCGGGACAATCAGCAGCGGGTCGTTGACCGGCACCTGCACGCCGCCGCGCAGGGCGCCGTCGGCGCTGCCCTGGTAGACGTCATAGATACCCAGCACATCGGCAATGAACAGCGCATCGAACAGCCCGCGTTCGAGCAGGCGGGCGAGGTCGGTCCAGTAGCCCAGGCGATTGAAATCGACGCTGGTGTTGCGCGGATGGCGCCACAGCCCGGGGGACTGGTGGGTGGCGGCGTTCATGCTGAAGGCGTTGAAGCGGATGGTCTTGGACATGGTCTGTACTCAGGGCAGGACCGACACCGGGTAGACCGCATCGGCCACCTTCAGCGCTTTGGGGATCAGGCCCAGGCCCTGGAAGGTGTCGGCAAGCTTTTGCTGCTCGGCAGTGATTTTCGCGTCAATGGCCACGGCGTTGTAGTTGCGCCGCTCGCTGGCCACCTGCAGCACGTCGGCGCCGATGCCCAGTTGCGGCGCCAGCAGGGCGGCAACTTCATCGGGTTTCTGGTTGGCCCAACTGCTGACCTTGGCCAGTTCGCTGAAGAAGGTCTTCAGCAATGCGCGGTTGTCATCGGCAAAGGCCGCCGACGACAGGTAGAAGGTGCGGTTGTTGGACAGCCCGCTGCCATCGCGCAGGTTCTTCAGGCCCGGTTGTTGTTCAGCGGCGGCCAGGAAGGGGTCCCACAGGGTCACGGCCTGCACGCTGCCGGACTGCAGGGCGGCCACGGCGTCGGCGGCATTGTTGACGTAGGCCGGGGTGATGTCCTTGTAGCTCAGGCCGGCGTCCTGCAGGGCCACGGCCAGCAGGTACTGGGCGTTCCAGCCGCGGCCGGTGGCCACGCGCTGGCCCTTGAGGGCGGCGACGTTGGCGATATGGTCCTGGTCGCGCACCACCAGGCCGATGCCCTTGGGGTAGGGCTGCTCGGCGGCCAGGTACACCACCGGCTTGCCGGCGGCCTGGGCGAACACCGATGGCGCATCGGCGGCATGACCAAGGTCGATGGCGCCGGTGCTCAGCGCCTCGAGCAGCTGCGGGCCGGCGGCGAATTCGTACCAGCTGACTTTCACCCCTTGTGGCTCCAGGGCTTTTTCCAGGGCGCCGCTGCCTTTGAGGATGTTGATGCTGTTGAACTTCTGGTAGCCGATGCGCAGGGTCTTGCTCGCTTCGGCATGGGCCAGCGGGGCGGGCAGGATCAGCGCTGCCAGGGCGGCAAACAAGCCGCCGGTGAGCAGGCGACGCAGGGGGGAATGGGGCGTGTGCGACATGGGCGGACTCCTGGGATTCAAGGGCAAGGCATGCCCGAAAATATAAGGAGCCCGCGCAGGCCCTTCAATTTGTTTATTCCAAATTGTTAGATTGTTTTGTTATTTTTATATCCTTTTATTTTATTGATTCAGAACTGCCACTGCACACCCAGGGAATAGCCAGCCTGATTACCCTCGCTATGGGCAAAGCGGCTGTTGACCTCGGCAAACACCCCCAACTGCTCGGTGAACATCAATTGCGCGCCCACTTGCGCGCGGCCAAAGTCCTTGTCGACGCTGCCCATGTCCGCTACCCGCACACGGCCGTCGGCATTGCTGGTGAGGTCGATCTCATCCAGGCGGCCATCGGCCAGTTCGCGTACCCAGCGTACGCTGGCGTAGGGTTGCAGGGCCATGTTCGCGCCCAGGCCAACGCTGCCATGCAGGCGCCAGCCAAGGCTGGCTTCGAGGGCGTCGTAGCTCTGCTTCTCGTAGCCCAGGGCGGTGCGCAGGGCCTGGTCTTCGTGGAAGTCGTCGATGCGGTAGTGCATGTAGTCCAGGCCCGCCACCGGGCCGGTCTTCAGGGCGCCGAAGCTGAAGTCGTAGCCACCGTCGAGGCGCGCACCCCAGAACCACGCCGAGGTGTCGCCGGACAGGCGCTGGTCGAGCAGCACCGGGCCGTTGTTGGCCTGGATGTACACCGAGCGCTTGGTATCAAAGCGTGTATGCCCGGCGCTCAGCTCGCCGGCCAGCCATTGCGGACCGCCGTCGTTGAGCAGGGCAAACAGCCCGGCCTGCCAGGCGTCGCCTTCGATGCGCCCGCCATGGTCGAGAGAATCGCGGCTGCGCTGAAAGCTCAGGCTGGCACCGACAGTCAGGGCGTCATTGAGGCGGTAATCGCCAACACCATAGACACCCACGCGTTTCGACTCGGGGTTGCCCGGCGCGTCGAAACCGCTGTCAGGTGAAACTTCGCCTTCCACACCCACTTCACCATCAAAGCTGCCGACTGCCCGTGTGGCGTCCAGCAGGCTCAGCCAGCGGCGGTCATGCAGGCGGGTCAGGGCCTGGTGCTGGCGTTGCAACTGGTCTTCCATCTGCCGCGCCATGGCGCCGCCGGAGGCGGTGGAGGCGAGCAGGTCGGCGTTGGTCAGTTCCAGCACCAGGCGCGTCAGCAGCCGCGAGAAGTCGCTCAGGCGCTGGTCGATGCGCTGCTGGCCGAAGGCGTTGGTCAGCACTTGCTGGTTGTCTTCAGCCGGGTCGTGCCAGGTCGAGCCGCCGGGAATCGCCGGGTTGTCGGTCTGCTCGTAGCCGTCCAGTTCACCCAGCTCCCAATTGGTGGCCTCGATGAACAGCACCGGCACGTTGAGGCCGTTGAAGCTTTCGCCGTCGCTGCAGCAGCCGGTGCCGGCCGGGTATTCGGGGTTCAGGCCGGGGTTGGTGAACAGCGGGATGTCCAGCTCCTGGGCGATGCGCAGCAACTGGTCGCGGTAGGCGCCCAGGGCCGGGTTGGCAACGCTGTTGCTGGCGGCATGGGCGTACATCTTGTCGCCGGTGATCAGGCTGTCGAGGTTGATCATGCCCAACAGGTTGGCGCGCTGGCTGTCGCTCAATGACGCGACATAGGCGCGCGAACCGCGCAGGCCTTCTTCCTCGGCACCAAAACCGACCACTTCCAGGCCGTTTTCCAGGGCCACGCCGCCCAGGTTGCGGGCGATCTCGGTGAGCACGGCGGCGCCCGAGGCGTTGTCGTCCAGGCCTTGCAGGGTGGGGCGGCCGAAGTAGGTGTCGTAGTGGGCGCCGAGCACCACGTAGGTGCTGTTCTGGCCCGCGGCTGAAGCGATGACGTTCTGCGAACTGCGGTTGCCGGCCCAGGTGAAGTCCTGACGGCGGGTCTGGTAGCCGAAGCCCAGTTGCGCTTGCATCAGGGCGGTAGCACCTTCGAAACTGGCGGTACCGCGGTAACGCCCGGGGTAGTCGTTGATCAGACGGTCCAGGGTCTGCCCGGCATATTCCCCATATTCATAGGCGCTGGCGCCGGATGACAACATTGCACAACCCAGGCTTACAGCGACTGCTAACGGTTTGAACACGGCACTTTTCCTTATGTGTCGTTACGAAAGGCGCATCATAGGATGCGCCGCCTCGCAGCAAGCAGGATGTGTACCGTTTTGTGACTGATGTAGGAAATTAGCTGTTTAGTTGCGCCAGCAATGCGTCGATCGCCACCTTGGCCACCTGCGCATCCTGCTCGGACTTGACCCCCGAAACCCCCACCGCGCCAATCACCTGGCCATCTACCCGTAGCGGCACGCCGCCTTCAAGGGTGGCGTTTAGCACTGGCACCGAGAGAAAGGCCGTGCGCCCGCCGTTGATGATGTCTTCGTAGACCTTGCTGTCCTTGCGCCCCAGGGCCGCGGTACGGGCCTTTTCCTGGGCGATGTAGGCGCTGATCGGCGGGCAGCCGTCCAGGCGTTCCAGGGCCAGCGGGTGGCCGCCGTCATCGACCACGGCGATGCTCACCGCCCACTGGTTGGCCTGGGCTTCGGTGCGTGCGGCGGCAAGCAGTTGCGCGACTTCGTGCTGGGTCAGTACGGCTTTGCTGAGCATGGGGATGGCTCCACGGGTTGAGGGGCGAACGGATGCGTCATTATTACCGTAGACGTTGCTGGATGTTTCTTGTCACTGCCTGCGACAACAGGCCGCACCCCGTAAATACTGGGATACAGACGTACGGGGCGCTGCGCGCTGGAACCTGCGTCCGCCGCCATGACAAAATGCGAAGGTTTCTCGACATGCCCCTCTATCCAGGGGCTGGCACCTTCCCGAAAGGATGGTTACATGACTGATTTACTGACCCGGCGCCAGGTTGTTGCCGGGATCAGCCTGCTGGGCCTCGGCGCCCTTGCAGGTTGCGACCCCCGTTCCGGTGGCGCGCTGGACTTCAAGTACGGCAAGGACATGAGCAACAAGATCCTCGGCCGTTCGTTCAAGCTCAAGGATACCCAGGGCAACGTCCGTACCCTCTCGAGTTTCTGGGGTTCGATGCCGATGGTGTTCTTCGGTTTCACCCAGTGCCCGGCGGTGTGCCCGACCACCCTGGCGCGCGCGGTGCAGATCAAGAAGCTGATGGGCCGCGACGCAGGCTTTTTGCAGGTGGTGTTCATCAGCCTCGACCCCGAGCGCGATACCCCCGAGGTGCTCGACGCCTACGTCAAGGCCTTCGATCCGTCGTTCGTGGCGTTGTCCGGTACCCTTGAAGAAACCGCGGCGGCAGCCCGCGAGTTCGGTGTGTTCTACGAGAAGGTGCCCGCCGGCGATACCTATACCATCTCGCACACCTCGACCAGCTACGTTTTCGATTCCCGCGGCCAGCTGCGCCTGGGCCTGTCCCATTCGCTCAATGCAAAAGAGTGCGCAGAAGACCTGCTCACTGTCATGGAGGTGTGTTAATGCTTCGCAACCCTGTCAAACGTACCCTGGCCGCGCTGGCCCTGATCGGCCTGGCCCTGCCGGCCATGGCTGAAACCACCGTCAGCGACGCCTGGGCACGCGCCACCGTGCCACAGCAGAAGTCCAGCGGTGCCTTCATGACCCTCACCGCCAGCACCGACAGCAAACTGCTCAGCGTCGCCTCGCCGGTGGCCAGGACCGTCCAGGTGCACCAGATGACCATGGAAAACGACGTGATGAAAATGGGCGAGGTCGACAGTGTGCCGCTGCCGGCCGGCAAGGCGGTGAGCCTTGACCCCAATGGTTATCACGTGATGCTCATGGACCTCAACCAGCAGCTCAAGGAAGGCGAGCAAGTGCCGCTGACCCTGGTGGTCGAGGATGCCAAGGGCGTCAAGCAGACCATCGAAGTGAAAGCGCCGGTGCGGGCGCTGAATGCGCAAGCCATGCATGGGCATGATCACCAGCATATGCAGCACTGATAGAGGGCTGCTGTGCAGCCCACCGCTGGCAAGCCAGCGCCCACAGTTCGGTGGATGCTGGCTTGATCCGCGATCGTTTCAGCGCCGCCGACGCCTGCCGGTGACCATCGACAGCGGCAGGTTCTCCTTCAGCCGCCAGCTCTCGACCAGCGCCGCCGCAATGTGCAGGCACACCAGCGCCAGCAGGGCATCGGCCATCAACTCGTGGATATCGCGCAGGCCGTCGTCGCCCCAGAAGTAATAGATCTCTTCCATCATGAAGCCGCTGACGCCAAGGCCGGCCATCAGCAGCAGCATCAGTACCATCACCAGCGCGCCCAACGGCGAATGGCCGAGGCGGTGATAGTCTTGGCCGTTGAGCAGGGCCTGCAGGTGCCACTTCAAGCGCGTGGGCGTCGGCCAGAAGTGCGCCCAGCGCGCTGCCGGGCTGCCGACAAAACCCCAGACGCTGCGCAGCAGCACGATCGCCAGGCCGTAATAGCCCAGCCAGCGGTGCCAGCCATCGCCTTCTTCGGTGAGAAAATAGCTGCCGACAAACACCACCACCAGCGACCAGTGGCACAGGCGCACCAACGGGTCCCAGAGGCGCAGGCTGTCGCCGCTCACCTCAGTCGATCTCTTCCTTGACCTTCTTGCCGGTGACCGGGTCGAAGTAGATCTCGACTTTTTTGCCGTCTTTGTTCTTGCCGTAAATCTCGTAGCAATTGCCACCGGTGACCTTGAACTTCTTGATCTCGTAGCCCTGCTTTTTCAGTTCTTCCTGGAAGTTGTTCTGGTCCTGCCATTGATTCTTTTCAGCGGTGCTGCATTCGGTCTTGGCCAGAACGGCGGGGCTGATGACCAGCAGTGAGACAAGCAGAAGATGACGCATGACGAGTCCTCGGGTTGTCGAACAGGGGCTGCCCGTTTGAGCTTATGCCAGGCTTGGCGACTTCGCTAGCGCCTCGTCCAGCAGCTCGATCCAGTGCCGCACCGGGGTGCGCCCGGCGCCATCGAGGTGGGTCTGGCAGCCGATGTTGGCGGTGACGATCAGGTCCGGATGACCGCTTTCCAGGGCATCGAGTTTGTTGTCGCGCAGTTGCCTGGCCAGTGCCGGCTGGGTCAGCGAATAGGTGCCTGCCGAGCCGCAGCACAGGTGGCCGTCGGGCACATTGCTGAGGTTGAAACCCAGGCGCTTGAGCAGGGCCTCGACGCTGCCGCCGAGCTTCTGCGCATGCTGCAGGCTGCACGGGCAATGCACCGCCAGCAGTTGGCCGCTGTGGCAGGCCAGTTTATCCAGGGGCTCGGCCGCGATGACCTCGACCAGGTCCCTGGCCAGTTCGCTGACTCGCCGGGCCTTGCCGGCGTACTGCGCATCGCCGTGCAGCAGCTTGGCGTAGTCCTTGATAAAGGCGCCGCAACCGCTGGCGGTCTGCACGATGGCCTCGGCACCGGCCTCGATGGCCGGCCACCAGGCGTCGATGTTGCGTCGGGCGCGTTCAAGGCCACGGGCTTGGGCATCCAGGTGATAGTCGACGGCACCGCAGCAGCCGGCCTTGGGCGACGGGGTGACGCTGATGCCCAGGCGATCGAGGACCCGCGCCGTGGCGGCGTTGGTGTTGGGCGACAGGCCGGGTTGCACGCAGCCTTCAAGCAGCAACACCCGTCGCTCATGGCGCGCTTGCGGGCGTGCCTGGGCCGTGGCTGGCGAGCGCGGCAGCTTGGCCTTGAGCGCTGCCGGCAGCAGGCTGTCGACGCTGCGCCCCAGTTGCACCAGGCGCTTGAAAGCCGCTGGGTGGCTGGCCAGGTTGCGCAGGCCGCTGCGCAAGGCCCGCTGCAGCGGCGGGCGGGCCACCGCCTGGTCAATCACGGCGCGGCCGATGTCCAGCAGGTTGTGGTAGTCGACCCCGGACGGGCAGGTGGTTTCACAGTTGCGGCACGACAGGCAGCGGTCCAGGTGCAGTTGGGTCTTGGCGCTGGCCGGCTGGCCTTCGAGCACCTGCTTGATCTGGTAGATGCGCCCGCGCGGGCCGTCCAGTTCGTCGCCGAGCAGTTGATAGGTCGGGCAGGTGGCGTTGCAGAAGCCGCAGTGCACGCAACTGCGCAGGATGCGCTCGGCCTCTTCGGCGCGGGCCAGATGTTTGGCGGCATCGCTCAGGGTGGTTTGCATGGCTCAGATCTCCGCGTACATCCGCCCGGGGTTGAAGATCCCTTGCGGGTCGAGGCGCTGCTTGAGTTGCTGGTGATAGCGCAGCAAGGCTGCGGGCAGCGGCTGGAACGGGCTGTCGCTGGCGCTGTAGCAGGTGGCATGGCCGCCCAGTCGGCTTGCAGCCGCGCGAATGGCCTCGGCCGGGGCTTCGGACTTGAGCCAGCGTTGGGCGCCGGCCCAGTCCAGCAGTTGCGCGCCGGGCACTTCCAGCAGCGGGCTGTTGTTGGGCAAGGATATGCGCCACAGCGGGCGCGGGTCGGCAAAAAACGCCAGGCGCAGGTTGTTCAGGTCTTGCCACCAACTGGCCTCGAAACGCTCACCGCCGAGCCGGTCGCGGGCGGCCTTGACCGAACCTTCGCCGCCTTCAAGGCGCAGGCGCAACACCCTGCCGTCATGGCAGGCGGCGCTGATCGGCAGCGGTTGCTGGCCCCACTGCGCCAGTTTCATCAGGGCTTGCTGCGGGTCGAGGTGCAGGGCGATGTGTTCTTCACTGCGCGGCTTGGGCAGCACTTTCAGCGACACCTCGCTGATCAGCCCCAGGCAGCCGAAGCTGCCGGCCATCAGCCGCGACAGGTCGTAGCCGGCAACGTTCTTCATCACCTCGCCACCAAAGCGCAGGTGCAGGCCCAGGCCGCTGATCACCCGGGTGCCGAGCACGTAGTCACGCACCGAGCCGGCCCAGGGCCGGCGTGGCCCCGACAGGCCGGCAGCGAGCATGCCGCCGAGGGTGGCGCCGTCGTCACTGTGCGGCGGCTCGCAGGGCAGCATCTGCCCGGCGGCCTCAAGCGCCGCCGTCAATTCGCTCAGGGGCGTGCCGGCGCGGGCAGTGATCACCAGCTCCGTCGGGTCGTAATTGACGATGCCGCGGTGGTCCCGGGTGTCGAGCTCGATCCCGGCCACCGGGCGGCCGAGATAAGCCTTGCTGGCGCCGCCACGAATGCGCAAGGGTGTGCCCTCGGCGCGGGCCTGGTTGACCTGTTCGAGCAGCGCCTGGCTGGCATCGTTGTTGTGCGCCAGCATCAGAAGCGCTCCAGGTCGGGGAAGGGCAGTTGCCCGGCGTGCACATGCATGGCGCCAAACTCGGCGCAGCGCTGCAGGGTCGGGATGTTCTTGCCGGGATTGAGCAGGCCATGGGGATCGAAGGCGGCCTTGACCGCGTGGAACAGGGTCAGCTCGTCGCTGCTGAACTGCGCGCACATCTGGTTGATCTTCTCGCGGCCGACGCCGTGTTCGCCGGTGATGCTACCGCCGACGCTCACGCACAGTTCGAGAATCTCGCCGCCAAAGGCTTCGGCGCGTTCCAGCTCGCCCGGCTGGTTGGCGTCGAAGAGGATCAGCGGGTGCATATTGCCGTCGCCGGCATGAAAGACGTTGGCCACCCGCAGGTCATATTTGTGCGACAGCGCGGCGATGCGCTGCAGCACATGGGGCAGCTCGCGGCGCGGGATGGTGCCGTCCATGCAGTAGTAGTCGGCAGAGATTCGCCCGACCGCCGGAAAGGCGTTCTTGCGCCCGGCCCAGAACTTCACCCGCTCCACTTCGTCACGGGCCTGGCGTACTTCGCTAGCGCCGGCCTGTTCGAGCAGGGCGCGCACCCGCTCGCAATCGTCGTGCACATCGGCTTCGACGCCATCCAGTTCGCAGAGCAGAATCGCCTCGGCGTCGACCGGGTAGCCGGCATGAATGAAATCTTCAGCGGCGCGGATCGCCAGGTTGTCCATCATCTCCAGGCCACCGGGAATGATCCCGGCAGCGATGATGTCGCCGACCGCGCGCCCGGCTTTTTCCACTGAGTCGAAGGCCGCCAGTAGCACCTTGGCCAGCTGCGGTTTGGGCAGCAGCTTGACCGTCACCTCGGTGATGATCCCGAGCATGCCTTCAGAACCGGTAAACAGCGCCAGCAGGTCAAAGCCTGGGGCGTCGAGGCTGTCGGCGCCGAGGGTCAGGCATTCGCCTTCAACGGTTAGGATCTCGACCTTGAGCAGGTTGTGCACGGTCAGGCCGTACTTCAGGCAGTGCACGCCGCCGGCATTTTCGGCGACGTTGCCGCCGATCGAACAGGCGATCTGCGAAGAAGGGTCGGGCGCGTAATACAGCTCATAAGGCGCGGCGGCCTGGGAAATCGCCAGGTTACGTACCCCCGGCTGCACCCGTGCGGTGCGCGCAGCGGGGTCGATGGCGAGGATCTTGTTAAAACGCGCCATCACCAGCAGCACGCCTTTTTCCAGGGGCAAGGCACCGCCCGAGAGCCCCGTGCCGGCGCCACGGGCGACCACCGGCACCTTGCGGGCAAAACACAGCCTTAGGATGCCCTGCACCTGCTCCAGGGTATGCGGCAACAGCACCAGCATCGGCGTGCTGCGGTAGGCCGAGAGGCCATCGCATTCGTACGGCTTGAGGTCTTCCTCGGCGTGGAGGATATCGAGATCGGGCAGGTGTGCCTGCAAGGCCAGCAGCAGCGCCTGCTTGTCGACAGCGGGCAGGGCACCATCGACGTTTTCGTCGTAAAGGATATTCATTGACAGCCAGTCACCGGAATGTGCCAGAAGTTGCTGGAAATCGTAGACGATAAACAGCACCTGGCACTGGCGACCCAGGGTCTTGGGCGATTGACCTCACGCGTGTCGCGCACCCGCCACCCGCCTCTGCGGGCTAGCGGAAACGGGGCAGTGGGCGTTCGACGCTCAGTGAGGTGAGGGTTTTTCTGACCAGCTGATCGTCGGCTTCGACGGCCTTGAGCGTGTCGCGGATCTTGCCGGCCACCGGCACATCGCCCTGGCGGTCGATCCAGTCGGCAATCTCCTTGCACGCCGAAGCGAGCCGGGCCTGGCGCTGGTTGATCAGGTTAAGGGCTGTGGTGATCTCTTTATCGGACATGAGGGAATCCTCCATCTGCGCGAATAAAGTGTAGCAGCGCAGAAAAATCCTGCGCTGGGCCCTCAGCCAGCCAGACGCTCGCGCACGCGCATCAAGGCATAACCGAGCAGGTTCAGCCCTTGCCACTGGCGCGGATCGGCCGCTTGCGCGGCCTTGGCGTCCAGGCCGATGCCCCAGATGCTATCGACCGGGCTGGCCTCGACCAGCACCTGGCCGGCGGTAGAGAGTAGAAATGTGCGCAGCCCAGGGTTCTGTTCGAACTTGAGCAGGTTGGCCTGCTCGACGATGGCCGAGCGCTCGGCCACCCAGGCGGCGTCATCGTAGCCGGTGACTTCGCGGCCAAGCTTCTTGGCTTCGGCCGGCGTGCCTGCGGCGAGGATTTTCGCCAGCGTTGCCTGGTCGTCGAACAACCGTGCCTTGCCGGCCATCATGTAGTGTTCGGCGCTGGGGTAGTGGAGGCCGTGCTCCTTGAAGCCGGCCTCGAACCACTGGCTGAAGCAGCTTTTGTCCGGCTTGCCCTCGACCTTTTGCCGGTGGCCCCAGAAGTACAGGTACTGCGGCATCAGGCCCTGGTCGATAGCGCCGATCAGGCTGTCATTGTCGAGGATGTTGGCCAGAGCCTGGGAGGGTTGCGACATAGCGGGGAGTCTTCCATGAACGAATCGGGCCATGGTACTCCACGCCCGCGCGGTTGTGACAGCCTCGGTGCTGACGTACTATCCTTGCCAGCAAGCGATACCCCGCATACTTATAAATCATTCCTCAGCGCACACGCTTCACTCAGGCCCGACCGGCATGAGTGTCTGGCGCTGGGCGCGTTTTCGTTCCCGGCAACCGCAAACGACTCGGAGCAAGGCTTTACTCATGAATACATCCGTGGATGCGCGAACCGGCAGTTGGCTGAGTGTCATCGCCCTGGCCCTGGCGGCCTTCATTTTCAACACCACTGAATTCGTCCCGGTGGCGCTGCTCAGCGACATCGGCCGCAGCTTCGACATGGCCACCGCCCAGGTCGGCCTGATGCTGACCATCTATGCCTGGGTGGTGGCCCTGGCCTCGTTGCCGATGATGCTGCTGACGCGCAACATCGAGCGGCGCAAGTTGCTGATCATCGTCTTTGCCTTGTTCATCCTCAGCCATTTGCTCTCGGGGGTGGCGCAGAGCTTCGGCATGCTGCTGGTCAGCCGTATCGGCATCGCCTTGGCCCATGCGGTGTTCTGGGCCATTACGGCCTCGCTTGCGGTACGCGTGGCGCCGCCGGGGCAGCAGGCCAAGGCCCTGGGGTTGCTGGCGACCGGCACCACCCTGGCGATGGTCATGGGCATCCCGCTGGGGCGGGTGGTGGGCGAGGCCCTGGGCTGGCGCACGACCTTCCTGGCGATTGCCGGGGTGGCTTTGGCAACGTTGCTGTGCCTGGTCAAATCGCTGCCGCTGCTGCCGAGCCAGAACTCCGGCTCGTTGCGCAGCGTACCGGTGCTGTTCAAGCGCCCGGCGCTGGTGACCGTGTACGTGCTGGTGGCGCTGGTGATTGCCGCGCAGTTCACCGCCTACAGCTACATCGAGCCGTTTGCCCTGAACGTCGCGCAGATTGGCGGCGAACTGACCACCGTGCTGCTGTTGCTGTTTGGCGGCGCCGGGGTGTTTGGTTCGGTGCTGTTCAGCCGCTACAGCGAGCGATTCCCGCAGGGCTTTTTGATCGGCGCGATCGCCATGCTGGCGACCTGTCTGCTGCTGTTGCTGCCCTTGGCCGGCGACTTCAGCCTGCTGGGCACCTTGAGCGTGTTCTGGGGCGTGTCGATCATGTGCTTCAGCCTGGCGCTGCAGTCCAAGGTGCTGATTCTTGCCTCGGACGCCACCGACGTGGCCATGGCCATGTTCTCTGGCATTTATAACATCGGCATTGGCGCCGGGGCGTTGATCGGCAGCCTGGTCAGCGTGCACATGGGCCTGGGCAATATCGGCTATGTCGGCGGATCGCTGGCCCTGGCCGGGTTGCTGTTGTGTGCGGTGACGACCTACCGTTTTGCCCGCGCCTAGGGGCTGCTTTGCAGCCCATCGCCGGCAAGGCCGGCTCCCACAGTGGATCTGCATTCAACGGACCGGTGGGAGCTGGCCTTGCCGGCGATCGAGCGCGAAGCGGTCGCAATTCAGCCACATCTGATGTGCTGAC
>NZ_JBNDLE010000034.1:0-22599 GCF_050435905.1 Pseudomonas sp. 2835 | reverse complement strand
ACCGTTACTGATGGCCCAGGTACTGACGACACTACTGGTCTGAAGCTGACCGCCACCGGCTCCGTCGCCGAAGGCGGCGACATCATCTACACCGCCACGCTGACCAACCCAGCCGGCACCGAGATGAAAGTCACTCTGAGCAATGGTGAAGTCATCACCATCGCTGCGGGTCAGACTGAAGGCAGCATCACTGTCCCCGCACCAGAAGACGACGTGTACGTCGATGCCGGTGAAGTCAGCGTCACAGTCACCGGCACCACCGGTGGCGACTTCGAGAAGCTGGCTGTGGATAACACTCCGGCCGTGACCGAAGTGACTGACACCATCGACACTTCGACCGTCACCCTGACCGCGACGCCGAGCGTGACTGAAGGTGGCGTAGTCACCTACACCGCTTCGGTTACAGCTCCGGTTACCGGCTCCGCGCTGGTGATCAACCTGGCCAACGGCCAACAGATCACCATCCCAGTCGGCCAGAGCTCCGGCACTGTGGACTTCGTTGCACCAAACAACGTGCACACCACCAACCCGGACCTGACCAACAGCATCACCAGCACCACCGGTGGTAATTACGAGAAGCTGGACACTGCCGGCAACCCGGTTACTACCGTTACTGATGGCCCAGGCACCGACGACACCACCAACCTCAAGCTGACCGCGACTCCAACGGTCAACGAAGGCGGGTCGATCACTTACACCGCGACGCTGACCAATCCGGCCGGCACCGAGATGAAAGTGACCTTGAGCAACGGTGAAGTGATCACCATCGCCAAGGGCCAGACCGAAGGCAAGATCACCATTGATGCCCCAAGCGACGATGTGTACATCGACGCCGACAAGCTGAGCGTGACGGTCACTGGCACCACCGGTGGCGACTTCGAGAAACTGGCTGTGGATAACACCCCGGCAGTTACCGACGTCAAAGACACCATCGACACCAGCACCGTGACCCTGACCGCCAGCACCAACAGCGTGGTCGAAGGCGGCGTGGTCACCTACACCGCCAAAGTCAGCGCGCCGGTTACCGGTTCCGACCTGGTGATCAGCCTGGCCAACGGTCAGCAGATCACCATCCCTGTGGGTTCCAGCACCGGCACCGTGGACTACGTTGCGCCAAACAACGTGCACACCACCAACCCTGCCCTGACCAACAGCATCACTGGTACTACCGGCGGCAACTACGAGAAGCTGGAAACCACCGGCAACACCACCGTCAGCGTCACCGACGGCCCGGGTACCAAGGACAACACCGGCCTGTCGCTGACGGCTACCGACACCGTGGCTGAAGGCGGCAAGATCACCTACGTGGCCAAGCTGACCAACCCGGCCGGCACCGAGATGAAGGTGACCCTGAGCAACGGTGAAGTGATCACCATCGCCAAGGGCCAAACCGAAGGCAAGATCACCATCAATGCGCCGAGCGATGACGTCTACGTCGACGCCGGCAAACTGAGCGTGACCGTCACCAACACCACCGGTGGCGACTTCGAGCAGCTGACTGTGAGCAACGTGCCGGCAGTGACCAACGTCACCGACACCATCGACACCAGTACCGTGACCCTGACCGCCAGCAGCAACAGTGTGGTCGAAGGCGGCGTGGTGACCTATACCGCCAAAGTCAGCGCGCCTGTAACCGGCTCCGACCTGGTGATCAACCTGGCCAACGGTCAGCAGATCACCATCCCTGTGGGTTCCAGCTCCGGCACCGTGGACTACGTTGCGCCAAACAACGTGCACACCACCAATCCGACCCTGACCAACAGCATCACCGGCACCACCGGCGGCAACTACGAAAAACTGGTCAGCACTGGCAACACCAGCACCACCGTCACCGACGGCCCGGGCACCAAGGACTCCACCAGCCTGACCCTGACCGCGACGCCGACCGTGGCTGAAGGTGGCTCGATCACTTACGTGGCCAAGCTGAGCAACCCGGCGGGCACCGAGATGAAGGTGACCCTGAGCAACGGTGAGACCATCACCATTGCCAAGGGCCAGACCGAAGGCAAGGTAACCATCGCCGCCCCTGGCGATGATGTGTACATCGATGCGGGTAGCGTCAGTGCGAAAATCACCGGCAGCACCGGTGGTGACTTCGAAGAACTAAAGGTCGACGGCTCGTCCGCCGTGACCAGCGTCACCGACACCATCGACACCACCAACCTGACCCTGAGCGCCACGCCATCGGTCGCCGAAGGTGGCAACATCGTCTACACCGCAACCTTGAGCAACAAGGCGCAGACCGCGGTCACCGTGACCTTGAGCAACGGTGCGACGATCACCATCGAGGCCGGCAAGACCACCGGCACCACCAGCGTGCCGGCGCCAGCGGATGACGTGTACATCGACGCAGGCAGTGTCAACGCGACCATTACCGGCGCCAGCGGTGGCAACTTCGAAGACCTGGCAATCAGCAAGCAGCCAGCCGTCACCCAGGTGACCGATACCGTCGACACCACCACCCTCAGCATCAGCGGCACCACCTCGGTGGCCGAAGGTGACTCGGCCAACTACACCGTAAGCCTGACCAGCAAGGCGCAAACCGATGTGGTCATCAAGCTGAGCTACACCGGCACCGCCACCAATGGTGCGGACTACACCGGCGTGGCCACCGTGGTGATCAAGGCCGGTAGCAACACCGGTACCTTCAGCGTGCCGATCATCCGCGACGGCATTGCCGAGAGCGCCGAGAACTTCACCGTGAAGATCGACTCGGCCACCGGCGGCAACTTCGAGAACCTGGCGATCAGCGGCAGCGCTGGCAGTGTCACCACCACCATCGTCAGCAACGAGGCGCCGGTTGCCGCGGGCGGCGCCGTGACGGGTACCGAAGATACCGACCTGGTGCTGAGCTGGGCCAACTTCGGCATCACCGATGCCGACACCCCGGCGGCCAACCTGGGCCTGACCATCACCAAGCTGCCTGCCGATGGCGTGCTGCAGTACAAGGATGGCAACGTCTGGAAAACCCTGACCGCTGCGGACGCTGGCAAGGTCTTCAGCAAGGCTGACATCGACGCCGGCAAGCTGAAGTTCGTACCGGATCGCAACGAGTCGGGCATCGATGCCAACGGCGGTACCGGCGTCGGCAACAAAGAAGCCGACTACGCACAGATCAAGTTCAAGCCAACCGACGGCCAGGGCCTGGGCAACGAAGCCACCATCAAGGTCGATATCACCCCTGTGGCCGACAAGCCTGACCTGAACATCGGCAGCAACAACGTCAACTCGATCGGCCTGGTCAAAGAGACCTGGAACAGCCTCAGCGGCCTGGGCACCAACGGCAACGGCATCACCGGCGATGCGCTGAAAACCGTGTTCGACAACTCGGGCAAGGCCAACAGCAGTTCGCTGGTGACCAACGCCCAGTCGGACGCCAGCGTCGTCGGTGGCTCGGGCTCGAAGACGTCCGGCCTGATCTACCTCGAAGCGGGCAAGACCTACAGCTTCAGCGGTGTCGGCGATGACAGCCTGCTGATCACCATCGGCGGCAAGAATGTGGCCCAGGCGACCTGGGGCGCAGGCGGTGCGATCAGTGGTTCGTTCAAGCCGACCATCAGCGGCTACTACACCCTGGACATCTACCACGCCAACCAGAGCGGCCCGGGCAGCTATGACGTCAACCTGTCGGTCAACGGCAGCACCCCGGTCGACCTGAGCAACGCCAACATCCCGATGTACCCGGGCGTGAACGAGCTGACCAACGCCGGGGTTACCGTTGGCGAGCTGCACGGTGCCAACGGCGAGGGATACTACCAGGGCTACAAGCTCAATGAAGGCGCCGAGAACGGCACCGTCAAACTGGTCGGTATCTCCACCAACCTCACCGACACCGATGGCTCGGAAACCCTCAACGTCAAGCTCGGCGGCATTCCGGCAGGCTCGGTGCTGAGCGATGGCGCCGGCCACACTGTCACCGTCGGCAAGGGCGAAGTCGATGTCACCGGCTGGAACCTCAACGGCCTGAGCATCAAGCCGCCAGCCTACTACCAGGGTCAGTTCGATGTGACCGTCACTTCGCGGGCAACCGAGAAGGCCAACGGCAGCACCGACTTCACCCAGAGCACCATCAAGGTCACCGTTTACCCGGATACCTACACCACCAGCAACCTGACGGCCGAGAACGACAGCCGCGAGCTTGGCACCGGCAACGACATCGTCGTCGCCGACGTCAACGGCCTGCACGTGGTACCGGGGCAGGACTACAACCTGGCGTTCATCGTCGATACCTCTGGCAGTATGAAAGCCGCCGGTGTCGACGCTGCGCAGAAGTCCCTGCAGTCGGTGTTCGACACCCTGGCCAACAGCGTCAAGGGTGCGCAATCGGGTACCGTGAACATCCTGCTGGTGGACTTCTCCAGCCAGGTCAACAAGTCGGTCTCGGTCAACCTGTCCGATGCCGGCTCGCTGCAAGCGCTCAAGGATGCGCTCAAGGCCATGTACTCCGACGGCGGCACCAACTATGAGGACGCCTTCAAGACCACCGCCAACTGGTTCCAGAACCTCAAGAATGCCGGCAATACCGGTAGCAACCAGACGTTCTTCATTACCGACGGCCAACCGACCTACCACCAGGCCAACGAGCAAGGCAACCCGCAGCTGGCCAACTCCGGCTGGACCCTGGACAGCTTCCTCCAGGCGATCAACTACAAGCCAGGTGACACGCTGAACCGCTACCAGCTGGACAGCAACAACCGGGTCAGTATCGACGCCGACGGTAACCTCTATGCCCAGTACAAGTACTACGGCAGCTGGTACACCTCGACCTCGGGCACCATCCGTGCCCAGGGCGACGGCACCTTCGAGCTGTCCAGCCGTTCCGGCTGGGGCAATGGCACCAGCAACGACACCTGGAACAACTCGCTGGACGGTTTCAAGATCCTCAGCGGGCTGTCCAGCGTCGAAGCCATCGGCCTCAACAGCGGCGTCAACGTCAACGACCTCAAGCCGTTCGACAGTGACGGCAAGCCGCAGACCAACATCGACCCGAGCAAGCTGGCCGAGGCGATCCTCGGACACACCGAGGCCACCAAGCCGGGCAACGATACGGTCAGCGGCGGCGACGGCCACGACATCCTGTTCGGCGACCTAGTCAGCTTCGACTCGATCGCCGGCAACGGTGTCGAGGCCATGCAGGCCTACGTGGCCGGCAAGCTGGGCGTAGCCCTGGGTGACGTCGATGGCCGTGTGCTGCACCAGTACATCAGCGAGCATGTCAGCGAGTTCGATGTATCGCGCAGCAACGATGGCGCCGACATCCTTATCGGTGGCGACGGCAACGACATTCTCTTCGGCCAGGGTGGCAACGACTACCTCGATGGCGGCAAGGGCAATGACATCCTGCTCGGTGGTACCGGCAACGACACACTGCTGGGCGGTGAAGGCAACGACATCCTCATTGGCGGCAAGGGCGATGACATCCTGATCGGTGGCAGCGGTGCCGACACCTTCGTGTGGAAGGCCGGCGACACCGGCAAGGACGTGATCAAGGACTTCAAGGCTGCCGAAGGTGACCGTCTGGACCTGAGCGACCTGCTCCAGGGCGAAAAGGCCAGCACCATCGACAACTACCTGAAGATCACCACGGTCAACGGCGAGTCGACGCTGCAGGTCAGCTCCGAAGGCAAGCTCAATGCCACAGGCGGCCTGGCCAATGCCGATGTGACGATCAAGCTGGAAGGGGTCAACTGGGCCAATACCACGATCAACTCGCTGGTAACCGGCGCCGACCCGACCATCAAGATCGACCACTCCAACAGCTGATCCACGGCCTGCGCCAGCCCTCCCGGGGCTGGCGCGGTGCTGCGGGCTTTGCCTGCACCGTATTCACAGCGCATACTCGCTCGCCCGGGCTACACGCCCGGCCAGCTTGGCCTATGCTGCTGACTGCGGATACGGACTGACATTCAGAGGGATACCCCATGTTCTACGTGCAACGCGATGCACAGGGCCAACTGGTCCGGGTAGAGGCCGCACCCTACGCCGAATACACGGAGATGCTCCCGGCCGACCATGCAGAGGTCCAGGAGTGGTTTGCCGACGACGTGGTCGAGAACAGCCTCAAGCAGCTCAAGCAGAGTGACCTGGACATGATCCGGGTGCTCGAAGATTTGATCGAAGTGCTGACCACCAAAGGCGTGATCAGCATCACCGACCTGCCACCCGGCGCCCAGGCCAAACTGCTCAGCCGCTCCAACGCCCGCCAGGTGCTGGGCGGCCTGACCAATCTGATCGATGACAGTGAAGAAAACGGCGGCCTGATCTAAGCCTTGCAGGCCCGTTGCGGGCCTGCAGGCGCTTGCCTCAACGCCAGGGTGCCGGCTCGCCGACCAGTCGCCCCTGAACCCCCTGAATACCCATCTCGCGCAATACCTTGAGCTCACCTTCGGTTTCGACCCGCTCGGCAATCAGCGGCAAGTCGATGCTGTGCGCTGCGCGCTGGATCGCCTCGATGAACAGGCGCTTGTGCCGTTCGTGGTCGATGGCGCGGATGTAGCTGCCATCGATCTTGAGGTAGGCCAGGCCCAGGTGCGCCAGGTTGCCGATCATGCTGAAACGCCCGCCGAAGCGCTGCAGGCTGAGGCTGAAGCCCAGCGCCCGCAGGCGCCGGGTGAGCTGCTCGAGCACGGCCTGCTCCGGCAGTTGCTCTTCGCCGATCTCCAGGGTCAGGCGCGGGCCGAGTACGGCGTTCTGGCCAAGCAGGTCATAGACCCGCTGCAATGCCTTGGGGTCGGCCAGGGTCGCTGCCGACAGGTTCAGGGCCAGGGCTTCCTTGTGGGTGTGCATGTGCTTGAGCACCTGCTCGAGCATCAGTACATCGAGCCGCGCCGACCAGCCAAAGCGCTCCAGCCACGGCAGGAAGCGCCCGGCGGCAATGGCCTGGCCCTGGGCATCGAGCACCCGCGAAATCACCTTGTAATGCAGCACGCGCTCCGGCGCTTCACAAGCCACCACCGGCTGGAAGAACAACTGGAAGCGCCCCTGCTGCAGGGCTTCGTCCAGCAGGGTATGCCAGGCGTGGTGGGTATCGCCGGCTTGCGGCGCGGTGCCCTGCTCCAGGCACACCCAGCCCGGTTCCAGCTGGCTCTCGGCGCGGGCCAGGGCTTCGTCGGCCAGCTTGAGCAACGCCTGCGGCTCGTCGCCCGGGTTGTAGGGCGCCATGCCGATGCAGGCGACCGGGGTCACATCGCTGGCACCGGTATCGGCCAGGCTCTGCAGGGTCACTTCCAGGGCCTGGGCCAGCTGGATTGCCTCCTCATGCACCAAGCCCGGCGCCAGCACGGCGAACTCGCCACCGCGGCTACGGGTGATCAGGTTGTTGGTTTCCGGGTAGTTGGCGCAAGTACGCTGCAGTTGCTGGCCGACCGCCTGCAGCAACTGGTCGGTGCGCTGGCCGCCGAGGCGCTGGTTGAGCCCGGCCAGGTCCTTGACCCGCAGCAACAGCAGGTAGCCCGGGCGTGCCTCCTCAAGGTTGCTGACCAGGGCGTTGAGCTGCATTTCAAAATAACGACGATTGGCAAGGCCGGTGAGGCTGTCCTGATACGACTCGACCCGCAGCTTTTCACTGCGTTCGGCCTGCTCCTTGAACAGCGCCTTGAGCTTCTCGACCATCTGGTTCATGGCCTGCACGACCCGACGCAGTTCAGGGGTACGCGGCAAATCCGGCAGGCTGAGGAATTCACGCCGGGCAATGGCGTGGGACTGCGCCACCATGTAGTCCAGCGGCTTGAGCTGGCGACGCAGCAGCAAGGCGCCGAGCACTGCACTCAAGGCGCCACACAGCAGCAGCCAGCCGAGGCTGCCCAGGGCGCTCTGCCAGAGTTTGGCCAGGGCGAACATCGGATGGCTGACCACCTCGACCCGTGCCGCCTGCTGCCAGCCGCGGCTGACGATGGCATCGCCGCCGGCCGCTTCCAGGCCGATCAGGCGGATAAACCAGGCCGGCACACCGTTGGCATCGGGTTCGGCGTGGCGTTCTACCAGCAGAGCATTGGAGGCCGTGTCGATGACCTTAATGCTCGAATAGTAACCACTGTCGAAGATCGAGCTGACCATCAGCTCGACCATCGCCGGGTCGTCGATATTTGGCGTCAGCGACAGCGCCAGTGCCGTGGCGGCGTCCTGGGCGTGGGAGCGCAGCTGGTTGACGTACTGGCTGCGCGAGCTCTCCAGGCTGACCATGAAGCTGCCGCTGAAGGCGACTACCAGGAAAAGGCAGATGGCAAGCAGCAATTGTTTGAACAGTGACATCTGTGCTCCTTCAGTAAGCCGGCTCGGCGGGGAAACCTTCGGCCTGCATCTTCTTCAATAGATCCTGCCAGCGCGACAAGCGCTTGGTGTCGCCCACTTTCTTGTTGCCACCCGCACCGGTCAGCCACAAGCCTTCACCGTTGAAGGAATACACCGGCAACAGGTCGGGCCGCTGGCTGGCCGGCTTGATCGCGTCGATCAGGCTGTCGAGTACCAGGGGCATGGCCTCCGGGCTTGAATAATAGGTCAGGACCATATGCGCGCGATTCTGGCGCAAGGCCTTGACGTAGGTAATACGAAGTTTTTCGGCAGGGACCCCGAGCCGGCGCAGGCTGAAATACTTGGCAATAGCATAGTCTTCGCAGTCACCGGCGCCCTTGATCAACGATTGCACCGGGGTTGCCCAGTAATCCACTTCGCGCCACAGGTCGATGTCTTCGACATACCGCAGCTGCTGGTTGAAGAACTGGTTGACCACCTTCAGGCGTTCGGCCTCGCTGCCCTGCTTCTGGGTCGCCAGCAGGTTCTGCCAGGCATCAATGCGGCCCTGGCCAGGCCCCAGGGGGCCGTACAACGTCTGGGCACGGCGGCTGATCTGGGAGAAGTCCCAATCGGCCTGCAAGCCACCCAGCAGCAGGCAGCCGAGCACCACGGCCAGGCCAAGCCGGCGCAGGGTCAATTGAACAGCCCAACGTATCGCCAATGCGAATAATCCGCGCAGACCTGTGGAAAAACGCCGATGGTGCGGCCTCGACCCGGAAAAAACAATGGCACCTTACAATCATTGCGCCAGCAATCCGTTGACCACGGGCAACCCCCTGTCCGGCAAGGGCTGCAACCCGGCTTCCCTTGAACAAAAACTTCCTTCACGATAGCAAGCACGCGGCCGTTGATTGCTGTTTACTTAACAAATCAGGGGTGGCGCACACCGCAATTTGACAAGTAACCCTCCCCTAACTAGTGTTGCTGGATCTTGGATCCAATTTTTCACTTCGACTTCAGGCAAAGACAGCGTGGCCGGAAAAACCAGACCCCTGAGCCAAATCCTGGGTGGCGAACAAGTGCCGCCACACCTGGCGCGTAGTGTGATTGAAGAGCGGCTGCGCAGTGCCATCCTCGATGGCCGCCTGCCCCCTGGCCTGGCTTTGCGCCAACAGGAGCTGGCGACCCTCTTCGGTGTCAGCCGCATGCCGGTCCGCGAGGCCCTGCGCCAGCTAGAAGCGCAGTCGCTGTTGCAGGTGGTGGCGCACAAGGGCGCGGTGGTCGCGCCGCTGATCGGCGAAGATGCCGTCGATACCTATGCCTTGCGGGTCATTCTCGAGTCCGAAGCGCTACGCCAGTCGATCCCCTTGCTCGACGCCGAGGACATTGCCCTGGCGCGCAGCTACATCGTCCAGCTTGATACTGAAACCCGGCATGCCGAGATCGGGCGCCTGAACCGCCTGTTCCACATGACCCTGTACAGCAAGGCGCCCAACCAGAAGTTGCTGCGCCTGATTGAAAACGAACTCAACGAAGAAGAGCGCTTCCTGCGCTTCCACCTGTCGTCGATGGGCCTGGGCAAACTCACCCAGGATGATCACATCGGCCTGGTGGACGCCGCTAACGACAAATCGGTTGATGACGCCATCAGGATTCTCGAGCGCCACCTGAATAACGGGGCGAAAGCGATCAAGGCCTACCTGAGCCGACAATCGACAGAGTGAAACCACAGCCACAGCCGGCAACCCCGGCTAATGGCAGCAATTGCGCTCGGGGCACACCTTGAGCGAAAGGAAAGGCAGTGCACGCTCCTACACTTCAGCGCAGAACCCTCTCCGGCTCTGCCCAGCCACCGCAGATCCGCCTGATCTGCCTAGCCTGCAGCCAGGACCACCTGAGCCAGTACCGCGCCTGGTCGGTGGCGCTCAACGACCATATCGAACTGGTGACCGTCAACGTGCTGGCGTACGGTGATCCGGTCCAATCACTGCCCCTGCAAAAAAACCCTGCGCTGATCGCCTCACTGATCGAGCGCTTGCAGGTCTACCTGCGCACACCTCACGCCCTGTTCGGGCAGGGTGCCGGGGCGCACCTGGCTCTGAGCCTGGCCCGGCACAGCGAGCAATTGCACCCGGGGCAGACCCGCCACCTGTTTGTCTCGTCCAGCGACAGCCCTCTGGCAAATGCAAGCGAAGCACCGGCCGGGCTGAAAGTGCCAGTCACGGCCCTGTATCCGTCAGGTTCGCTGCCGCGCATGCTGGGTTGGCATGACCACAGCTGCCGGGAGATCGAGCTGATCGAACTGCCCAACGAACCCGGCGATGCGCCGCTGCTCAACCAGCGCCTGATTCAAATCATCAACACCCACCTGGGCCTGCTCAGCCTCTGAGCCCTGCAAGCGCAGTGATTCCCTGCCCTCCAGGGGTGCGTCCGCGCCCCTGATTTGTCTCTTGCTGTTTCAGCCAACCATGGCGGCCCCTGCATTTTCGGCACACTCTTACCGCGCAGCGACCGCTGATCGCCGTCAGGCGGGCCAGGTCGTCTGCCTATCGCACACCTGCAGAAGGAGCCTCGCGCCGGGCAAGGACCGATATCGATCAGCTGCCCCCAAGAGTCAACCAGGTCCGACTTTCATCGTTCTAGTGCTCCGAGTGAGGCATTCACTCATGCAGTTTTTATTCTGGCAACTTGTTGCCGGAAGGAGCACTTACATGCCAATAAAACTAATTAGATAAGTTTTATTTCACCCACTCACATTTTAAAAATAGCCCCTGAAAATATAATTAACAAAGTTGTTGCCGAGCACTTGAAAGTTGTTCTAACTTTTTAATGGCACGGGCCACCTTGAGCCAAAGGCGCCCCGTTCACCGAAGAAAAAGATGCCTAATGCATCGATATGCCCGCCATTGCGCTGTTATCGAATTATTCAGTCGAGGCCCCTGCTCGGCCACTGAAAACTTTGCCGCCGCCAATGAAAGGGCGTTAACCGGATGTTAGCCAGACACAAGGAAAGCCCATGAATACTTTGACTTCGCTTCTTATCAGCCGTAAAGCAGAACTTGCCGCCCACCCGATATTTTCCGAAATCGACTCTTTGCCGGTATTACAACGATTCATGGAAACCCATGTATTTGCCGTCTGGGATTTCATGTCGCTGACCAAGCGCCTGCAGCAGGAGCTGACCTGTATCCAGTTGCCCTGGCTACCACCGCTTGACCCCCACGCTGCCCGCCTGATCAACGAGATCGTGCTCGGCGAAGAGTCAGACGACTGCCTCGGCCAAGGCCATTACAGCCATTTCGAGCTGTACCTGGACGCCATGCGCGAAGTCGGCGCCAGCACTGCGGCGATCGAGCGCTTCGTCAGCCTGCAACGTGAAGGGGTTGGCTACGCCAGCGCCTTGCAGCACGCAGGTGCCAGCGAGGCCGCCCGGCAGTTCGTCTGCCACACCCTGGAGACCGCCCTTGGAGCGCCGGCCCATAGTGTCGCAGCAGCCTTCCTGCATGGCCGCGAAAGCGTCATTCCCACCATGTTCCAGCGCATCCTCGATGACTGGGGCATCACCGGCGAACAGGCGCCGACCTTCCGTTATTACCTGCAACGGCATATTGAGGTCGACTCCGAAGACCACGGCCCAGCGGCCGAAGCCCTGCTGGCACGGCTGGTCAAGGGCGACCCGCTGCAGCAGCGCCAGGTGCTGGAAGCCGCCATTGCCGCCGTCGACAGCCGCATTGCTCTGTGGGACCGCCTGCGCCTGTCGATGCGTGAAACCGTCGCGGAGGCCAGTGCATGAACGCCCTCGACTACCACTCCTTCGCCGAGGCCTGGGAGAGCCGGGCGACCATCCGCACCCGGCCACGACGCCTGGTCGAGGACGATCAGCGCCTGATCTACCCGCTCAGCCGCCAACCACTGGTGCTCAGCGAGACCTTTGTCCGCGAGTGCCCGCAGCAGCGCGATTTCGCCCTGGCCCAGAGCCTGTACAAGTTCATCAACGACGTGGTGATTTTCGAGACCGAGATCGTCGACCGCACGGCGCGGCGGATCGCCAAGGATCGCTTCGCCATTCGCTTTCCGTTCGCCTGTCGCTATGACGCCATGACCGTGGTGGTCGACGAGGACTACCACGCCCTGGTGGCTATGGACTTCATGCAACAGACAATTGCCCTGACCGGCATCGAGCCGATTGCCCTGCCCCGCGAGATCGAGCTGAGCCGGGCGATACCCGCAGCCCTGGCGCTGGCGCCAGAGCACCTGCGCGACGCCCTGGAGCTGATCTGCGTGGGTATCGCCGAGAACACCCTGACTGACGATGTCGCCGCCTTCGCCCGCGACGACACGGTCAAACCCTCGGTCAAGGGCCTGATGGCCGATCACCTGCTCGACGAGGGTCGCCATTCAACCTTCTGGGCGCGCCTGGTGCGTATCTACTGGCACAGCGCGCCGGAAGCGGACCGCCAGTGCATCGCCGAGATCCTGCCGGTGTTTCTCGCCCAGTACCTGACCAACGACATCCAGAAAGGCTTCGACTTCAGCCTGATCGAGCACCTGCCGATCGGCGAGACCGCGCGACAAGCGCTGCGCCAGGAAGTTACGGCCATGGCCTACCCGATCGATCACCGGCATCCGCTGCTGGGCAACATCCTGCGGCTGTTTCGCGCCAGCTCGATGCTCGATTCGCCCTGCGTGCAACACGCCCTGGCGCACTACCTGCGCGAACCAAGGAGAGAGCCATGAGACGCCTGGAAATACTGCTGGTCGGCGCCAGCCCCGCCCTGGCCTTGCTGCACCAGGAACTGCTCGACCACGGTCACGCGCCCTACCTGGCGAACAGCACCGCGACCTTGCAACAACGCCCATGGCGCCAGCCACAGTTGCTCATCGATGATGGCAGCCTGACGCTGAGTGCCAGCGAATGGCACGGGCTGGGCGATTGCACGTTGTTAAGCCTGCGCCTGGGGCTCTACCTGCAAAGCGCTGGCGAACTGCCGACGCTCGAGCTGTTGTGCTGGACCGGCACTGCCACCGCGCAGCGGCTGATCGATCGCCAGCGCCTGGCCCCGGAGGTGTCCGGCAATGGTCAACAACTGCGCCGGCAGGCCATCGCCTGCCTGCAGGAAACCCTCGCGCTGCACGTCAGCCGCTTCTCGCGAAACTCCGACCACCTGCAGCAAGCGCCTTCCATCCTCCCCGGGCAGGAGGATCAGCAACAAAGCCTCGACTGGTTGGAACAACTGGCATGGCTCCATCGCTTCAATCAGAACGAAAACCAGCCATTGCTCGCATCTGCCGAGGTACCGCTGATCGAGCGCCTGCAAAAGAGCCTGCATAGGCATGCCGACCATCCTGCGCTTAACCTCAACGGCCAGCGCATCAGTTATGCCCAGCTGCACGCCCAGGCGGCCGCCATCCAGCAGTTGATGGCCGTCTTGGCTATTGCCGCTGACCCGCCAGTGATCGGCGTTTGCATGGGCAAGTCCGCAGCGCTCTACGCCAGCCTGCTCGCGGTATTCGGCTATGGGGCGGTGTACTTGCCGCTGGACCCGGCGCACCCCGCCGAGCGTCTGCGCTACATCCTCAAGAACGCCGGCGCCAGCCTGTTGCTGCATGACGGTCAGGTGCCGGTGGATGACCTGGCAGTGCCAAGCCTGGACCTGCGCCAGTTGCCCGCAGCGTTGGCGCAACCGTTGCCGTCATTGCTGCGCCAGCGACCGGCGCCAGATGCCCCGTGCGTGGCGATCTACACCTCGGGCACCACCGGCCAGCCCAAGGGCGTGCTGCTCAGCCAGCGCAACCTCAGCCACTTCCAGGCCTGGTACAGCGCCCATGTACAGCTCGATCAGCAAAGCCGTGCGCTGCAGTTTTCAACCATCGGCTTTGACGCCTCGCTGCTGGACATCCTGCCCACCTGGGT
The DNA here is from genome assembly GCF_050435905.1 of Pseudomonas sp. 2835. NCBI lineage: Bacteria > Pseudomonadati > Pseudomonadota > Gammaproteobacteria > Pseudomonadales > Pseudomonadaceae > Pseudomonas > Pseudomonas sp. 2835. The sequence goes on along the minus strand of NZ_JBNDLE010000034.1, from coordinate 8,453 downwards.
CGCCGGCGGCGAACTGGTGGTGCCGACTGAAGACCAGCGCCGCGATCCGCTGCAATTGCTGGCACTGATGCGCGAGCAGCACGTCACCCATGCCTTCCTGCCGCCGGCGCTGCTAAGCATCTTGCCGCGCGAGCAAACCCTGGGGTTGAAGCACCTGGTCACCGGGGGCGATGTCTGCGAGCCGGAAGTGATTGCACGCCTTTGCGGGCAGTGCCGACTGCACAATATCTATGGCCCGACCGAGACCACCGTACTGGCCACCACCCGGGTATTTCACGCTGGCGACAACAATCGCAACCTGGGTTTCCCGATCGCCAACACCCGGGTGCTGATCCTCGACGAGGGCTTGCAACCGGTGGCCGAGAACAGCCCCGGTGAGCTGTACATCGCAGGGCCGGGCGTTGGCCTGGGCTACCTGAACAATCCTGCCCTGAGCCACGAGCGCTTCCTCAACCTCACACTTGCTGACGGTAGCCCGCTGCGTGTGTATCGCACCGGCGATATCGGCAAATGGACGGCCGCGGGTATCGAGCTCTGTGGCCGGCGCGACAACCAGGTGAAGATCCGCGGCTTTCGGGTCGAGCCGGAAGAGATCGAGCACTCCCTGCGCAGTAGCGGCCTGTTCCGCCAGGTCGCGGTGGTCATCGATGCCCAGCGGCGGATCCTGGCGTTCTGCGCGCAAGCCACCGGTGATGACAGCGAAGCGGCCCTGCGCCGGCACGCCGAGCAAACGCTGCCCGACTACATGCGCCCGGGTTTCTATCAGCAACTGGCGCGGATGCCCTACACCGCCAACGGCAAAGTTGACCGCCAGGCGCTGGCCGCACTGCCGCTGGAGTTGGCAGCGAGCAACCATCACTTCGGTCCGGTAACGGCGGTCGAAGCGCAGCTGGTCAGCCTGTGGAGCGCGCTGCTGGAGCTACCCGAGCACGACATTTCCACCGACGCCAGCTTCTTCAGCCTTGGCGGTCATTCGATCCTGTTGTCACGTCTGTTGCTGGCCATTCGCGAACAGTTTGGCCGCGGCATTGCAATCAACCGCTTTATCGAGATGCCGACGGTGCAACGCCTGGCCACCCTGGTCAGCGGTGAGCAGGCACAGCTGCCTGGCCTCGACCCGCAAGCTGAACGCGACGCCTGCCGCGAACTGGGCTTGCAGGTGCTGCCAGTGGCGCAGCTGGGCGATGTGCACAAAGTGATCGTCACCGGCGCTAACAGCTTTCTTGGCGTGCACCTGGTCGAAGCGCTGCTGCAATGGGGCGCCAGCGAAGTGGCCTGCCTGGTACGCGCCAATGCCAGTCAGTCAGCCGAGCAACGTTTTACCGCAGCGCTGGCGGAGAACGGCTTGCAGGGGCTGGACATGAGCCGGGTGAAAGTCTTCGCCGCCGACCTGCGCCAACCGCGCCTGGGCCTGGCCGAGGCCGAATACCAGTACCTCGACAGCGAGTACGGCGCACTGCTGCACAACGCCGCGCAGGTCAACCATGTGCTGGATTACCGCAGCCTGGCCGCCGACAACGTCGAGCCGCTGATCGAGTGCCTGCGCCTGTGCGAAGGCCGGCGCAAGAAAATATTCAATTTCATCTCGACCCTGTCGGCATGCAGCGCCATCGACGCCGACGGCCAGGTGCTCGAGCAAGACCCGGCCGCCACCCCGCCGATCTACATTCGCAACGGCTACAACCTGAGCAAATGGGTGGGCGAGCGCATTCTTCAGCGCGCCCGCGCTCAGGGCGTGTGGGTCAACCTGTACCGCCCCGGCAACATCACTTTCGACAGCCGCAATGGCATCTGCCAGCCCCAGCGCAACCGGTTGATGCTGATGCTCAAGGGCTCGCTGCAACTCGGCCAGGTACCGGCGCTGGAGCTCAACTTCGACCTGATGCCGGTGGATTTCCTCGCCCGCTTCATCACCTTCCACAGCAGCCGTTACCAGCCCGAAAAGGCGGTGTTCAACCTGCATAACCCCGAACCCTTGAGCTGGCGCGACTACGTCTCGGTGTTCCGCGATAGCGGCAGGCCGTTCGAGCTGGTCAGCGTCGAGCAATGGCAACGGCAGTTGCAGCGGGTCGATCGCGACAACGCCCTGTTCGATGTCCTGGGTTTCTACCTGGATGGCTTCGAGGAAGACATCGGCGACACCTCGCGAATCCAGCACGACAACGCCCGCGCCGGCGTCCAGCGCATGGGCGCCCGTTACCCGAGAAAAACCCCGCAGCTGCTGCAACGCGGCTGCCAGTACCTGCACGACATCGCCTTCATCTGAGCAGCTTCAACCCAACCAGGAGAGACACCATGCAAGCACTGCAACCCGACACACTTATCCACAACCCCGAAGGCTGCCGCGTGGTGGCCAGCGTCGACATCGCCAGCGATGCCGCCAGCGTCTGGAACATCGTCGGCAACTTTGCCGGCTTCCCGGTGTTCATCCCGGCCCTGGCGCACATCGAGATGACCGGCAGCGGCGTGCGCTCGGTGCGCAAGAAGCTGTTCAAGGACGGCAACGTGGTCATCGAGCAGCTCAACAGCCGCGACGACCAAGCCATGTGCATGACCTGGAGCCTGATCTACACCAGCCTGAACATCGGCAACTTGTGGGCGGCGATGCAGGTTGAGGCGCTGGGCGAGCGCCAGGCGCGGGCGACCTGGACCATCCAGGCAGAACCGTGGCAAGGCGGCAGCGAGGCACTGCCAGGGTTTCAGGCGTTTTTGCAGGGATTTGCCGATGAGGCAATGGGCAACGTGAAGAATTTGCTGGGTTAAAAACGATCGCAGGGCAAGCGCGCTCCTGCAAGAGCGCGCTTGCCCTGATCAACAGTTGCAAAATATTCCAAGGATGCCAACAATGAGACTAATTATCATTTATGACCCCTTCAGCAGCGCACCTTCATGCCCTCTCGAGAGTCCGTGCACACGCTTTACAGCCATCACCACGGCTGGCTGAACACCTGGCTGCGCAGCAAGCTGGGCAATGCCGCCGATGCCGCGGACCTGGCCCAGGACACTTTCGTGCGCCTGTTGCAGCGGCGCGAACTGCTTGAGCTGAACGCCCCCCGGGCATTCCTGCGCACCATCGCTCGCGGCCTGGTGATCGACCATTGGCGCCGTGAGGAGCTGCACCGCGCCTACCTCGAAGCCCTGGCGCATTTGCCAGAGGCCGAAGTACCTTCGCTTGAAACCCGTGAACTGCTGCTCGAGCTGCTCGAGGGCATCGCGCAGATGCTCGATGGCCTCAAGCCAAAAGTGCGTCGCGCGTTTCTCCTGGCCCAGTGCGAAGGCCTGAGCCACAAGGAGATTGCCGAACAGATGGGCGTATCCCTGCGTTCGGTCGAGCGCTACGTGGCCGATGCGCTCTATCAGTGCTACTTGCTGCGCTACGAGTCAGAGGCATAAGCCGCGATGACCACCCTCAACCCCGGCCCGCGCGTGGTCAAGCAAGCCATCCACTGGATGCTCAAGCTGCGCGAAAGCGGCCAGAACGCGCGCCTGCAGCAGCAATGCGAACACTGGCGCGCAGCCCATCAGGAACACGAGCTGGCCTGGCAGCGGGTGCAATCGCTTCAGCAGGAACTCAACCTGCGCGCCGTGCCAGGGGCCAGTGTGGCCTTGCAGACCCTGGAGAACAGCAGCCAGCGCCTGCAACGACGCCAGGCCCTGAAGCTGCTCAGCGGCGTGCTGGTGCTCGGCTCGGCAGCCTGGCTGGGCAAGGACCTGCAGTTAATCAGCCCCTGGACTGCTGATGTTGCCAGCGCCACCGGCCAGCGTCGCAGCGTGCGCCTGCCCGATGGCTCGTTGCTGCAACTGAACACCAACAGCGCCGCAGATCTTGCCTTTGAGGCCGATCAGCGCCTGATTCGTCTCAAGCACGGCGAGTTGATGCTGACCTGCGCCAAAGACACAAACACACCGGCTCGACCGTTGCTGGTCAGCACCCGCGAAGCCTTGCTGCAAGGCTTCGACGGCCGCTTCGTGGTGCGTCAGGACGACGACTGCACCCGCGTCAGCGTCAGCCAGGGCAGCGTCGCCATCCACTTGCCAGGCCCTATGCAATGGATACATGCCGGCCAGAGCTATCGCCTCGATGCTCGCGGCGCGACCCTGCTGCACAATCAGGACATGGATGCCGGCGCCTGGGCCGAAGGGCTAATCGTCACCCGCGACATGCGCCTGGGTGATTTTCTTGCTGAAGTCGGGCGCTATCGCCATGGCTATGTCAGCTGCGCCGACGACATTGCCGACTTGCGCCTGTCAGGTGTGTTCCGCCTGGAAGACACCGACAAGCTGCTGCAACTGCTGCCGCAAACGCTGCCGGTCAAGGTCAGCTATCGCACCCGCTGGTGGGTGCGCCTGGACCGGCTGGCTTGAAGTGATTTTTTTTGGCGGGTTTTATCCACGAGTCCGGCTAGGACAGTAAGCGACTCTTTCTGCCCTTACCGACTCTACGGATGCTCTCCATGCGTAATGCATTGCCCCTGTTGCAGCTTAACAAGAAGAATGATTTTCAACCTGTCTTAGATTCTGCCTGTAGCAGTATCCTCGGCAAGGCCATCCGCGCCGCGCTGCTCGGCACCGCCCTGGGCATCACCGCGGTGCCGGCGATGGCACTTGCGGCACCAGCAGGTAGTGTCAGCCAGCAGTACAACATCCCCGCCGGCTCCCTGGATGAGGTGCTCAACCAGTTCGCCCGCAAGGCTCAGATCACCCTGTCGAGCACTCCGCAAATGACCCAGGGCCTGCAATCGCCGGGCCTGCAGGGCAGCTACGCCACCGACCAGGCGCTGCGCCAGTTGCTTAATGGTTCAGGCCTGGAGGCCGTCAGCCAGGATGGCGGCAGCTATGTGCTGCGAGCTCAGCCACAGGACGCCGCGCTGTCGCTGCCTAGCACCGAAGTGCGTGAGTTCGCCCTGGGTAACGCCCTGGGCAGCATGGAAGGCTACAACGCCACCCACAGCCAGGTTGCGACCAAGACCAGTGCACCGATTCTGGAAACCTCGCAGTCGGTGTCGGTGGTGACCCGTCAGCAAATGGACGACCAGGGCTCGCAGACCGTGGCCCAGGCCATGCGCTACACCCCCGGCGTGCTGACCAACCCCTATGGCGCGACCCACCGCTACGACTACGTGGCCATGCGCGGCTTCAACGACGGCTCTGTGGATAACATCTACCTGGACGGCCTCAAGTCCATGGGTGACAGCGGTACCTACAGCACCATGCAGGTCGATCCGTACTTTCTTGAGCGCGTGGACATCCTCAAGGGGCCATCTTCGGTGCTCTATGGCCGCAGCTCACCCGGCGGCCTGGTCGCCCTGACCAGCAAGAAGCCGCTGTACGAGGCTTACCATCAAGTACAGGCCACCGTTGGCACCCAGGGCCAACGTGGCGTCGGTTTCGACTTCAGCGGCCCGTTGGATGATGACAAGCGCATCGCCTACCGTCTGGTGGGGCTGGCCGATCAGTCCGACACCCAGTTCGACCACAACGAAGAAAAACGCTTCGCCCTGGCCCCGACCGTCAGCATCAACTTCAGTGAAGACACCTCGCTGACCCTGCAGGCCTACCTGCAGCACGACCCCGACGGCGGCTATCACGGCGGCGTGCCGGCCGATGGCGCGCTGCACCAGCGCAATGGCCAGCGCATCTCCGATCACTTTTTCGAAGGCGAGCCGGGTGTCGACCGCTACGAGCGTGACCAACAGTCGTTCGGCTATCAGTTCGAACACCGCTTCAATGACGTGTTCACCGCGCGGCAGAACTTCCGCTACCTGGATTCGACGGTGAAGATGGACCAGGTGTATGCCTGGGGCTGGACCTCGCCGACCAGCAACGAGCTGAACCGCTACTACACCGGCGGCGATGAAAAACTGCACGCGTACATCATCGACAACATGCTCCAGGCCGAATACTTCACCGGCAGTGCCAAGCACACCACCCTGCTGGGCCTGGACTATCAGCGGCGCAAAACCGTGGTCGACTGGCGCAGTGGCTCGCTGGCGCCGATCAACGCCTTCGACCCGCAATACGGCAACTCGCAAATCACCTACTACAACCCCACCAGCTACCTGCGTCGGCTGCAGCAGACCGGCGTGTACCTGCAGGACCTGATCGAGCTCGACCAGTGGCGCTTCTCTCTGGGCCTGCGCCAGGACTGGGTGAAGACCTCGGATGAGAACCGCATTACCGAAGCCAGCCGCCCGCTGGGCACCAGGATCAGCGACCAGCGCACCAAGCTGACCGGCCGCGCCGGTGTGCTGTATCTGTTCGAAAACGGCATTGCGCCATACATCAGCTATTCCGAGTCGTTCAACCCTAACTCCTACGCCGACCAGGCGGGCAATCCACTGGCGCCGACCGAAGGCACCCAGTGGGAAGCCGGCATCAAGTACCAGCCGCCAGGCACTGACAACCTGTTTACTGCTTCGGTGTTCCGCATCGAGCAAGAGAACCTGGCCTCCAAGCTGCCGCAGGAAGAGTTCTATCGTCCTGTAGGCCAAGTCCGTTCCCAGGGCCTGGAGCTGGAAGCCCACATGCAGGTCACCGACAACCTGAAAGTCCTCGGCAGCTACACCTTCACCGATATCGAGTACGCCAAGTCGATGCCAAGCACGCTGTTCGGCAGCGACCTCGACAACAAGGGCAACTCGCCAACCCAGGCACCGCGGCACATGGCCTCGCTGTGGGCTGACTACAACTTCCGCCAGGGCGCCCTCGACGGCCTGCGCCTGGGCGGCGGTGTGCGTTATGTCGGCTATAGCTGGGTGGATGCCGAGAACACCATGAAGGTGCCCTCCTACACCCTGTTCGACGCGTCGGTTGGCTATGACCTGGGCAAGGTCGGGCTCAAGGGTGTGGATGTGCGGCTCAATGCCAACAACCTCACCAATGAAAGCTACATCGCCTCCTGTGCCAGCCTGAGTTACTGCTACATGGGCGAAGAACGCAATGTCAGCGCTACGGTCAGCTCCCAGTTCTGACCACACCTGCATGAACGGCAAAGCCAGCACCTGATTCCGGGCGCTGGCTTTGTTGCATCTGGCGAGCTTACTCCGGACCTCTACCCATGCGTCAGCTTTACGTACTGCTTCACCGCTACCTCGGCCTGATCACCGCGCTGTTCCTGGCTCTGGCCGGCCTTACCGGCAGCGTCCTGGCCTTCAATCACGAACTGGACGAATGGCTAAACCCGTCCTTCTACGAAGCCCCCGCTGTGGGTGAACGCCAGCAACCCGGGGTGCTTGTGGATAAGTTGCAGGCCGAGCACCCGCGGCTGCAGGTCTGGTACATGGAGTACCCGAACGAGCCCGGGCATGCGGCGCTGCTGGCCATGGTGCCGCGCAACGATCCCGCCAGCGGTGAGCCCTATGCCGAGAAGAACACTGTGTTCTATCTCGATCCGGTCAGCGGCCTGACCCTGGCCCAGCGCTACTGGGGCGAATGCTGTTTCTCCCGAGAGAACTTCATGCCGTTCATGCTCGAGCTGCATTACAGCCTGACCCTGCCCGGCAACTGGGGAATTCTGCTGATGGGCGTGGTGGCGATCATGTGGGTGATCGACTGCTTTATCGCCGTGCTGCTGACCTTGCCCCGTGGTCGGCCGTTCTGGGGCAAGTGGGCAAAAGCCTGGAAGATCAAGGGCGGCCACGCCTATCGGCTGAACATGGATATCCACAGGGCGGGCGGTTTGTGGTTGTGGCTATTGCTGCTGCCGATTGCGATCAGCAGCGTGGCGATGAACTTGCCGGCCCAGGTGTTCAAACCAGCGGTGTCGCTGTTTTCACCGGTCGAACCAAGCGTCTATGAAGCCCGTGGCGCCCTGCCCAGGGAGCAACTGGGGGTTACCCAGCTGAGCTATCAACAGGCCTATCAGCTGGCCCAGCAGGAGGGTCAGCGGCTGGGGCTGACAGAGCCGATCGGCGAGCTGTACTACAGCTTCGAGTACAACTTCTATGGCGCGGGCTTTGGCCAACATGATACCGATGCCCAGGGTAAGTCCTGGTTGTTCTTTCACGGGACTGACGGGCATTTGCTGGGCAAGGAGATAGCAGGGCAAGGCACCCTGGGGGAGCGCTTTTACCGCTTGCAGTTACCCATACACGGCGGACGCATCATCGGTATGACCGGCCAGGTGTTGATTGCAGTGTTGGGGGTGATGATTGCGGTGCTGTCGTTGACCGGGGTGTATATCTGGTGGCGCAAGTTGCAGGCGCGGCGCATTGGCAAGGTGCGAAGAGCTAGGTAAGTCAGCGGCTGTTCTGGGGCTGCTATGCAGCCCATCGCTGGCAAGGCCAGCCCCCACAAAGGGTGATAGGTCCCTGAAAAGACAAAACCCCTGTCTGCAGGGCAGACAGGGGTTTCGGAATGAATCTTGACGATGACCTACTCTCACATGGGGAAACCCCACACTACCATCGGCGATGCATCGTTTCACTGCTGAGTTCGGGATGGGATCAGGTGGT
>NZ_JBNDLE010000033.1:0-34199 GCF_050435905.1 Pseudomonas sp. 2835 | reverse complement strand
GGATAGGTGTGACAGAGGTGTCGAAAGTGACCACCCCCGCTGCGTCCTTGGTCCTGAATCCGTACAACGCCATCAGATCATCCTCCCCACGCCTGCGCGCTCGATGTAGTTCAGGTCGTAGACATACAGGCCGTAGTTGTTGAGCAGCACCGAACCATCTGCCGTCTGTCCGCGCAATGTCAGCGTCCCAGCTGGCACGTTGATCTCCAGCAACGGCAACCCTTGCGAGTTGACCGCAGCAGAGCGCAATGTCATGCCGAGAACGATCTCCTTGATGAACGCCTGACTGATAAACGCCTGGTTGATGAACACCTGGCCGTTCTGCACCACGAACGGCACAGAGATCTGGCCAGAAACCTCATCGACCACCGCAAAGCGCTGTGCGAATGCAAGGATCTCCGAGGTTTCCCCATTGCTGCCCACTGCCAATCCGGCAACTACGGTTCTGCCGCCGGATGTGGTCTGTGCCTTGATGGTCACCTGGGCGCTCACTTTCCCATCCAGGTTCACCACGGCCTGGCTGACCTGCTGAACCGAAGCGCTGGTCTCGCCGATCGAAGCTTCGAGCGTCTCCGTCTTGCGGGCCAGGGCCTGATCGGCATCCGCCAGGATGCGAACATCGCTTGCGGACTTGGCTTGCGACTTCTGGGCATCCAATGCGCTCAACAGGTCGCCCTCCCCCGTATCATCCCGGCCGGCGGTGTAAACCGCCTCGACAGAGGTTCGTATCGAAGCCACGGCCTGGTCGGTTGTCACCTGCGCCTCGGACACCTCCTGAATATCCGCCGCGTTGTCGTCGACCTCCGCCTTCAGTTGATCCAGGCGCGTGGCCGTGGCCTCGCTCTGGGTGGCCACCGCCTTTTCCAGGGTGGAAAGCCCGGCCGCGTTCTGCCCGACCTTGGCGTCAATCGCGATGAAGCGCTCAGCGGATGCCTGCTGCTCAGTTGCAAACACCTTGCGCTGCTCACTGATACCGGCCTGGGCGTCCCAGGCTGCGTTGGCGTCCGACATGCCGCCATCGTCGTCAACGTCAGCGCGCCAAGCTGCCTGCAGCGATTGCAGGCTTGTTGCCTGGGCGGTGACCACGCCGTCCAGTTCGGTAATGTCGGCCGTATTCTGTTCTACCTGCGCAGCAAGCCCATTGGCGCTCTGCACCACCTGCCCGATATCCAGCCAGTACAGCGGGTTCGGTGGCGCATTCGCCCCAGAAGGATCTGCCGGCACCGGCTGCTTGGCCTGGTACAGGCGCTGGCCCAGGCGAACAGCGTCATCCTGCAGGTAGGGTTTCGCCGGGTCATACTCCAGCGCGTCAACCAGGTTGCCGATCTGCTCCTGCAGCTGCTCGTTGAGCTCGCTCAGGCGGTCATTCACAGAGCCTGGGCCGTCGCCGGAGATCTTCTCGATCTCCTCACGCAGTACTGGGTACAGCGCGCCGTTGCCGATCTTGTCCTTGAAGTACTCCTCATACTCGCTCTGGTCAGAACTGGACTGGCCGTTGACGCCAACGCCAGCCGGAAACCACGGGCCGATGTTGCCGGTGCGGTCGATCAGGCGCGCCCAGAAGAAGAACGACACGCCAGCAGCCAGGCCGTGCATTTCGTGCTCGGCCTGCGGATAGGCGAAGTCGCCCAGCTTGATCGCGTCGTCCCGCGAGGTGGTCTTGCTGTACCAGATCTCCGTCCGCTGGGTGTCCTCGGCGCCAGCAGGGAAGCCCCAGGCCAGCTTGATGCCGTAGACCAGTGGCGTGGCGTTCAGGTGAGTGATCGCCGGCGGCGGGGTCGTCTTGCCTGCGACATCGGTAAGCACCGAGTTGGTCGGCATCGATGCTACATCCATGGCGCTGACGGCGCGCACGCGGGCCAGGTACTGGCCGGCATACACGCCGCGCACGTCGGCCGAGAGCTCGCCGGTGCGCGGCAGCTTGATCCAATCCCGGGCGCCCCAGCGCCATTCCACGTCATAGGCGACCGCCCCGGGCGCCGCGTCCCAGCCGATGACCATGGTGGTAACGGCCATGCCCTGCTCCACAGAGCTATGGCTGGTGATTAGCACGCGCGCCGGCGCGTCTTGCACGCCAGGCGGCAGCACGCTGATCGGACGGTCATCGATCACGGTGCCATAGTCGATGGCGTCGAATTTGCTCGGCTCGTGCTGGATCAACTCCAGCTGGAACTGGTGCCACTCCGGCCGCGTGACGTTGCGCACGTAGAACTGCATCAGCTTCAGGTCGTCATAGTCCAGCGCCCAGCCGCATTCTGCCTCGGGCACCTCGCTGTAGTCGGCCATCACCGTGACCTGCCGGCCGGACACCGAACGGATCTGCCGGGCCTCGGCCTTGCCGCTGGGCAGGTTGACCTGCAGGCGCGCGCCGACGGGCACCTCAGCATCGCGATCCAGGGTTATGACCCGGCCAGCAACAGCAGCAATGCGCCCGCCATTGGCCCGGCCGGACAGCATCGAATCCGCAACAGAAATCACCTTGCCCGGCTTTGGAATGTAGCCATCGAGGCCTACGCGCATGGTTGCGCCACGCACCTGCATCTGCTCAGTCAGTAGCGCCCACTGACCAGCGCGCTGGGCCTGGCCGCGAGACGTGCAACCCACGGCTTCGACAGAGATTTCACGCACGCCATAGTCGGCCATGGCCTCCTCATCAAACACCGGCTCCTTGTCGGTATCGAAGCCCTGGGCCGGGTCATCGAACGAGACCATGGCCAGGCTGTGCCGATCTCGCCATTTGCTGCCGGTGTACTTGATAGCGCCGTCGCCCAGGATCTGCGCACCGGTGTAGGTGTAGGCTGAATCCTGCGGCATGTCGGCGTTGACGACGATCTGGCTACCGTCCCAGAAGGCCAGGCCGTGAAATATCGCGGCCAGGTCCTGCAGTACCGCCCAGGCCTCGGCCTGCTTCTGTAGGTACAGATTGCAGGTGAAGCGCGGCTCCTGCCCGCCTTTACCATCCGGCACCATCTGGTCGCAGTACTGGGCAATGCGGTACAGGGACCAACGGTTGATCATGCTGGCATCGACGCGCTCGCCAAGGCCGTAGTAAGGATGCAGAGCGAGGTCGTAGAAGATCCACGCCGGGTTGTTGGTGTAGGCCTCCTTGAAGGTGCCATCCCAAATCCCGTTGCTGGTACCGGGGCCCGCCGTGGCATAGGTCCGGGTTGCCGGGTCATAGTTCATCGGCACGCGGATGATGCGGCCGCGCATCAGTACCGCCACCTTAGCGATATCGCCGCCGAACTGCTGGGCGTCGTACTCGAGGCAGCCAACGGCCGTCAGCGGGTATTCCTGATCGCTGTCGACGACTTCAGCAATGGCCTCCACCACCATGCCATCCTGCACCAGAGAGCTGTTGGCTTCAGGCGTCAGGCGCCGGGCGCGAATAGACCAGCGGCTACCGGCCGGCAACTCGATGCGGTGGGATCGCTCGTACTTGGTGATGTTCTTGCGGTCGACTTCGGAGGCCAATACCTGCAGGTAGGGGCCGCCATCGGTCGAGACATCAACGGCGTATTCGATGCGCACGCCATTGATGTTGCCGCTGGCATCTTGCGACTGCAGTTGTGGCCAGCTGAAGCGCAGGCGCACGGCATCGATCATGGAATTGGTGATCGAGTGCAGCCACGGGGTGGTGCTCCTCAGCTCCAGGCCGACATCGATCTCGTTGCTAGACTCGCTGATACCCGCCAGGCGTTCCTGGTCCAGTTCGCCCGAGCGAAACTGCCACTTAACGCCGGGGTAGTTGAGGGTGCCGTCCTCGGCCATGATCGGTGTGCCGGCGAGCTTGACCGAGCGCAGGCCGTTCACCGGGCCAACAATGGGGCCCCAGCTCCACAAGTAGACAATCCGCGCCGTGGAAATCGACGGCACGCTGTTCGAGGCAATGCTGGGTTGCTTCTGCTTCTTCTGCCCGCCCTTGCTGCCGACCACCCGCCGGCGGCTGCTCGCTGCCCGCCGCGGCTTGCGCTTCACTGCTGCGCCCATGCGCCCCTCCAGAAACGAAAAAACCCGCCGAAGCGGGTCAGGAATTGCCAGCTGTCAGAGCTGGTCTTGCGTGTAGATGCCGCCCGACTCGACGGCGCCGCCGATCTCGCGCTCGCCATACAACACCGGATACGGGTTGCCCTGGGCGATGGTGGTCACCGCCGAGCCGAAGCCATACGAAGGGTTGTTGCCGTCCTCGTTGCGGTCGAGACTGCCGGTCTTGGCTGTAGGTGACAGCATCTGCACCACCCCGCCCAGGGCCAGAGCACCCCCGCCCGCGATCAAGGCCATGCCTGGCCCGGCCGACAACCCGCCGTTGAACATGCCAGCCACCACCAGCACCGCACCCAGTACCACCTGAAACAGGCCAGCCTGCTTGCTGCCCTGAATGATCGGCGCGATGCGGATAACGCCGTTGTCATCACCCACCAAGTCGAGCTCCTGGTTGTCCAGGTTGCGCGTATCCGAGAACACCGTGAACACCAGGCCTCGCTCCTCGCCGGTGGTGATGAACTTCTCGAAGCCCGGCACCATCGCGCAGAGAGCCCCGATCGCGTCACGCACGCTGTGCACGTCGAGGATGTACTCACGGCCGAAGTTCTTGCGCAGCACCCCGTAAAGCTTGATGGTCCGTTTCATGGGCGATAGTCCTTGTGGCGCAGCACCAACCGGCAGCGGTTGGCCATCGACCAACCGTAGATGTCGCGGGAGGAAGAGCGGCCGGCCATGTGGTGGTAGATGAATGGGCCGCTCCCGCCCAGTGTCGGCGCGTCCTCGCTGATCAGCGCCGGCTCGTCGCCCAGGTAGATGGCCGCATGGTTCGGGTGGTAACACGGCCTGCCCGGGGACGGAACCATGAACACCAGCATGTCGCCGCGCTTGGGCGTGTCGACCTGGTAGAAGCCAGCGCCCGCAAAATTGTCCTCATAGAGGCTGGCCCCGTCCGGGTCTTCCCACCACAGATCCTGGCGCTCGAAGTTCGGCAGCTGCAGGCCAGCTTCACGGGCGTACCAATCGCGGCAGGCGCCCCAGCAGTCGAGCAGGCCATGGGCGAACTCGCGGCCCAGCAGCGGCGCCTGGTAACCCGAGGGCTTGAACCACTCCATATCACCGCCTGGCCAGCCCACGATGCCCCAGGGCACCTCGTGCAGCTCGCAGCTGACCCGGTCGGCCATGCTTGGCGTGGGTGCGGCGTCCGGGTGGCTGTGGATGATCGCCAGCAGTTCGCCGCGGTCCTCGGCCTGGGCCAGGTCCTCGTGGTGCAGGGTGAAGTGGTCGCGCGGCGTTCTGGCCAGGTTCCGGCACGGCACGTACTCGCGGCCCTGGTCGGTTTTGATCAGCACCCCACAGGCCTCGGCCGGGTGCTCGCGCTCGGCATGCTCACGGATCGCGGCCTGCAACTGTTGGTTGATGCGCATGGGTTACCTCGAACTGGCAATGAGACTGGCGCCCATGGAGCCGCCAAAGCGCCGGGTATTGCCCCGGGCCTTGCAGCTTTTCCAGCGGCCGCCGCAACGATCGAGCGCCGGGTTGTCCGTGGGCTCGTCCTTTTTGGTGAACATGGCCGACCCGGTATAGGCGCAGGCCTCCTGCCGGTACTGTCCACGGCAGGACCAGCGGCAGAGCTTGGTGATCTGCTGGCTGGGCAGCATCTGGCCGCCCAGGTCCAGCGGGCTGGAAAGCTGGAACGTCACCTGCTCGCGGTCTTCGTCGGTCTTCTGCTCGATGTACCAGAGGTTTTCCCGGGCCTGATTCGAGGCGTCGGGGTTGCCTTCGGGAAAGTTGGCGGCGTCCAAGAAGTGCCGAAAGGTCTCGATCACCTTCACCTTCGCGCCGGCCAGGTCCTTCAGGTGCAGGCACAGCGCCGTGACCGCGCCGCGCACGCCATCGATCTCGTTGGCCAACTGCAGTGTCGGGTTGGCCGGCCGGCCATCGCCGCGGATATCGAAGCCCTTGGCGTCGAGCTGTTGCGGCGAGTAAAGGTTGCCCTGCCAGATGATGTCGCCTTCCTGGGCATGGCCGTGGAAACGCATCAGGTTGCCGCCCAGGCGCGTGGCGTCCACCTCGAACAGCCGGATCTGGTTACCCGGCTCGAGCTTTTGAATGTCGGTGTTGAAGTTCATGGGGCCTCAGAAAGAAGAAACCCCGCTCTCGGCGGGGTCAGTAAGGGGTGAATACCTGCTTCATCTTGAAGCTGAGCGTGAATAGGCCAGCGCCCTTCGGGTCGAGCTTGTAGCCGTTGACCTTGTATCTCCCCTGGGTACCGCCGGGCGGAATCCAGAGGAATGACCGATAGCCCTCGTGGCGATCAAGGAAGTCACGGACCTCCCGCAGCTCATCGCCTGGCTCAAGGCCCCCGGTCATCTGGTGGTCCCAGTCTTCGGACTTGGTGTTGATCCCCGTGCCGCCCGACTGGGTGTAGCCATCGCCGAAGTCGTTCTCCCAGGTGCGTTGCTTGATATCGCCCGAGGCACCCACTCGGGTGCAAAAGCTAAATACCTCGGTCATGTTCTCCTCCACAGGATCCCGCCCTGCTGGGTCGCGCGGTAGAGCGCATCCTCGATCTTCTGGTCCAGAGCCGCGCCGACCGAATCACCGATGCGCTTCGAATCGTCCGCCGACGTTCCGGGCGGAACCTGGACAACTACATCGACCTTGATGGGCGGTAACCCAGTGTTCATGCCCCTGCCCGCATCGCCGGCATTACGCAGGTACTGGGTCAGGTCGCGGTTCTGGTTGGGGTTGAGCACGCGCTCGCCGCCATCGAGCAGCCAGGTACCCTCCCGCGGGATGCTGTCGATGCCGCTGTGAGCCATACCCATCAGCGCGGTTGATGCAACCCCGGCCACCATTGGTGCAGTAGCCATTGCAGCAGTTGCAGCAGCAGCCGGCGCAGCAGCTGGACCAATCATCGGGATTGCGGCAGTCGAGGCGTATGCCGCCAGCTGAGCTTGGAACGAAGCTGCCTGCGCATGCGCCACCAGAGCCAAGCCAGCAGAGGACTGTGTAGCTTTGCCGACCATCAGCTGCACGGCCTGGTACACCAGCCACTGGGCGGCCATGTCCGTCAAGGCGCCAACGGTTGCCTTGGCGAACCCGGTAACCATGTCCATCAGTGCATCCCCGGCATCCTTCGACCCGGTAGCCACGTCGGACATGAACGAACTGAGCTCACTCCTGGCGCTACCCAGCACTGAGGCTGTTGCATCAGCAGCCTGCGCCGAGTAGTCCTGGGCGTAATCAACGAAGTTTTGCCAGGCATCGCTGACACCATCCATCCAGTTGGATTGAGCCTCGTCCAGCCGGCTGTAGTAGTCCACCTGCAAGGACAACCGAGTAGCCAGCGCATCGCTCAATAGAGCGGTTTCTTTCTTGTAGTTCGCTTCAGCGTCCGGGTCGCCGGCAATCTCTGCCTCTTTGTACTCCTTGTACATCTCGCGGCGCTGCTTGTTGAAATCCTGCTCGATGCTGAGCATTTCCCGGAAGCGCTCACGGTACTTCTCGCCCCGACCCGCACCTGCAAGCTCCTGATCGAAGCCATCCTTCGCAGTACGGTTTTCTTCCTTGAGATTGAAGTCCAAAGCAGCTAAGCGCTTGGCGGCCTGGTCAGCCTTGAGCAGTGCCTTCTTGGCGTCGAGCTCGGCCGCATACCCTTCCAGCGATTTTTTCTGCAGCGAATTCAGATTTTCATACTTGCCGCTCGCAACCTCGAAGGCCAGCTTTTCGACTTCGGTTGCATTTTTGCGCTTATCGGTCGAGGTGTTCATCAGCTCGATCTGGCGCTGATAATTTTCCTCAGCGTCCGCGAACGTCTTCTTGAGCGACTTCATTTCTGAGGCGTGCTCTCGGGTCGACTTGGTCGCCGCCTTGTTAGCCTCATCCTGAGCCTTTGAAGCATGTGCCGCGGACAGGATCGCAATCCGGTCAGCTTCGGACAGATCCTTGTGCTCAGAAATGAAACGATTGGCCTCCTTGACCGCATCGTTGTTGTCTTGAAGCTTTACAAGCTTCTGCTGAATCGTCTGCAGATACTTCTGACCGGCCGCAGTTAGGCCAGATGTAGCATTTGTTTCCGCCGAAGCGGTTGCAACGCCTTTCGCCTGCTCGGCGATGAGCTGCTCGCGTCGCGAGGTAGCCTCTTTCACTGTCTCACTTTGAACTGACCAGGCCTCAGCCCCTTTTTTCAGGTCATTGAGGAGTGTCGGCGAAACCCCAGGAATTTTCGCAGCATCTTCAAGGATCGGAATCATCGATCCGCCGTTTTTTGCCACATCCTCGATGCGCTCGCTAAGCGCTTTGTATTCCTTCGCCCTCTGGATGACCGCGCCATTGCTCGATCCAGCGATACGAGCAGGAAGCCCAATTGAATCAGAACCCAGCACGCCTTTCTTGAGCGTTGCCTGGAGCTTGTCAAGTTCGCCTCTCGCAGCCTTGACTGCTTCTGCCTGTGCTTCACCCCAGCGCACCAAAGCACCAGCCCGCTGCTCTTCGGTCATCGCCTTGAAACGAGCGATTACGTCGTCCATTGGCCCGCGAAGCTGCTCAAGCCCCTCTTTCGCTTTGTCGCTACTACTTCTGAAGTCGACAAACGAAAGCGCCACCGCACCGGTAATGAACAGCAGGCCCAGCGGACCGCCCATCAGGGCCACAAGCCCGCGACCTGCAGTCGCCAGGGCGCCAAACGCACGGCCGGCAACCGTAGCCGATGCGGCGGCGGAGTCTGCAGCTCGGGAAGTGGCTGAAAGCGTGTTCACGACTGCCGTGGTTTCCCCGTAGGCAGCAACGGCGGCCGTCCGCATCGCATAGGCCTGACGAATCTGGACGGAGGCCGCTGTCGTGGTCGCGGCCAAGGCCTGTTCTGACTTTTCAACGCTTTTTAGCATTGCAACTTCAGCTTGCCTCAGCTCTGCCAGTCGAGTGAGGGACTTTGTACGTCCCACATCGGTGATCTGCGCGGCCAGGCGCTGCTGCTCAAGCTGTCGCTCGGCAACCAGCGCAGACTGCGTGGATTTGAGGTTGGCAAGTTCGGAAACTTGACGCGCTCGATCCGATGCGACCTTGCCTTCTGCGGCCTTGATTTCCAGCGCGGCGCGCTCCATGAGCGCCTTGGCATCGATTTGCTTCGCCTGCGCGGCCCATAGATCCTTCTTGGCAGTGTCCGCTGCAGCAGCAAGGGCTGCTTTACTTGCAGAGGCCGAATACAGAGCCGCCCCCGCCTGCTGGGCGTACCCACCAGCCACTCGGCCAAGCGCAACAAACAGCCCCGTGGTCAATACTTGGGATAGGGTATTCGACTCCTTCGTTATCGAGCTCATGACCGCCGGTAGGCTATTGTCGATCGCTTTCGAGAGGCCAACAAACTCCGCTGAGACCCTGGAACTTGCCCCGGTAGCCTGGTCAAGTTCGCCAATGAAATGCGTGAGCGAGTTGCTGATCTTGGTGAAGCTGTTCCCAATTGTGGTTGCGGTCTTGGCGAACAGTGCATCAACCGCGCCCGACTGGCTTTGCAAGGCCTTGACCACCGCCTGAGCGGTGAGCTCGCCAGCAGCACCCATCGCTCGCAATTCGCCAACGGTTTTCCCCATGCCGGCCGCAATGGCCTGGGAAAGCGCCGGAGCCTGCTCCATCACGGAGTTAAGTTCTTCGCCGCGAAGTACGCCCGACGCAAATGCCTGACCGAGCTGGATGAGGGCTGCGTTTGCGCTCTCTGCCGATGCCCCTGAGACGGCCAGAGTCTTGCTGATAGTGCCGACGATGCCGGCAACGCCCTCACCGGACAGTTTCAACGCGTCCTGGTTGGTGGCGATGCGCTGATACAGCTCGGCAGTGGCTGCTAATGGCTGCGCGGAGTCCTGAGCAATGCCGAAAACCGCCTTCTGCGCAGCTGCCAGCTCGGTGGAGTTACCTGTCACCAGCTTCAGTCGGTTCGTGAGCGTGCTGTATGCCTCCGTCGCGCTATAAACAGCGCTTACACTGAAAGCTGCCGCAAGCGGGCCTGCAATACGTGACGCGACTGCAGACAGAGAAAGGAACTGTCCCTGAAGGGCATTTATGCGCGATGCAGCAGCGTCAGCGGCAGCCCCGGTACTTGCAACGGATCTCGACGCCCTGTTCATCCCATCTTGAAAGCCGCCAATTCTAGCTATCAAATCGAGAGTCAGTGTGCCAAGGGAGCGCGACGCCATTTGCTTTCCTCCAGGCATAAAAAAGCCCGCCGAAGCGGGCTTGATTAATTCAAATAAATTACCGGTATGGGTTAGCCGTATCGGTAGTGGTGTAGCTGACAACCTTTCCGGATGCATCGAGGATCACGCTCAGGGCCTGATTCTTATAACTGCTCCCAGCGAAACCAACGTGCGCATACCCCCAAGACATGACTTGAGTGCCGTCGGAGTTTCTGGCCGTTGCCAAAGGCGGGCCAAAGCTTGCCAAAAGCTCGCCCTTCGTTGTAACTCCCTGCTTGATAGCGGCGAGCTGGGCGTCTGTGACCGGCTTTCCATAAGTAGTACAGGCAGCGATTAGGCAGGCGGCGATTAGTATAATGATTTTTTGCATGGTTCCCTCCCGATAGAAAGCCGTGAATGTATCACGTCATGACCACTCGCTCATCGCCTGTTCCAGGGATGCCCCCGGCCGCTCCGCATGCGGCATGAAATCAACCAGCTCAGCCTTTCCGCCAGCACCACGATTGATCTGCAGCGCGATGATGGCCGCTGCCAGCTCCTGACGGCGCACCGGGTTCAGCGATCCATGCTTGTCACGGTACGCGACCCAGGCCAACACCTCCGCATAGGAGAGATTGGCCTTGGCCTCGACGATGGTTGTGCCGCCGATACCATTCAGCACCAGTTCATGCCACAGCTCGTCTGCCGGGGTCAGCTCTTTACCGGGCTGTTCACCTCGTTGACGGCATTGAGCAGAGCGATGCCCAGGCTGGAATCGAGGTTTACCGCGTCGTCGAACGGCAGCTCTTCGGCGCCATCCTTGCCCAGCATGATGCTGGCCGACAGGTAGCGGGCGTTCTTAAAACGCTCGGCTTCGCCACCGGCAAACATGGCCTCCATGACGCCGAAAGCATGGCGGCGAACATGCACGGTGAACTTGTCGGTGACCTCCTTGCCGGTCTCGTCGACGTGTTTCCACTCGACCTTCTTCGCCACCAGGGCGTCAGCAACGACGCCCCCTTTCTTCTTCAGTTGTGCGAGATCCATGTTGGCCCCTTAAGTGGTTTTCTTGATCCAGGCGGAACCGCCCGATCGTTGAATGCTGGCCGCGGTGCTGACCACGGCGTTAGCGGCGAAGTCGAACGGGAAGTCGGCGACATAGCCCTGAAACACGAACCAGGTACGGCTTTCTGGCAGCTCAAAGTCATCACCCTCAGTGTTTACCGTGGGGGCAGCGGTCCCGTCAGACCAACCTACGGCCCACTTGATGGTGGTATCGCCATCAGCTTCGGAGAGCTGGTGTAGCCGAATGTGGCTGGCATTATTGGGATCTGCGTTAACGGTGAGGGACGCCTGGCCCGGGGTGCGCAGCCCTTTCTTATAGGTGCGCTCCTTGGAGCTGAGGCAGGTGTCCTCAATCTGTTCGGCCGGTGCGCCGCCCGGGTTGAAAGCGGTTGCGCACTCAATCTCCATCACGGTAGACGGGCCGGTGCCGGTGATAGGCGGCACCAGGCCAAACACCTGCGTACCTTGGGTCAAAATCGACATGGTGGTCTCCTGTCGGGCAAAGAAAAGCCCGCACTTGGCGGGCTCGGTTGATTCAGCGGCGGACTATCCAGTCCACGTCGAAACTTCGGTGTCGGTCTTTCGTTTTCGGGTCGCGGTCTGTAGTGCCCCAGCGGACAACGTAGGCGTGTGGCTCGATGGCAGCGCACAGAGCTTTGGTGACAGCAGTGACTGCCCCGCCGGTAGCCGCGTAAACGTCCACCTGTAGCGTGAAACCGTCGGCGTCGGGGCGCCCGACCAGGTAGTTCTCCGGACTGCCGGTAATCAGCCCCCAAACCGCGTAGGGCTTCAGCGTGCCCTCCTCCGCTTCACCGAACGAGAACAGCCGGCAGTCGACTCCGGCGCCCAGAAGTGCGGTGACACCGGGATCTGCCGAGCAAACGGCGAAAATTGGCGGCTCCATCAGCCCCCCCTTAATGCGGCGTCAATCTCCTGGGAGAAAACGCCGATGAATCGATCGGTGACGGCGCCCAGGTTCTGCGAGAAGGATGGACGCATAAACGGCGCCGGCGGGGTGTGCTGGGTACCGAATTCGATGTACCGCCAGTGCCGGGTATCACCGCCAGGGTTACCGCTTGCATCCTTGCTGTGCTGGTTTGCCCCTGCCCCGCCGCGAATGCCGACCTTCATCACCACCCCGCCCTCGCGCCTGCCTTGCTTGCCCGATTCCTGGGTGACAATGTTCTTCCAGATCTTTTCAGTGGTTTCGGGGTCGTCGATGGCCTTGGCCCTGGACTTCGCATCATCGCGGACGATGTTCATCGCCTGGCGGGCAGCTTTGCGTAGCCCCTTGCGGCGCAGTTTCGGCGCGAGGCCGAGCATCTTCTGCGTCACCGGCACCAGCCCCTGCAAACGTGCACTGATTTCGTCAGCCATCCTTCATCCCCTTAGAGACCAGAATGGTCAGGTACTCTAGGCCGGAGCTGGGATCTTCCAGCGGCGGGCCTTCGATGCTGTAGATCTCGCCGCGGTAGATGATGCGCATGGCTGAGTCGATGCCGGGGCGGTATCGAATGACCATGCGCCCCGTGGCCTCTGACTGCTGAGCGCGGGCATCGACCCGGTCCCTGGCAGACATTGGCACCACCTGGGCCGGACATTTTGACCAGCGCACCACCCACTGTGGTTCGCCATACTCACCGGTCGCAGGGTCGCGAGGAGTGGTCTTCTCCTCAATGTCGATCCGGTGCCGCAGCCTCCCGGCCTGCATCACACACCCATCCGGATGCGATATGGCATCAGCAGGTGCTGGGAGGCCAGCGGCAGCTCGACAGCGGTCGTCCCAGTGACCACCTCCTCACGGTTGGCGAACAGGTGGCCAAGCTTCAGCAAGCAAGCCGCCTGGATCGCAGGGTTGAGCACCATGCCGTAGGCGATGGAGTCTGCCTGGTCGTAGGCGTCGGCCAGCGCCTGGCGAGCGTGTTCGAGCAGGCGGCATCGCAGGGTGTGATCCTGCTCTGCCTCCGCCGCCGCAACCGCCGCCGCGTTCGCCTCCCTCGCTTGCTGAATGCCGCTCGACACGCCGGCGCGAGCTTGGTCCAAAGCCACTTGGTCCAGGTAGAACCGGCGGTTGAGGAAACTCATCGCCGCATCTTCCGCTGCGCCAAGCTGCGCCTCAACGAGCACCTGGTCTTCTGGCTCGGCCAGCAGGTGGTGCATGGCCAGATCAATGGCGATCACGGGCATATGTTACTCCTCGGCCTGCTCTGGCTCGCCGCCAGCGACCAGCCGCTCAGCTTCAGCGGTGGCTTCTTCCTGGTTTCCGGAGAACTCGCCAACCTGGTTGCCATCAGCGCCCACCACGATGTTCTTGCCAGCGCCCTTGCGCTTCGCTTTGAAGGCGGCGACTGGCTGGGCAATCGGCAAGGTGACGGCTCCCAAGCTATCGGTGGTCAGCACGCCCGCGCCAACTGCATCTTCCTGCGAGATGGTCACCACCGCCTCGCGATCCGAGTTGTCCAGTTCGGCATAGCCCTTCTGGATCAACTGGCGCCCGTGCTGCTCGATGGTCTCGAAGGGCGTGCCCTCCACCAGCGTTTGGCCGCCCAGATACAGAGGTTTCAGGGTTTTCAGCTTCATGAATGCCTCCAGGGGCCGCAGCTTGTGCGGCCCTCACATTGGGTTACGGAGTGACCGGGGCGGCGAACTCACCGAAGATGAACGCTTCTGGACGCTTCACCGCCAAGGCTGCACGCTCTTCACAGCGGATCGAGATCAGGTTTTTCTCGAAGTCGTCGGCGTTCTCGGTCGAGATGACCACGTTGGCGTCTTCACGGTCGAACAACTGAGCACCGGTCTGGAACGCGCCGGTCAGGAACTTGCCCAGGAAAGCAGCGACCTCGGTAGCCACGACAGGCAGCCCCCACAGCACGGGGCCAGCCAGACCCAGCGGGTTGGCGAGGATATAACGGCCCAGCGAGTCCTTGGTCAGCTCGATCTTGGCCCAGTCCATGAAGTGCAAGACATGACCAGAAGCAGGCAAGCGCGCCAGCTGGGCTTGCAACATCGC
Organism: Pseudomonas sp. 2835; assembly: GCF_050435905.1. NCBI lineage: Bacteria > Pseudomonadati > Pseudomonadota > Gammaproteobacteria > Pseudomonadales > Pseudomonadaceae > Pseudomonas > Pseudomonas sp. 2835. The sequence goes on along the minus strand of NZ_JBNDLE010000033.1, from coordinate 19,970 downwards.
CAGGCGGAGATCATCGATGCCCGACCGTTTCTCCACCTCGAATGCCGGGACGTATTTCGAGGCCTGAGGGACGATACCGTGCAGGTGCACGCCAGTACCGTCACCGAACAGGATCTCCTGCTCCTCGACGTACTTGAGGCCGTAGCGCATTTCAACGTCGATGGTCGAACCCAGCTGGGCAAAGTCGTCCAAGATCTGCTTGGAGGCCTTGAACATGTGGGCGATGGTCGACACCGCGGTGAGTTTCGACGCAAATTCGATGCTCGAGTACGGCTTGGCGGTGCCCTCGGCCACGACCTTGGCGGCGTTGGTGAAGCCGGTCTGCTGCACCCAGAAGATCGCCGGGGCGGTGGTTCGGCTAGGGGCGATCAGGTCGCGGATGAACAGGCGCTGCTTCGGCGCGGTGTCGATGCCGGGCAGGCGCTGGGGCTCGACGATGCCGGCGGGAACATCGGTGGACAGCAGGGCAGCACTGACCGGAATGTTGACGCGCTTGCCGCCCTCGATGCTGGCCGCGAACTGCTTGAGCGCTTCGCTCTTGACCACAACGCCGCCGAGGCTGTCCTGGGGTTGCTGGGTGCCAGCCGAAGGCCGGCGGGCGAACTCCTGTTCGAGCTCGCCCAGCTGGGCTTTCAGCTGCTTCTCGGCCTCGGTCAGGCTGTTGAACTTGGTCGCCATTTCGTCGACGGCATTCTTGGTTTCTTCGGACAGGCTTCCGGCCTTCTTGGCCTCGGCCAGCGCGTTCTCGGCCTGCCTGCTGAAATCGCTGGTGGCCTGCTTGAGCTCGTTGGAGACCTGCTTCAACAGGTCAGCGGTATTGTCTGCCATGGGATCTTCTCCGGTTACTTGAGGGCTGCTGCCGAGAACCGCGACATGGCGGCCTGTAGATCGGCAAAGTGGTTGGCCAAGTCGGCCTGGTTTTCGGCAGCGCTGCGCGTACCGGAGGGGGCAGCGCCAGGCGTACCTCCCTTGAGTTCTTGAATCAGGGAGCGGCGCTCTGAGCGAGGCATTCCCTGCTTGGCCAGGATCGTGTCCAGGCGGCGCGCCGCAACCTGCTGAGGCGCAATGGCCTGCGGGTCTTCCTGCGCCGCATCCGATGGGAGCAGGCCGTCCGCGAAGCCGGCTTCGACTGCCGAACTGCCGCCCATCCAGGTCTCTACGTCCATGAGGTTGCGCATCGCCGCGGCTTCATCGCCCGTCCTGACTGCGTAGATGTCGGCCAGGGTTGCGTCGATCTGGTCGAGGAAGTCAGCGACTTCCGTGAAGTCGTTTCGGTCGCCAGCGGCGATGGTCCAGGCGTTGTGGATCATCATGAAGCCGGCTCGGGCGATCTGGATTTCATCGCCGGCCATAGCGATGAACGAAGCAGCGGAGGCGGCCAGACCAAGCACCTGGACGGTTACCTTGCCCTTGTGCTCGCGCAGCAAGTTGTAGATCGCCAAGCCCTCGAAAACATCGCCGCCTGGACTGTTGATCTTCACGGTGATGTCTTTGTCGCCGATGCTGCGAAGTGCAGCGCTGACGCGCTTGGCGGTGACGCCCTCGCCCGTCCACCAGTCCATGCCGATCGGGTCGTACATGGTGATGGTGGTAGAGTCGTCACCGGCTGCCGCCTTGATCGCTGGATTCCAGCGCTCCATGGCCTTTGGCAGTAGGTCGGATTCGACACGCGCGTGCGGCCGCACCGCCGGCGCTGCCGGAAGGGTCTTCAGTGTCATGGGGTGCTCCGGGTCAGGCCGCTTTGAGCAGCGGCATCGATATCAGCGCGTGAGCCATCATTGGCCCATCGGGGTTTCCGGTTTCGAGGGCCTCGGAAGCCAGCTCGACCGCCTTGTTGATGGCCTCTCGGTCGTCGTTGTTGCGCGCCGAAACCAGCCGAAGCATGAATGCCGAAGCTGCCGGCGAGACGCCCGCGGCCGGCTTTCCGAGCTGATCCAGGGGGACAAGCGCGGACTGCACCGTGTAAGTATCGCCACCAGGGATCGGCGGATAGTTCTCCAGTCGGCGCACTTCGTTGCGAGACATCCAGCCATTTTGCAGGGCTGTGTTGTACCAGGCGCCGCGGCCCGCGTTGTCTGCACGCAGCAAGCCCTCCACCGAAAACTCGGCGAAGAACTCTTCAGCATCAACCTCGCCGATAAGGCAGCGGGTGATCTCCTGCTCGATGTTTACGAGCAGCGGCCGCAGGCTATTGGTGAGGAAGTGAAGGTTCTGGGCCTCAACTGAAGCGGCCCAGCTTGATTGCTTGTCCATGTGCCCGACCATGAAGGGCGGCACGCGAAACCACCGGCACATTTCCTCGATTCCGAACGCCCGAGATTCCAGCATCTGCGCGGCTTCAGGGTTCATCGTGATGCCCTGGTACTTGAAGCCTGCTTCCGCCACCATGATCTTGCCGGCGTTCTTCGACCCCATGAACGCCTGCATGCTGGCCCGAAGTTGCTCGCGCTGCTGTGGCGTGATCTTGGCGTCGCTGCTCAGAATGCCGGAGGCCTGCATGCCCTGTGCGAACACCTTCGCCGCGGCCTCCTCGATCGCCATGGCCGAGCCGAAGATCTCGCGGCCGGTGGTGACAGGGAGCATCCCGCACACTCCATCCAGACCAAACCCCCGGATGTGCATCAGGTTCTTCTCGGGAATGTCGCGCTCAACGCCATTCTCGTTATACGTGTACTTGAGGCGTCCGTTGTCCTGCCGTTTGACCTTCATGCACTGAGGCAAGAGCGGCACCAGTGCGATCACCCGGCTACCGATCATCTTCTTCTCTACGAAGGCATTGCCTCGAAGGCAAATGCTCGCCACCACCAGCAGCATGAAGCGCTGCGGCGTCATCTCGGCGTTCGGTATGCGGCACAGCAAGCGGTACAGTGGGTGCTCTTTGGCCACCTCGCGCGACCCATCCGGGAGGCGCCGGTATAGCTTAAGCGGGAGAGTGGAAACGGATTCGGACAGCAATCGCACGCACGCCCACACCGTGGACAGCTGCATGGCCTTATCGACCGATACATGCTTTCCAGATGCAGAGCTGCCGAACCACTCTTGCCAAAATGCGCCGTCCTTCAGGCCGATGGGCACCCCAAGCCAGTTTTGCAGCGCAGCCTTCACCCGGCCCGGTTTCTTCTCGGCCATCAGATTCCTACCATGATCGGGTTATCAAAGAAGCCCTGGATATCACCAGCGCCTTCGGGGTTGAGAGCCATCAGCGAAACAGCGTCAAACGTCGACATCAGCGGGTCGATCTTTGCCGAGCCGCTGGCCTGCTTGGTAATCGTGATGGCATTGCCTTGAGGTACGACCCGGGCATTGCCGACGCACCAGTTCATCAGTGCGCTGCCGCAGTGGGCCAGCTCGCCACCGGCCACCTTGCGCTCAGTCATCTTGATCGCGCCGTTGAGTTTCCAGCCTTGGGAGATAGCCACGATCTGCTCCATGACGATCCCGCGCTCTTGGGTGGTCAGCTCGTCGACGATATCGCCGATGCCTGCCGCATCGACGCCGATTGCCAGCTTCTCCGGCAGCAAGCCGCGATCCCTGATGTCGCAGATAATGTCGGCAACCTGCTGGACGTCGTCACCAGGTCGGTCAACGACACTTAGATCGCCGGCCCGCTCGAAGTCTCGTAGCGCGCTGGCAATATCCTTCCGCCGTTCAAATACGATGTTGTGCGCCCAGGCGTGAGACCAGTGGAGCCATCGACGTGTGACAGGTTCCCGGCCAAGCACGGTCAGGCCGAGCAAGTCATCAAGGCCGCCGCCATCAATTCCCACCGTCACCACTTCGGAGCGCTCCAGCAGGCTCTCCAGCTCTAAACCGGTCTCGGCAGCAGACTCCCAATAGTCGGCACCAGCCCACCGGTCGGTGCGCAGGTTGAGTCCGATCTCAATATTGAGGTGCTTCGCCAGAAACTTCTGCAGAGAGCCGTCGCTGGTAGCCAGCCTTTTCTTGAGCTGATCTTCGAGCCACTCGGCACTGACGGAAAGCCCCAGGTTCGGGTTGGTGATGTAGAAATTCTCGGGTTTCAGGTAATCCTTGTCGCTGACCATGCAGGCCGGGAACTCGTACAAGATACCCAGCGTTTTGAGGTCTTCGACAATCCCGTCCCGAACATCACGCCAATATTTCAGCCGCTCTTTAAACACTCCGGCTGGCGGCTCGTCGCTCTGCGTGGTCAGGTATATGACCCAACCCTCATTGCGCGACACCTGGCCGCCGAGGGCCTCCATGAACATGGCCTCGGCGCCGGCCTTCTTGCCGAAAACCCACAGCTCGTCCACCAGAACCTTGCCGGCCTTCTTGCCGGATACCGTGTCGGTATCGGCCGCCACTACCTTGAGGCTATTTTTGGTGGTGCGGTCGGTGATCGTCCGAATGTGGTCCTGGACGTGGAACATCGCGGATAGCTCTTCATCCGCCCTAACCATCGCGGCGGCCGGCTTGAAGGCGTTGTCTGCAACCTCGCGCGTCGGCGCCAGGATCAGGTGCTCCTCTTCCTCACGCCAGCAGAGTATCAATGCTGTCAGCATGATTCCCGCAGCGATAGTGGACTTGGTGTTCTTCTTGCTGATCAGCAGGCCGAACTCACGGATCAGCTGCTTACCGGTTTCGCTGTCGTACCCACCAAAGATGGCTCTGACAAAATCGAAAACCCATTCGTCGCAGCAATCCGCCATGCGCGGCTTGCCAGGCAGATCGGGAACCTTGAGCTCCTTGAAAATCTGCAGGGCTCGTTCGGCTTCTTCAGGGAAAATCGGCGGCGGAATGATCGAACGCCTTGAAATCAAGCGCTCTTCCCAATCGATGCAGGCGGTGGTCCATTCCATCGCTACACCTTCTTGCCGTTCTCAGCGACCAGCTTTGGTGGCGCCTGGCGGCCGAACTTGCTCGCAGCCTGCTCGGCGGCTTTCTGGCGCTCTTCCTTTTTGCCGCCCTCACCTTTGCGCTGATGCACAAAAGGCATGAGCGCTTTTGCCGCGTCGACGCGCAATTTTGGCTCGGTGCCCAAGTCATTCATCACCGCCAGGAGGAATGACTTGGGATCTCGATGCATCAAGGCCGCGCCAAGATCAAAACCGGCAGGCTCGACCTCGCCGACCGCTTCCGCCACGCCCGACTCATCCGCTTCGCCTTTAACACCTTTAACAGCCCCATTAACAGGATGCAGGGCGTTCAGTTTGTGCAGTTCGGCGATCACATCCGGGTCTTTTGCGAGCCGGGAACCAGCAGCAGAGGCAGTCTTTTCGGGGCATCCAGCCGCAATGGCCGCGTCGCGATTGGACGCACCTCCCCTCACCGCGGCGATGAAGTCGCGTTTTTTGGGTGTTAAAGCCATTAACAAAAACCTCAATAGGGAAATAAAATCTGCGCGTGCGGGAAGGGGTGGTCTAGAAGCGAAAAGCCTTGAACTTTCGACCCACCCTCCCCCGTCAAATCGGGGAACTGGCGTGCTTCAAGCCGGTGCGGCACGCCACTGGCGTGCATCAACCGATCAGGCCTGACGCCTCCTCGGCAGCCTTCACCACGTCATGGCAGGGCCGACACAGGGTTTGCCAGTTGCCGCTGTCCCAGAACAGCTTCATGTCACCTCTGTGCGGAATGATGTGGTCGACGACCGAGCCTTCAGTTACCCGCCCTTCGCGCTCGCAGTACACGCACAGCGGGTGAGCCTCAAGCCAGCCGGCCCGCGCCTTCTGCCATTTGTAGCCGTACCCACGTTGCGCTGCTGTGCCCTTGGTTGATCGCCATGAGTCAGAGTTCACCGAGGCAAGCCGGGATGGCTGCGCCTGCATGGGAGGCCTGAGGGAGGTGAGCCTGGCCATCAGCGACCGCCATAGACGGGCGCGCCACTCAAGTAGGTAGTCGGCATCTCGTCCACATCCTCGCCCTGCTCATCGGCCAGAGCCTGGATCAGCACCGCCTGGTTCCTTGCGATCTGCTCGAGCAACTCGGTCTGCTTCACCTGCTCGACCAGCATCCGCTCCAGCAGCGACACCTGGCGCATGCTCATGGCGCCACCCGAGCGTGTTCGCGGGCAGCGCTCTTGAGGTTGGAGATATCCACCTCAACGAACTGTGCGTTGGCGCTGATGGTGGGGATCTCGCGCGGCAGCACAGTGATAACTGCATGCCATACACCGCTCTCGACCGAAGCCTTGAGCTCCACACTCTTCACACCTTCCAGCTCGCTACCATCACTCAGCAGAACCTTGGTCCCCATTACTGGGTGGGGGCTGTCTGGATGGCTCTTTACTGCCGGTACGATCGTCGCCACCGCCAATGATTTGCTTGGCTCGCTCATATGCCACCTTTGTCCATTTGTTGATCCATTCGCGCCGGGCGGCGCATCCACTGCAAGCCATTACTCAGCCCGCCGCATGTTGAGCTCGCGTGCGATCTGATCGGCGCGCTCGCGCACCTCTATCACCTGGCCGTCGAACGTATGGACGATGGCGCAGATGCCGTGCCACTGGGAACTAGGGCCGGTCTCCTGAACCCGGGCAATGGCGCTCGGAGCCAGGTGGTGTTGGCGGCGGTTGATGTCAGTCAGCGTGATCATCAGGTCACCCTTGCGCTTTGCGAGACAGGAACAGGTCGGAGTAACCGCGCAGCTTCTCCACACCCATGAAGCCGACAGCACCGCCGGCAAAGGTGGCCATGCCCTGTGGCAGGCCCATCCATTCGAGCAGCGGCACCAGGGCCAGGGTGATGAGGCCGCACAGGGCGCCCTCCAAGAACATCTGCCGGCGGGTGCCACCGCCGTACACAACGCGCAGCGCGGCGATACCGACGGACAGACCAGCCGCATAGAGCTGCGGTTGGTGGGCAATCACCCAGGCAATCAGTGCGGCCCAAAGGCCAGGATCTTTCTCAGGCATGTGGGCCATCTCTGTTCCTCCCTTTCGGGGAGCGGGGTGTTATTGATTGGCGGTCAAAGCAGCTACCAGTAGAGCCTGACCTTTCACCAGGTCAGTACGAGCCAGGCCAGCCAGGCCGCCGTCAACGAAGGAGTGCCCCTTCAGCAACAGGTCGATCTCCTGCATCTTGACCTTCAGGTCGATCACCTTCTTCAGTACGACCTCGTCGTAACCGGCCCGGACCTCCTGGACAACTTTTTGCACTTCGGGGAATGGAAGTCCCGAGCCTACTGGGTGCGCTCGACTGCACAGGGAGTGCATTCCGCCGGCACCGACGTAAGTCGCGACATACACCATTCCCTCACTGTGGAAGACTTCAGGCCGTACACCGCCCCAAATCATGGGAAACAGTTCGCGCTGCTCAGTGTCCAGCAATTGACCGGTGAAACTCATGAATACCTGCGGGTCGCTCTTGGACAGTCGGTAGAGTGCCAAGGCCAGGCCGTCGAGGGCGCCGCCAACCACTGCATCAATCGCGGCCTGTTTGTCACGCTTCGCTTGTTCAGACATTGCTGGGCTCCAGAAACGAAAAAGCCCCGGCGAATGCCAGGGCTGTATGGATAGTGTCAACTACGCGAAAGGCTGATGCCCTTGGCTCGCCGCTTGTACTTGAAGAGCTTGAGCAAATGCCTCATGCGGGCAGCTCGGACACGCGCCCCTTCAAATGGCTCCGCCAGATTGAGCTGGAAATGCATCTCGTCAATCAAACACAGGCGGTACTTGTTGCGGCGCCGATACTCACGAAAAGCATTCATGTGGTTCGCCTGCCAGAAACGAAAAAGCCCCGGCAAATGCCGAGGCCCAGAAACGACAAAGCCCGACACGATGGCCGGGCTTTAAATAGTCAAATCTCATAACGCGCAAGATCGACATGATGGGTCTAATTTACGATCAAACCGCCACCATGGTCAAGCGGCATCAATGAATATTTCTTCCCGATCAAAGATCTCAGTTGCATGCACCACTGCAGCCTCCTCAAACACCTCAAGGCACTTTCCAATTCCGGTCTTCCACCGACGGCGAGTCGACTCCGGCTTTCCGTCCACATCCCAAGTGTTCATGTCGTAGAACTCAGCAGGAAGCACAATCATGTCGGTGGAGCGCTTGGCACCCTGTACCCCGCGCAGCCTGGGGATCGCCCAGGCGGTCACCGCCTTATAAATGAACAGTTGCGGTGCAGGCGAGCTCATACGACTGATCAGGCGCCCAATTGCGGCAACCTTGTTGGCCTTGTGCGTCGAGTACTTAGCCACCAACACATCCCATTGAGCCGGAGCCAGCTCACGGTGCAGCAGCGCGTGCAGGCAGCAGTCATAGTCAAACTTGTCGCGGACCGAGATGGTGCCGGCAGAGCTACCGGCGCGCAGGTCCGCATCGATCAGGTTCTGCCAGTACTGCTTGGTCGAGTTGTCGATGTTGTCGGCAGCCAGCACGCGAACAAGCGTGCTCATTACGTCTCTGTAAATCCCCATGTCCTTCCCCTCAATCCAATGTTCTGTTCGAACCGCCGGCACCGCGGCGGTTGTTGTCCTGGTAAATCGCCTCCGGCCCAACGGCCCGAGGTTGTTTCAATTCGTTGATCTGTCGCTGTGCGGCCTGCAGGCGCAGGTTCAGTTGCGTGACCAGGTCTTCCAACGGCAGCGCTTCCCCCGTCGCGGCAACCACCCAGCCCGAGGCGTTACATTGCACGCAGGCCAGGTCATGGAACACGCCCTTGATCACCGCTTTGCCGTGGCAGGCCGGGCACTGATCCAGCTCCACTGCCTGCTTGCGAAAGGCCGGTCCGTGGCTCTTGATCATGCTTTTGAAACCTCGCTATTAACAATTTTCGGAATTACCTTGCAGGCCACGTCGCTCAAGGGCTGTACAGGGTTTTGCGAATCTTCATATTGGGCACCTGTCAGGTTGTGAACCGCGTTGAATCCGCGTTCATCTAACCAGGCGTGCCACTTCTCCAGCGCGGCCAGACGCTGCTCCCGGGCCTGGGTGTTGATATAGGTCGAGGCGATCTTGCCCAGCGAGTGGTTCAGCAGCATCTCTCCGATGTGGCCGTCGATGCCCAGGTCAGTCCAGGCAGTGCGGGCTACCTTGCGCAGGTCATGGCTGGTCCACTCGCCCTGGCCCAGGCGAGTGAACACGGCACTGGCCTGACCCTCGCTCAGGGCCCGGCCACGCCGCGACGGGAACAGGTAGATGCCCTCATAGCCCTGGGCGGTCTGGGCGGCGCGGTACCGGCTCAGCATGGCCTTAGTCTGGGCAGTCAGCGGCAGCCGGTGCTCGGTGCGGGTCTTGGTGTGCTCGGCGGGAATGAACCACTCGTTGTCGGCCATCGAGATATCGGACCAGCGCGCCAGACGGGTCTCACCCACCCGGGTGCCGTGGCACAGCATCATCAGCGCAAGCATGGCCTCGCCGGGCTCGCTGTCGAATAGGCTGGCCAGCATGGGCACCAGTTCGACCAGATGCACGCCGCGCAGCCGGGCCGGCTTGGGCATGATCCGGGCCTTGGTGAAGTCGACGAACTTCAGCGCAGCCATGGGGTTGGTGTCGATCAGTCCCAGCTTATGAGCCTGGCGGAACGCGACGACCAGCAGGCCGAACAGTTGGCGCACGTAGGACAGAGAAAGCACTTCCTGCGCGGGCCACATCAACAGCTTGTCCAACTCAGGTGCCGACACGGCCCGAATCGGCAGATCGGCCAGCCGTGGTTTCAGGTGGCAGGCAATGGCCGACTTGGCGCCGGTCTTGCGTTTGGCCGACAGCGAGCGGTCGCGGCTCATGCGGTCGCTGTACCAGTCGAGCAGCTGGCCCACGGTGGCCAGGCCGCCCAGTGCAACGGCGGCATCCGGGTCACGCAGCAGGCGCTGACGCAGCGCAGGCAGTTCGGCCAGCACCGCGGCGGCGCCCAACTCGGGATACCGGGCGATCTGGTTCCAGGCCTTGCCCTTCACCAGGTACCACGACCCGCGCTGCCGGTCCTGGCCGAATCGCAGGTACAGGCCGGGGTGACGCGGGTCGCGCAGGTCATGCACGGCGGGGTCGGCGGCCTGCCGGCGGATTTCGGCGTCAGTGAACTTCACCGCGCGGGTCTTGCTCATGCGGCAATCACCCCTTCACGGATCAGAAGATCCTGGGTACGCATCACGCCTTCGGCGTGGTACTGGCGCGCGGTCACACGGTCAACAATCTTGCTACGGCCGTCGCATGCATCGTGACAGGCGCTACAGGCATGAGCACCTTGCAGGTCGTTCGGTTTCATGCCGACGCCACAGGTGCCGGACATGCGGTAATGGGCCAGCACGGTGGTTTCAGGGTCGCCGTTGCAAACACCTGGAATGCGCACCTGGCATTCCCGGCCGCGGGCGGCTTTGGTCAACTTGGATTGCTTCATGAGCGGTCGTCCTTGTGAAGATCAACAACGAGCCAGGTGGATGGCCACAGCTTGCCGCCATGAGCTCGGGCGACCTGCTCGTCTCGGTAAATGGCAACAGGAGGTTCAGGCTTGTCAGAGAGGCCGAGTAAGTGGCTGCGGCAGTACAGGGCCCAGCGGTACTCAGTGAGGTCGGGAGGAAGCAGCGTTGGACCGCCCATCAGAAGCGGTCCTTGTTGGCGTAACGGCCGGCCAAGCTGGTGACCTTCTCCGGCCTCGCTTTCGGCGCAGGGGCCCAGCCGGCGGCCAAGTTTTCAAACCGGTTGTACTGGCCGAGGAAGGCGGTACGAACGGTGCCCATTTCGATATCGCGGCCCTTGCCGATGATGATCTCAGCAATACCCTTGGCCTCGGTGTTTTCGTGGTAAACCTCGTCGCGATAGACGAACAGGATCACGTCCGCGTCCTGCTCGATAGCACCTGATTCCCGCAGGTCGGACGCGACCGGGCGCTTGTTCGGGCGCTCCTCGCATTTGCGCGAGAGCTGGCTGAGCAGCACCACTGGAATGCCGAGCTCTTTTGCCAGCAGCTTGCAGCCGCGACTGATGCTGCTGACCTCTTCGGTGCGGTTGCCGCCGTCACCTTCGACCAACTGCAGGTAGTCGATCATCAGCAGGTCCAGGCCGTAACGCATCTTGTGCCGGCGGGCCATGGAGCGGATGCGGCCAATCGAAGAGCCGGCCTTGTCGGCGATGTACAGCGGCGCGAACTGAATGACCTTGGTCGCAACAGCAAGCTCGGTGCCGTGGTCCTGGCACGCAGTGCCGTTCTTGACCAGGGTCAGCGGGATACGGCCTTCGGACGCGACTAGGCGGTCAATGAGCTGCCCCTTGTTCATCTCCAAGCTGATGACCAGGGACGATTTGCTCTGGCGAATCGAGGCCTCGCCGATAAACCCCATGGCCAGCGTCGTCTTGCCCATGCCTGGGCGCCCAGCGACGATGTAAAGGTGGTCCGGCTGCAGGCCGCCCATCTTGTCGTCCAGTTCCTTCAGCCCGGTGGAAATGCCGATCAGCGTTTCGCCGCGCGCGTGCCGGTCGTGCCGTTCCTGCCACACATCGAGCTGGTCGATCATGACGTCGCCGGCCTTGACGATATCGTCATCACCAGCACCGCAATCAATCGACATGGCGGCGGCCTGAACAGCGGCAATCTTCGCCTGGACATCCTCAGTGCCCTGGGCAATGTCCATGGCCTGCTCGCCCAGGCTGTACAGGGCGCGCTCAATCGCCCTTTCCCGGACGATGCCGGCATAGGTCTTGGCACTGGCCACGCTCGGCGTGTTGTCCACGATCTCGGCACAGTACGCCAGAGCCCGGTCACCATTGGGCAGGTTGCCGATCTGCTCGCCGACCGTCAGGAAGTCCACGGCCTTGCCCGTCGCTCGAACGGCCATGATCCCGCGGAACACTTCAGCGTTCTCGACGAAGTAGAACGATTCAGGCGAGAGGTCGTCGCTCAGGGTGTCGATCAGTTCGGGGCGAATCATCATCGCGCCCAGGAGGCCGTGCTCAGCCTCGATGCTGTACGGATCACGCATGGTAATTTCCCTCTACCACTTTCACGAAGTTGGTCGGAGCGACGAGCCAGTCGAAGTTGCACCGGAATGGCTTGTTGTCGCGGCCACCTACCTTGCCCATCAGCCAGTCACTGGCCTGGACCATGCCGAAGAAGTCACGCCAGAATTCAAGATCCTGGTGAACAGGGCTCTCGGCCCACCGAGCCTGGATCTTCGCTTTGCGATCCTTGTTGACCAGGACGACGCGAGGCAGCTCTGGCAGCAGCTCGTTGAACAGGTCGACGATCTGATCGACCGGGACTTGATTCGAACCATCGCGGGGGCTCGCGGATACTCCTGACGGTTCCTTGATGGTTCCCTTACGGTTCTGGGGGCAGGAGGTGCCGGGGTGGGCGGCATCTGGTGCCGGGGTGGGGGGCATATCCTGCCGGGGTTGGGCGGCATCTGGTGCCGGGGGGCATTTAGTGCCGGGGTCGTAACTGTATGGGCTGACGGTGTACCAGGTGGAACGCCCTGCCCGCATGTGCGCAGTGAGAATTTTGACCTCTTCGAGCCAGCGCAATGCATTGCGGACAGCACGCTCCGACAGGCAAGTGCGTTCAGCAATCCGAGCCACTGAGGGCCAGCAGACACCTTCGTCGTTGGCATTGTCAGCCAGTGAAATCAGGACTGCCTTTTGCGCAGGGCTCATCCCCTGCAGCGGCCAGCACACGCTCATCACGATGGTGCTCACATGGCACCTCTCGACCTGGCCACCTGACGCGACAGATTTGGCGCTACTGCGAAACCTGACGCGGGAGGGTGGGTGTTGCCTGTATCGAATGCGGTGTGCATAATCGCACCTCGTTTTGAGTTGTGAAGAAGCCGGTCTAGCCACCGGCTTTTTTGTGCCTGCGATTTGGGTACTGGATGGATCAACAGATCCGTGGAGCGACTACTGGCGGTGTGCCAGCGGATGGATAATTTGATTCGTTCCGGGGCGGTGCTGAGACGGGAATGGCCGAACTTCTTCTGCGGTGCAGGTTCCGTCCTCGTGTTCGGTGACATACACGTCGCGGCCTACACGAATTGCCTTGCTCAAGGCGCCTTGGGTCATGCCAAGCAGAACTGCCGCTTCGGTCTGCCCGTGCTTAGCGGCGAATTCCTTGATGTGGATGCGGTTCATGGACTTCTCTCGCGGTTTCTCATGACCAGATATTACCTATGGCATTTATCAAAGTAAATGCCAATGGCATTTGGTGAATATTACCGGCAGGAATACGATTCTCGGATGACCAAGAAAGCCCTAGACCCAGCCCGTAAAGCCGAGTGCGATAAGCTCAAGGCGATCTTTAATTCAAAAAAGCGCGACCTAGGGCTCACCCAGGAAAAGCTCGCGCACGCGCTCGACATGAATCAAAGCTCTGTAAGCCATTACTTAAATGGCGTTAACCCTCTGAACGCTCCCGCTGCATCGGCCTTTGCCAGGACCCTTGGTGTAGACGTTGCGGAATTCAGCCCTCGCCTTGCAAAAGAGATTGCAGAAATGGCTGAAGGCGCTGGGCTGACGACTACTACTGAGTCCTTCGACTCAAATGTTGAGCCAGCGTTAGGTCCTATCCGGTATTTCGAGTACCCGGAAATCAGCTGGGTGCAAGCGGGTATCGCAATGGAAGCTCTAGAACTGTCAAACATCGCCGCGTGCGAGACGCATCCATCGGACGCTTGGGCGGGGCCCAATGGTTTCTGGCTGAAAGTGCGAGGACCATCGATGACTTCACAGGGTGGCGTCTCGTTCATTGAAGGGATGGTGATCCTGGTCGCGCCTGGGTTCGACGTTGAAAACGGCCAGTACTGCGTGGCTAAGCTAATAGATTCGAACGAAGCGACGTTCAAACAGTTCATCTGGGACTCGGGCAGAGCCTACCTTAAGCCTTTAAATCCAGCCTTCCCCACTGTCGAGGTGGATGATGCCTGGACGGTGGTGGGCAGAGTCGTGGACGCGAAATGGCCTAGATCAGTCCTCTAGGGAGATCGGCTCCCTGCATGGAACACAGCCCGCCTTGGCGGGCTTTTTCATGCCTGCCTGCCAAAAGAGTACAAATGTGCTCTATCCAGTATTGCCATTTATCGATCAGTAAAATACTGTATGGATAAACAGTTACGGAATAGTACTCATGGCCAAAGCAAAGCCCCAGGAAAAGCCCGCGCCCACGTCGTACGAACTTCTCGCGATGCGAATTTAGCGGACTATTAATGCAACTGCAGCTCAAACCGCCAAGCGCGCTGTTATCTATATGGCCTCGGATGAGCTGCCTGAAGATTGGGACCAACTCCTAATGGACATCGACGAGGCCGACAACGTAACCCTGACTCATCGTGACGACGGCGGCGTGCTGGTGTCGTGGGTTGTTCCCAAAGAAGACTGATTTCAACGATCCCTCTTTGTCCGCCTCGTGCGGGCTTTTTATGCGCTCAAAAAATATTATTGCCATTGGTATTGACTGCAAATAATGCCATCGGTATTGTTTGCTCATCGCCGGATCGCACCGGCCAGGCAGCGAAAGCCGCCACCGCTCTTTACACAACTCGACCGATTCAAGCTCCTGCCGGGAAAGGCGTTAGCGAATCCACATAGCCATGCGGCTCCCTGGGATTGGCCGTATCGACCTCGGTAAGCGGGAGCGGAAACACCTGAATACTGAATTAGCACCCCGAGCTTCGGCATTGAGGGGTGCCGGACCTCATGCACCCTGCCCCGCTCAATCAGGGCACACAGAGCTGTAGCGTGCATGTTGTAAGGACCTGCGATCCATGGCGAACAGATGCTGATTGACGCCGTGAGGAGGAAGCTCGACGCCCACACCGACGAAGACCGGCCAGCCCTGCAATCAGCAGCGGGTAACTGGCCAGCACCGCTGACGCAGTACCCCGGCCTGTCGCCAGTAGCGAGGCCGGGAGCTTTCACCGATTGGCCTTCCCTTGAGGGTCAGACGGGAAATCAACCAGAGGAGCATCCCATGTTCGGTATCGGAAAGAAGCTGTTCGGCGCCAAGCGCGCAGTCAAGAAACTGGAAAATCGCGACCTGATGCAGGCCATCGTCGGTGGTTGCCTGCTTGTCGCCGCGGCTGATGGCGAGATCAGCAAGAACGAGGCAGCGCAGATCGACATCCAGATCCGCGCCAACAAGAACCTGGAGCACTTCGGCCAGGAGATCACCACCACGGTGAACCTGTTCACCGAGCAGCTGCAGGCCGGCTTCCGCTTGGGCCGCATGAACATCATGCGCGAGATCGCGGACATCAAGAACAACCCGCTCGATGCTGAAGAGGTGTTCGTCAACATGATCACTGTGGCCGAAGGCGACGGCAGCATCAGCCCTGAAGAGCTGAAGGTGCTGGCCGAGATCGGCACCCAGCTGGGCCTGCGCCTTAAAGACTTCGGTATCGACGCTTGAAGAAGAAGCGCGTCGGACTGGTGGCCGCGGCGGGTATCTGCCTGGCAGTGGTTGCCGTCAGCGCCGCATTCAACTGGTCCTCCTGCGCCTGGTACGGCTATCAAACAGAGCGCCAAACTCGATTCGCGCCCTACGTCGGCTGCATGGTTAAAACCGGCACCGCCTGGGTGCCCCGCAGCGAGTTGCGCACCCAGCAGTAACAACCAGCGCCACGTCAGCCCTGACGTTAACTGCCCGATCACCTGGTTCCCCCATCACCAGGCTGCATCGGCGTGTGATCTGAATGCGCAGGCTGATGCGTAAACCGCACCTCGTCTGGCAGCTACTGAGGCATATCGAGTTAGGCGCCAATGCCGGAGATCAGCGCCGGCCAGATCACACACCAATGCAGCCCACCGAGGACACATTATGGAAACGATCATAAGCGGCACATGGAAGGGCCACCTCGGTTGTGGCCTTGCTCCACGCGAACTGGAATGCGTCCTGGCAACAGCCCAGGGCATGACTGGGAAAGAGATTGCCCAGCTGATCAACATCGCACCCGGCACCGTGAAGAAGCGCCTTGAGGCAGCCATGTTCAAGCTCGGCGTTCACCGCCGCGCCGCCTTGGTCGCCGAGGCCATGAAGCGCCAGATCATCAGCCCGATGTGCATCCTGCTGGTCGGGTTGATGGCTATGCACGCTGTCATGGGCGACACCGACCCGATGCGCCGCGACCGCCGTGTGCCTGAGCGTCGTATTGCCCAGGTCCGAATCATCCGCAAGGCCGAATCCTTCGACCTGCACGCCTGACACCCACCCCGAGGAGCTCACCATGCACCCAGCCATGCAGCAGCGCGTGGACGGCCTGGCCGCCCTGCGCGAACGCACCATCCTGGCCACCGCTGACTTCTACGCCAAGATCGGCCTTCCCGCTCCAGCGACTGAGCCGCGGTACAAGGCCGTAGCCAAGGGCAAGGCGTGGCATATCGTCGATGTGCAGACTGGCAAGACCCGCTGCTTCTGCTTCACCTACAAGGCGGCCCTGCGGTTTGTTGATGCTCTGGAGGCAGCTGCAACACGCAAGCTGGTGGGGCGGCAATGATCGGCGATCCTATCCCCAATCAGCGCCAGCAGGTGCTGGACCAGCTCAGCGCCAGCATTGATCAGTTCTTTGCCTGCGGCGGCAAGCCAACGGAGTTGCCCGGACCTTCGTTCGAGCCACGCCCTACCCGGCCGATTGCCGCTGATGCAGTTGTCGAGGAATGCGGCCCGCCGAAGACTGGCAGCCGTGCAGAGATCGACCTGATACGCAACCTGGCCAAGACCCACACCTTCACCGAGGCCGTTGAGGCCAGCGGCATCGAGCGTGCCCGGCTTCTCCGGCTGTCAAAGGCGCACCTGATCACCTTCCTGGTCAGCAGCACCGAGCGCAGAGCCCGGGCCGCGACTAAGAAGAAGCGCGATGAGCAGCGCGCCAAGCACGGCGAGCAGGTCAAGGCCCTGGCCGGTACCGGCACCACCCGGAACCAAGTGGTGCAGAAGCTTGGCATCAGCTACGGATACCTGGTTCGACTGATCAATGATCAAGGCATCGATTTCCCTTTGCGTGGGAAGCTGAAGTGAAGCGCATGAACCGCGTCCGGCATGGCCGGCGCCAGCAATGGATCAACATGCCGCCCAGCGGCTTGAGAGGTGTCGGCAATGGCCGAGAAGAAGACAGGGGCAGCCAAGCACTCGGCGGACTACCGCGACAGGAAGAAGGCCGAGGCCCAACGCTTTGGCATCGAGACGCTGGCTGTGGAAATGGCTGCCGGGACCAGAGCCGGAATGACGGGAGCAATGAAAGCTCACGGCTACACCCAGCTGCAGGAGCTGCTGCAGAACCTGCACCGGTCGTTCCTGGCTGCCTCGCCTGAAGAGCAAGCGCGTCGACTGCAACAACATGACGCGCCAGCTTTTGAGATATCGCCAAAGCTAGCGCGCCAGTTTGAGCTGGCCAGTCAAGCCGAACTAAAGCGTGACCCTGGCGACCAGATCATCAAACCAAAACTCCTTCCGCACGGCCAGCGACAGTGTAACGCCGTGCAGCTCGACATCCTGAATTGACCAATCCCTGGAGAATGACATGGCATATCTTGCCCGGGTCAACCCAAAGTACTTCGCAGCCATCTACCAGTGCGCTGCGCAAAACGATGTTCGCTACTACCTCAACGCAGTGCACATCGAGGCCCACGCCTCCGGTGGTGTGGTGATCGTCGCCACCAACGGCCACTTCATGGGTGCCATCCACGACCCTGACGGCTGGATCGCACCTGGTGTCTCCTCTATCTTGGTTGGCGCAGTCTCGAAACGCTTGCTGTCGGCCTGTATTGCTCGCCGAGGACCAGATCTGGAGCCGCCGGCTGTGCTCTGGATCGCCGAGAAGTACTCACTGCTGTCCAGCATGGTCGACACCTCAGAGGAGCCTGAGCTGTTCGGTCAGCACGCCCACCTGACAGAGCGCACCGAACTGGTCGACGGGCAGTTCCCGAACTGGCGGCGCGTGATCCCCGCCAAGCGCCAGCCGTTCGAAGGCCAGTTCCCGTGCATCAACGGCGAGTACCTGGGGGTGTTCAACAAGATCGGGGTAATGCTCTCGGGCCAGAAGCGCTTCGGCGGCGGCGGGATGCACCTGGAGGCAAGCGCCGAAAACGCCCAAATCGTCGTGCGCTTCAACGCTTTCGACCTGATCGATCGCTTCGTTGGCGTATTGATGCCAATGAGGGGCGACAGCGTGAAGACGATCCTGCCTGGCTGGGCCATGACCGAAGCGCAGACCGTCGAAACAAAAGCCGCCTGAACATCTGGCGCTGCCCGCCAGCGCCTAGCACTTCTTTACCAACTAAGCGACGCAGCCAAGTTGGATGGCTAGGCAGGCTTTTTAGCCTGGAACCCTACAATAACATCAAAAACTTTAAAATCTAAAGCTTCGAAGCGCAACGTACATATAAGCAGAACAAACCAGAAAAACGCCAAGAACAGCCCTACGTATATTGGTATCCTGCTGGCAGAAAACTGCTGCATTATTATTTTATTAATTATCCTTCTTTTAAACGGATGAGCCCCAAGACTTTTTTTAATCTCATCCTTGTTATAGTTCTCCTTAAAAAGATGAACAAGCAAATCTCTTCTCTTCAGTCTTGACTGAACAACTGGATCGACACTTAATTCCGAGTCAGAAATCTTGTTATTTAGCTTTCCGTGTGCTTTAATCATATTGACCAATTCAACTTCAGCCTGCCTGGTGTTTACCTCCCAATGAGCCTGCCAATACTTCGCTCCGGAAGCCATTCCCGCCTGCAATAGAGAAACCACTAAACCAACTGCACACACAACAAAGCTGACTATTGGGATTTGACCGGCGGACTGGCACACCCCAGCGAACAGCACCCCTTGAAATATCATAAAAAAGTTATTTCGCTGTACAAGCTGCGTTATCTCGAAATTCCTTAACTCTAAACACAGCTCGTAAATTCTTGTCCATGCCTTTAATTCGTCTGCGGCAAAATTTATCGCATCGTCAGCAGTATTCACGTTGAGTCCGGAGCTCTCCAGATGCTGTTGCCTCTGTAGCTCCTGTCGGTGTGCAAGGGGTTTATCTTCAGCCATTTCCAAGTCCTTTAAGAAAAGTAATTTATGTCCATAGTTAAGAGAAAAAGCATCAACTCTGTTGGGAGCCCGCGAATTATCTGTCAGTCCATTTGCGGCGCCGCTTCGGCGGGTGGGCCGGTACGCCGCAACGAAAAGACCCCGGCTTGATCATCTTTCTGCGATTTAGCAGAAAGTCAGCATCTCACTCATTAGAAAAAGTTATTCGCATTGAGCTACTTTCAAATTTTCTAAAAGGTTTGTCGCCAAGACCGGCTGCCTGATGGAGCTCTACCACCAATTCGACCACGGAATTGTGTACCGCCTCAACATTATCCAAAACTAAAAATTTCTGCCATCCCGTACGTATCTTTGTGCACCCTGGCCATAAGACATTGTCGGAAACTTCATTTATCTCATGCGTCTTAGTACGACCATGGGCCATGGTGTTTCTGAATTCGATCACCCCAGTTACTAGTGGATATGCATCCCTAATGGCTGTATCACCCAAACCAATGGTGGACCTTAGCTTTTCGTACTTCTTCCACGTCGGAGTACGATCTGAGTTTTCTCCCCACTCTGGATATCCTTTGATCACCCCCAAATGATTCACATACGCTTCAACAACAAAAGATAACATTACTGATGCATTGAGTAGATTATAGAACTGCCCAATTTCACTTTGTCGAGCACTCTCTAATGAAATTTGAGCAGATTTGTACAGATAAACAAATGTATTGACCTCTGACGTCCCGGTCGAAACCACAGCCATCACTGTGTCCCCTTAAAGATTTTCCACGAGTGTATCAGCGCGAGGTATCCCCATGCCCACAGAAAACCGATCCAGCAACACCGAACAGATGGTCAGCGCGCCGCGCGATGAAGTTGAGCGCCTGGTGAAGCTGCTGCAGTACCAAGCCCATCCATACCCATCGCCTCATGCTGAGTTCTGGCAGGGCCTACTTGATGCGCCAGCCGCCCAGCACCAGGGTGAGCCGATGAAGCCATACGGCTACCTTCGCGAGGTAGATGGGCGGTGCCAACTATCAGTCGGGCCAGAGCGGC
>NZ_JBNDLE010000032.1:0-50070 GCF_050435905.1 Pseudomonas sp. 2835 | reverse complement strand
CCGGCCGAGTACCAGGCGGCAGGGGAATAAGTGAATTCCCCCCGGTCCTCCAGGGAGTCGACAACGACGAATGACTGCGCCTGAATCTCCGGAATTGAGATGTACTGGTCAAAGCTGCCGTCCCCGGTGACTGTCATCATCTTCAGGGACCGGATAGGTGTGACAGAGGTGTCGAAAGTGACCACCCCCGCTGCGTCCTTGGTCCTGAATCCGTACAACGCCATCAGATCATCCTCCCCACGCCTGTGCGCTCGATGTAGTTCAGGTCGTAGACATACAGGCCGTAGTTGTTGAGCAACACCGAACCATCTGCCGTCTGTCCGCGCAATGTCAGCGTCCCAGCTGGCACGTTGATCTCCAGCAGCGGCAACCCTTGCGAGTTGACCGCCGCAGAGCGCAATGTCATGCCGAGCACGATCTCCTTGATGAACGCCTGGCTGATAAATGCCTGGTTGACGAAGAGCTGGCCGTTCTGGAAAACGAACAGGTTACCTTCCACGCCGTTGATACCATCGATGATGGCAACACGCTGGGCGGAAAGCAGGATCTCCCCAACCTCGCCATTGCTTCCCTGAACGATACCGGTTGCAACTTTTTTGCCGTTTGAGTTCGTCTCGGTCTTCCATGTCGATTGAGCGGAAACCTTTCCATCGACACCCGCCACTACCTCGCTCAGCATCTGGACCGAGGCGTTTGCCTCACCGGCTTGCGCCTGCACGGTGTCAATCCTTTGGCCCGTAGCGATGCCGTCCTCAATCCGGCCCGACTGTTCGGACCAGACCCCAACCGAGCTAGAACTGCTGCCAGCAAAACCTTCGGTGGTCCCCGCTTGCTCTGGGTTCACCTGGACATACAGGCCGTCCAGGCGAGTAGCCTGCGCGGTGATTTGGTTGCCCTGCTGGGTGACGTTGGTATCGAGCTGGCTGATCGCCTGGGCTTGGGCGCTGTTGACGCCTTCGGCACTGGTTACCCTGCTGGTGAGGTTGGTGATCGCCTGGCCCTGGCTGGTAATCGTTGTGCCCTGCTGGGTTACCGTCGAACTCAGGCTCGAGACCGCTTCCGCATTCGCTGAATCCGCCGCGGTTACCCGGCGGCCAACGATGTTGCACCACAGCGCCCTGCCCCCTGCCGGTTGCAGGCGAGAAACAAACCGAGCCGACGCCGCCCCGGCAGGCGCGGTGATCCGTCCCTTGAAGGTCTGGAACCCACCGCCAGCGGAGAACGTAAAGGCGTCGAAATAGCCGAGGTTCACGCCATTCTTGTCGGCGAAACGGAGCTGGAGGCTACCGGTTTGCCCTGCAGTCATCTCAGCGCGGTAAACATCGGCAGACAGGTCGAACTGCTCACCAGGCGCGGTGAGGATGTTCTGGTCCTGGCCGCAGAAGCTGGCCTCGTAGAACGCAATAGCTTTCCCTGCTGATGGGTGCGCCGTTGTGGCAACCACTGTCGTTGTGGCAGCGCCCCACGGCGCGGCGATCCCGTCCTCAAAGTTGCCCTTGAGCACCAGGTTGTCCGGCTGCTGGCCAATTGACGACTTGATTTGTGTGATCGCCGTCCCCTGACTGGTGATCGTGTTGCCTTGCTGACTGACCGTGTTGCTCAGCGCCTGAACTGCCTGCTGCGCAGCGGTGGCCTTGCTGTCGGTGGTCTGCAGGCTATTGGTGAGCCCGGTGATGGCCGAGCCCTGGCTTGTCAGCCCCTGCTCTGTCTGGGTCACCCGGTTGGCCAGCGTATTCACCGTTGAGGCATCTGCCTTGCCGTCAAGGCTCGACTGAACACCATCGATACGCTGGGCCTGGGCCGTCAGCTTGCCGTCCTGTTCGGTTACCTTGGTCTCCACCACGGTCACGCGCGCCGCGGTGCCGTTCTCCGTCCTGGCCACCTGGCCGATGTCGAGCCAGTAGGTTGGATTCGGCGGCGCGTTACCACCGCCAGCGGCAGCTGGCACGGCTTGAATCGCAACATACAACCGCTGGCCCTGGCGCACGTTGTCGCCCTGGGCGTAGGCCTTGGCCGGGTCGTACTCAAGCGCGTCGACCACGTCGCCGATCGCGTCGATCTGCTCCTGCAGCTGGTCGTTGATCTCCTTGAGACGATTGTTGACCGATCCCGGCAGGGTCGGCGGGCCAGAGATCAGCGCGATCTCCTCGCGCAGTACTGGGTACAGCGCGCCGTTGCCGATCTTGTCCTTGAAGTACTCCTCGTACTCGCTCTGGTCAGAACTGGACTGGCCGTTGACGCCAACGCCAGTCGGAAACCACGGGCCGATGTTGCCGGTGCGGTCGATCAGGCGCGCCCAGAAGAAGAACGAGACCCCAGCAGCCAGGCCGTGCATTTCGTGCTCGGCCTGCGGATAGGCAAAGTCGCCCAGCTTGATCGCGTCGTCCCGCGAGGTGGTCTTGCTGTACCAGATCTCCGTCCGCTGGGTGTCCTCGGCGCCAGCAGGGAAGCCCCAGGTCAGCTTGATGCCGTAGACCAGTGGCGTGGTGTTCAGGAACGACACCGCCGGCGGCAGGCCGGCCTTGCCGGTCAGCTGCGTGAGGCTAGAGCTCTTCCAGATCGATGAGATATCGAAGGCACTCACCGCCCGCACACGGGCCAGGTAGGCGCCGGCATAGATGCCCGTCACGTCGACCGAGGTTGTGCCTGTGCGCTGCAGCTTGATCCAGTTGCCGCTGTCCTTTCGCCACTCCACGTCATAGGCCACAGCGCCATTAACGGCTGGCCAGGCGATGGTCATGGTGCTGACCGCGATACCCTGGTCCACGGCATATCTAGAGGTTAGGGCTACGCTCGCCGGCGGCGGAACGACGGTGATCGGGATCACGCTGATCGGCCGCTCTTCCAGGCGGGCGCCGGTGTCGATGTGCGCGAATTTGCTTGGGTCGTACTGCACCGCGCTGATCTCGAACACGCCAGGCTCTGGGCGGGTCACGCTGGTCACACGGTACAGCGGTACCGCCAGGTCGTCGGCGTCGAGCGCCCATACCAGCTCGGGCTCAGGCGCCACCGAGTAGGCGGTGGTGACCGTTACAGCCCGGCCACTCACCGAGTGAACGGTGCGCGCCTGGCAGGTGCCATCTGGCAGGTTGAGGATCAATCGGTCACCGGCCTTGGCCTGGGTGTCACGGTCCAAGCCGATGGTAAGGCCGGATACAGCAGCGATACGCCCGCCAATTGGCCGGCCCGCCAGCAACTCGTCCGCGACTGGAATCACATAGCCCGGCAGCGGGATGCGCCCATCGAGCCCGACCTTGAAGGTGATACCTCGATCTCGTGAGTTCGTCAGCAGCGCCCATTTGCCGCGGCGCTGGGCCTCCGACTCGCGGGTGCAGCCAATTGCGCTGATCTCCAGCACGTTATCGCCATAGCGGCGCTGCAGCTTCTGGTCGGTCACCGAGGTGACATCGGTGTCGTAGCTGTTCGCCGGGTTGTCGTAGCTGATCAGGGCGCGGCTGTAGCGCGTGCGCTCTGAGGCGCTCGAGTAGGTGAACTTGCCGTCTATAACGTTCGCCCGGGTGTAGGCGAAGTCGAAGTCGGCGTCCCGCGGCATGTCGGCCAGGCTGTAGACCTGCCCCTGCGCCCAGTAGGTCATGCCCCGATAGATCGCCGAAATATCGCGCAACAGGCTCCAGGCGTCGGTCTTGCTCTGCAGGTTCAGGTTGCAGATGAAGCGCGGCTCCTGGCCGCCCTCTCCGTTCGGTACCAACTGATCGCAGTACTGGGCGATCCGGTAAAGCTCCCACTTGTCGACCTGCCAGGGCTTAATCCGCCGGCCCAGGCCAAAACGGTCGTTCACGGTGATGCCGTAGGTGTGCCAGGCCGGGTTATCGGTCCAGGCCTCTTTGAAGGTGCCGTCCCAGACCCCGGTGTAAACCCTGGTGCGCGGGTCGTAGTTGCTGGGCACCTGAAATTTACGTGCGTCACAGTCCACGGTGACCGCCGGAATGTTGCGGAACTGCTCGGCAGAAAACTCGATGTACAGCAGCGCGGTGTTCGGGTAGCGGACCTTGGCGTCGATTACCTCAGTGCGCCCGACGATCTGCATGGTGTCGGCAATCTTGTTGTTGTTTTGGTTGGGCGTCAGGCGGCGGACGCGCAGCAGCCAGCCACTGGTGGCCCTCGGCAGATCAATGCGACGGGTACGCTCGTAGGTGCTGGTGGTCTTACCGTCGACCGCCTCCAGCAGCACCTGCTGATAGGCGCCGCCGTCGGTGGCCAGGTCCACGGCATACTCAATCCGGTAGCCGTTGACGTTGCCGCCTTCGTCAATCGACTGGAGCATTGGCCAGGCAAAGCGCAGGCGGATCGCAGACAGCTCCAACCTGTCGATAGCGCGGATGTAGGCGTTGTCGCTACGCAGCTCAACGCTTTCGCTGATCTCGTTCTCGATCGACGGGATGCCCGGGATATGGCCCTGCTCCACCGAGCCGGTGCGCCATTCCCACTTCACGTTCGGGAAGTTCAGATTGCCGGTCGGATCGGCTAGAGGCGTGCTGTCCAGGTAGATGTCACGAGCAGTTGGCGTGCCCTCGAACTCACCCTCGCCCACGGCGATCAGCATTTTTGCCACGGCGACCGAGCGCAGGCTGTCCGGCGCTTCGGTTGGTTGTTTAGGCTTGTCCGAGCCGCCCTTAGCACCCGTTATGTCCAGTTGCAGTGCTGCGCCCATACTTTCCTCCAGGCGTAAAAAAACCGCCAGGTGGCGGTCGGTGTTCTGTGTGCGGGTTACATCTGGTCTTCGGCGTAGATCGCGGCACTGATAACCGCGCCACCCCATCGCCTGCGCCCAAGGCAGAGCGGTACAGGGTTGCCGCTGGCCGTGGTGTTCTTGGCGCTGCCGAAGGCGTAGCCCGGAGTGTTCTCAGGGGCAGCGCTGGTCTTCAGGCCTTTGGCTTGCGGGCTGAGCATCTGGATGACACCGCCTGCCGAGAGCGCAATACCCCCTGCCATTAAGCCGTTTGCTGCTGCTAGGGCGGCAGGCGTGCTGCCCGGGACGAAAAATGATGCAGCGATCATGACTACACCTATGACTGTCTGGAGTAGACCGGCGCGCTTGCTACCAACGACGACAGGGGCGATCCGTATCTCCCCTACTCCCTGATAAGTGAGCTCGCCTTCCCCAATGTTCCTTCTTCCTCGGAATACTGCAAACTCAAGACCACGAGACTTGGCATTTGAAAGGAAGCGCTCGAAGCCAGGAATCTGAACGCACAGGGCTTTGATTGCCTCAGCTGGTGAGCTGACAGCCAATCGATAGCTCTTCCCAAACTGCCGCAATTGGCCGAACAGACGGATAGTAGTAAGAGGTTGATAACAAATGGCCAGAGCTGACATGCTTTTCTCCAAGAACAAAAAAGCCGCCTTGATGGCGGCTTGGTAGGAATTTTTGCCTCACAGGCAAGTTTTTACTGCCTCAGATACAGTGCCCCGGCCAAGTTGCTGCCAAGCAATCCTCTGGAAATGGGTGACCCTAGCCCCCTCGGCGCTCGCTGTTACTTCAAGCAGCTCATCAGTTTGCCCTGTTGCCGAGCTCCCCATCACCAAGCGGTAGCCGTTCTCCGTTTCCGACATAGTCGAACCCAGGTTTAAATCTTGCCACTTGGGGTAAACGCATAGAGCATACTGTTTACTCGTTTTATTCGTGTTGCCCACAAAGACTGGGGCGCCGGACTTCAAATCAGAGGCAGTCGTGCACCCCACCAGCAGCATCAGCCCCAACATACTTATCAGAATTCGCATCTTGTTCCCTCTGGAGTAAATCGTCTATTTCTTCAAAGCTTCATCATATCTTCAAGACTCATGTAAGCCTTGTCGACAAAGACGCTGAAGTGAGTTCCTGCCTGCCCTCTCATGCGCTCAACCTCAGATAGCAGCCTGCGTTTTTCTGATATTGGGGCCTTCAACTTGCCGACCGTTTTCACTATGAGAAGAAACCTCAGGTAGTCGCCTCCGTCTGCGGCGATAGGGCCAATCTCTGACGCCATCTGCCCTCCCTGTGCAAACACTCTCCTATGCTTGGTTGTTGGCACCCATATCCCTTGCCATTCATGCCTAGCTATTTTTGGGAGTTTCCCAAGCGGCAATGACTCCAGGCGGCCGTGCTGCTGCAGTACGCGAAGAGAATTTCGAGCTTGCATCGTCGCGCAAAACTGATAAGCAGCAATACCGTCAGCGCCATCCAGCTTCTTCGAGTACGGCAAGCACAGGAAGCGATCCTCAAAAGGTGAGTAGCTTTCCACCATGATGACGCCACTGGGGTCTGGATCATGTTGACTGACAACGATGTGATCAGGTCCGCTCCACGGCGCCGCAGTCTCGGTTCCCGGAGCGAACAAACCGCGAAGATAGGCCTCATCCTCGCCAGAGAAGCGTTGAGGCGTACGCTGGTAGAGCACTGCTCCGCCCTTGATAACGTTCTCAATTGCTTTTGCGCCACGGACCAAGATGGCCTTTTCTAGGCTGAGCTTATCCTCAACAGTGAGGCGATACGCTACCGGATCGTACTGGTGACTAATGGTGTCATCGGGGCCGTAAAGGTACGGCTGAATGGCATCTAGGAGGTTCACATCGAGAGCATCCCTGTTCAGATTCGGGAAACTCTACCACCCGAACGGGCGATTTCGGAATGCCAGTACCAAAACCCCGCGATGGCGGGGTTCGGTTTTGTGTGGAGGGTTACCGCGACAGGCCGTGAGCCACGACCTCCGGCATTTCAGCCTGCAGCTTCTCGGCCAGGCGCTTCAGGGGCTTGGCCACCGACTCCTTCCAGAGGATCTGCTGAACCGGCTTTCCGTCGCTGTGCTTCTTGCCAGTGTCAGTGATTACGGCAAATTCCTTGCCGTCCGGCGTAACCTCCCAACGTTTCTTTCCGGGTTTGTAGATCACATGATGCTGCAACCCACACTGCGCCAGCAGCTTGTTCATGCTTGCCGCGCTCATGCCGAACTTCGCGCCAAGCTCGGTCGGCGTGTAGTTCAGCTCCTGCGCTTCGTTGACCAGGCGCTTCACGCCAGCCATCTCCATCAAGTCGATGCCGATAGCTGAGCGGACCATGCTGTTGGCACTAAGCAGCGCCTGGTTACCTTCCAGGCCGAAGCTTTCTGCAATACGCTTTGCTGCATCCAGGTTGTCGGCGGCAATCGGAAGTCGCTTTTCCTGTGGGATAACCGCGTCATTGGCAGATGCCGAGTCAAATGAGCGGATCACATGCAAGCTGAACGTAGGGCTGACCCACATGGCATAGGCATACACCAGCTCTTTGCAAGCGTAGGTTCCAGGCGACCGACCGCCACGGACAATCCTCAAAGCAGGAATTCCTGCTTTGCCAATCTCCTCGATTAGCTCTTGAGCCTGCTGATTTTCGGTCCACAACGATGGCTTGTGCCGGTTCTCGCTTCCCGCGGCCTTGTGAAAGTCGTTCAGGCTGAATCGGCCGTCGTGATCCTGATGAATTTCGATACCCGCGATCATCAATGCGCTCATGCCGCTGCCCTCCCGCTGGGTGCATCTACCGCGTAACGCTGAGGCTCTTCAATCACCCGCCCCATACCCGTCACGAACGAACTGATCTCCCGCAGCTTGTTCCGGTAGGTGCGAAGCTCCCACCAGGCGCCGCGGATATCGAAGCCAGCCTTCTCAAGATCCCACAACAGGCGCTCCAAAGGCGTGTTGTTGTCACGGGTATCGCGAAGATCGTCGAGCGTCACGTCCAACCATGCTTGCTTGTCGTTGCGGATGGTCAGCATCCCTTCGCGCAGGGCGGCAAGCGCCTCAACCGGGTAATGGATGTTCAGCGGCAACTGGAGCTGTGGCGGCTCCTTGGCGATGAATTCCCCCTCCAGCACGCTGTAGGCCGCGATGAAATTACAGGCGGCTTCGAACTGGCCAGCCGGGATAAGCTCGGTGCGCGGCACGTTGAAGCGGGTATGCAGGCGATTGTGCATGGTCAGCGCGAAGCTCTGACGTTTGTCTGCTGCGACCGCCTTCCCCTTGTCCCTGATGAGGCCCTTGATAACGCTCAGCTCGCTCATGCCGATGAGTTCATCCATGAGGGTTGGCATTTTGGCTTGGCGGTCCTCGTAGCGACCGTTCTTGCGGATTGCCGGCAGGACCTCGGCGGTCACCCACTTCTTGAAGCGCTTGGCCTCAGCCTTGCGGCTGCGCAAGATCGCCGAGTACAAGCCAGACTCATTGATAACCAGCATTTCTTGCTCGCCACCAGGGGTCTGCACAATTGACAGGCCCTTTTCGTCATCGTCCAGATGACGGGTCATGGCTGATGCCTCGCTATACAGAAGCGCCGCCGATACGTCGTTTGCCACAAACCAAGGCTGGTCGCAGACCAACAGCGTGCGCACCTGCTGCTTGCCAAAATTGAAAGGGATTACGTTTGTGCTATTATCGCTCATGACGTTTTTCCTAAGCTGATTGACGTTATCCGAGGCCCCAAGCGCTGCAACGCTTGGGGCTTTTTCATGCCTGCTTGATCTGCTCATCTCGCCTCATAGCCTCATCGATAAGCTTCAAAATGACAGCCTGCATACTGTGGAAACCTTCCTTCGCCTTTATCTCAACCCAGGCCTTATGGCTGCCGGGAAGTCGAAGCTTGAATTGCGCATCTGCTCTTGCCATGCCGCCTCCGCTCACCAAGGGATCACCGTGATCCCAAACAAATAGAACCACGGTGGTCCCATTGATGTCAACACCACCGTGGTCCATCATCCGCGCCATGAGTAGAGACGATTCCCAATTCAAGCTACGACTGCCGGCCGATCTGCGTGAGCATATCGAGCTAGCCGCACAAGAATCCAAGCGTTCACTGAACGCCGAAATTGTTGCTCGCCTAGAGGAAAGTCATTTCCGTAGCGGGCGAGTTGATGTCATTCCAAGCGCTAGAAAGGCTAGGGAGCTGGCTGCGCAATCGCGAAAACGCACCGCAGTAGAGGTCCGGAAAGAGGTTCTCTCGGAGCTACAGATTGCTATCAACAAGGGGGCATCAATCGCTCACGTCGACCTTCGAGACATGGGACTCGACGAAATGAGTGATTCGGAACATGACGAAACCACCGGCGAAATCTGCAGGGAGTTAGAAGCGGCTGGGTATACCCTTGACTGGGATGGGCCAGACCACTTGTCCATCATATTCGATAAAGACTGACCCCCAAGCCCAGCCCAGCGCCAACCAGTAAGGAGCCAAGGATGTCTTGGTGGAAGACATTTTTCGGCGGCTCGGCAGCCAAATCTCCGAGTCCGCAGCCACAGCCACAGCCACAGCCACAGATCGATCTTTCAGACCTGGCGCCCAATGAGGACCCACTGTATCTGGAAGCTGCGCGCCTTGTAACGTCCACCGGCCGCTGTAGCGTCTCGGCTGTTCAGCGCCATTTGAAGATCGGCTACAACCGCGCAGCCCGGCTGATCGAAGCCCTTGAGGACGACTACATCATCTCTGGACCTGACGCCCATGGAAGCCGCCATCTGCTCACTGCCGGGCAGCGGAACGCTGCGCGCTCCTCACCTTCCAAAGCTGAGTTAGAACACCAGCGTAAGCAAGAGGAGATAGCACTTCGCACCGCGTATCTCGTAGAAAAGTACGGCGAAGAATCCATCGCCCTGGCCATCGTTAAGGGGAAAATTTGGGAAGGGATGACCGCCGCACAGCTGTTCGACTCCGCCGGAGAGCCCGATGCTGTAGACCAGAAGTACATGAAGAACAAGTCACGAGAAGTGTGGAAGTATGACCACGAGGGGAGCAATCGGTATTTACTCCGTGTAACGCTGGAGAACGGCCTAGTGGTTGGATGGAATTCCCGCAGTTAACCCCAACCCAGGCCAAGGGCCGCGCACATCTCGTTCTCGGCAGAATCAGAGGGCAAACTATGCAGGTCACATGCTCAAAATTCGAAGCAGCCTCACGCCAACTGGATGAAGCAATAGGCTTGCTCCTGGCCGATCATGACCCGCTGGCGGTTCGCACGCTCGCCGCGGCTGCCTTCGGCCTATTTGCCGACCTGGTTGAGCACTCGAAACCGGACGAGTCATGGCGGTCGCGACTTATACAAGATTCCGGCCTGGATAAAAAACAGGCACTGGCAGTGATACACAACGCCCAGAATTTCCTGAAACACGCGGACCGAGACCCTGATGCGCAACTTAGTTTCGACGAATGCGAGAACGAGGAGCTGATCTTCATAGCCACCCTCGACTGCGGCGAACTAGGCGGCCCACTGACGGCGCCCATGCAGGCGTTCCAGATTTGGTATCTAGCGTTGAACCCTGGCAAGCTCGGGGCAGATCATGACTTTACCCTGAGGGCGAACTCAGCGTTTGAGGATCTACCCAGCAAATCCCGTAAAGAGCAGCTCGCTGCTGGGTTGGACTTTCTCCTGCTCATGCTTGAGAAGTACGGCAGAGGAGCACACAAGCCCCGAGGCACTCAGCTGTAGCAGAAGATCGGCGCCAAATGCAAAAAGCCCAGCGCGGGGCTGGGCTCCATTCTCCCTCAGACCGCCGCTGTCCAGACAGCAAGCTCATAGCCATCTGGGTCGATGAAGTGGAATCGCTTCCCACCAGGGAAAGAAAAAACCTCCCGGCTGATCTCGCCGCCAGCAGCCACAACCCTTCTCTCGGCACCAGCAAGGTCGTCTGAGTACAAAATGACCAATGGGCCGCCTGGTCTGACTGGCTCGCCAGTGGTGAAGCCACCGGTTAACCGACCGTCACTGAACTCAGTGTATGTTGGGCCATAGTCAACGAAGCTCCAACCGAAAACCGCGCCATAGAAGTCCTTGCTGCGCTTGATGTCGCTGACGTTGAACTCAATGTTGTCGATCTGGCGATCCTTCCCTCTGTTGCTCATTGGCACCTCCATGTTGGAGGCTGGAATTTAACACAGCCAATCAGAAGGTTTGCACCAGATGCAAAAAGCCCAGCGCGGGGCTGGGCTTCTGCCGATTATCGATCCGGGACCAATTCCACCGCCCCATCCGGCCAGTGTGCAGCCACAAACGCCTTCATCTCTTCTTCAGTTTCAAAGCATAGTCCTTTCATGTCCGTACCATCGCCCGCCACATCAAAAGGTTTGCCGGTAAACCAGTTCATTACATAGAACTTCTTGTCGTCAGGCATCCACGCCTCCAGTAGTGATCGATGTCCAGATGATGCTCGCGCGCACTTAGAAGTCGCAACTGTCCACCCATCCAGTGTGGATGGAAAGCCAGTACCGGGCCTGTTCGAGGCCGTAGTAGCTTTGTGCCTCCAACGAACTACCCCAGTCCGTTGCCTGCAAGCCCATGGACTGGGGCATTGATGACCTAGGAGGTCGCTTTGACAGCGTATTCACTGCCCGAAGGACTCAAGTGCGTTCGGGTCAAATTCATGGATGACGATGGTGTGGTCAGAGATCGCCGCCCAGGTCGGCCTGTCGTTGAAGTAGTGCTACGTTTTGACCCAGATCATCACAATGGCGCTTTCGCGCCGAGCAGTTTCAATGCGCACTACGCCCTCCTCGACACCGGCGCAGATCATAACTACGGGACAATGGAGACGATCGAAGGGGCTTTATGCCCGCAAATCGGAACCTCCATTACTCGAGGCAGTACCTCCACAGTTGATAGTACCCATCACCGATGCCACCTCTACTTTCCAGAGGCTGCCGTACAGATAGAGACCGACATTTTTTCAGCACCCTTACGCAACAGCCCTGCGACCGAACATCTGATTGTAGGAATGCTTGCGATCGAATGCGGCGCTCTCATTATGGACTTCAAGAGAGATATTTATCGCCTTTACTTGGGCTGACGACGCTTCGAGCAGTGATCGCCACAAGCGCGGGCGCTCCCGGGTCAATTGCAGAGCAGGACAAACCAACAAATAGCAGCTCTCGTGGATCCCACGGCCCATCTTGTCGTAACGGGACGACCTCTCTATCGTCCCAGTCGCATGGAGCCGGCGACTTCGATGGAACGACTCTAGTTCTTGGGTCGATCCTAGTTTCGAGCCGACTCACCGCCACAGCATCTGCCTTTTGGTTGCTCATGCCCTCCTCCACGCGGCCATGCCGCTTCATTTTGCATCCCGATGACGCAACACAAGGCGTGTCCGGGCAAGCCAAGGCCCGCCGAACACCATGATTTCTGATGGCCTGCCGTACAGGTGGTGCAACAGGAACGGCCCCTGGCCGAACACCTGGACCTGCTCGCCGGGCAACTGCGGATCTGCGCCCAGGTAGATCCCGGCATGGTTCGGGTGCGCCGTGCGCCCCACCTCCATGACGATCATGTCGCCGCGCTGTGGCCGGTCGACCTGGTAGAAGCCAGCCGCCTCGTAGGCCTGCTCGTACAGGCTGGGCCCGGAGGCCTGTTCCCACCAACCTTCCTCTCGGGCATAGGGCGGAAACTCCAACCCCCACTCCCGCTGATACCAGTCCGCGCAAGCCTGCCAGCAGTCCCAGGCGCCGTGTACGAATGGCCGGCCCAGCAGTAGAGTGTGGCTGGTGGGCAGAACCTCCCTGAAGTCCCCCTCTGGCCAGCTAAGTATCCACCATGGCAAACCAGTCGCGGAGCACATGGCCAGGTCACGCGGCGATGGCCGGCTGGTGGCGTCCGGGTGCGAGTGCACGATGCCGATCACCTCGCCCCGGTCTTCTGCTGCAGCGTATTCCTCCGGCGCGATCCGGAACTCTTCGCCCGGGTCGCTCGCAGTGTTGGTGCACGGCACGTAGATTTGCTTTCGACCTAAGGCCAGTATCAGCCCGCAGCACTCGCGCGGGTACTCAGCCGCGGCGTGCGCTTGCACGGCGGCCAGGATGTGTTTGCGCATGGTCAGCTCCGTGCGATCAGGGATACGGCTGGGAAGCCGCCGAAGGAAAGCTCGTTGGTCTCGCCGAAGCGCAACTTGCAGGAGCTGAGACAGCCCTTGCACTGGTCCTTCGAAGGGTCGTCCGTCGGGTTGTCCTCGTCGTCGAACATCGCGGCGCCGGTGTAGTTGCAGTCAGGGCCCCGATAGCCATTGGTCATGGCCCAGTGGCAGAAGGTGGTCATCTGCCGGCCCGGCAGACCAAAGCCGTCGATTTCGCCCGGTGAAGAGAGCTCCCACACGACCATCTCACCGTCTTCGCCGGTCTTCTGGTCGATGTACCAGATCTCGAGCGCCTCTTGGGTCGGGTCCGCTTCGGGGTTCCCGCCCGGGAAGTTCTCGGCATCCAGGTACTGGGCCAGGGTCTCGCGCACGGTCAGCTGAAACTTCAGCAGGTCGTCGAAGGCCAAGCACAGAGCTGTGATGCGGCCATTGACGTTGCCGGCTGACAGCGTTGGCCGCGCTACCGAGCCATTGCTGTCCGCCCCAATACCTTCGATCTGCACTGGCCAGGCCGCATACTCGTTGCCCTGCCAGAAGATCGACTTGGCCGGCAGCTGATCGGCGTTCGCGCCGGCTGCAGCCAGTTCTTCGGGCGAGTGCGGGATAGCGTGGCCGTGGAATCGCAGCACGTCGGCGCCGTATTCGGAGCCGTCGATTTCAAAGAGGATCACCTCATTGCCAGGCTCCAACTTCTGGATGTCTCTGATCAGGGGCATGGATTGACCTCAAGGGTGGAATGTCTGTGTGAAGGTTGCGGTCAGGGCGTAGATCAAGCCGCCGCGGTTGCTGAGCTGATATCCAACGCACTTGTAGAGGCCGAGCTCTCCAAGCGGAGGCGTCCACAGAAAGGCCTTTGCGCCCTGGTGCCGATCAAGGAAGGCCTTTACGGCCTTCACCCGCTCCTTGGTACCGGTGTACGTGATGGGCCAGGACTGCGAACGGTTGTTCAGGCTTTCGCCTACGGACTGTTCGTATCCATCCGCAAAGCGCTTGGTTCGAACCGCAAAGGTGAACTCGCCCTGCTCGCCAGACTGCAGCCGCCAGGTGAATGTCTCGATAGCCATCAGCACCCCTTCAATGCCGTGTTGATACGGCCGCCCTGCCTGAGATCCTTGGCCATCATCTGGTTGTACTTCTGCTCAACAAACGTCGCGAGCTCGCTGCCGAACTGCTCGTACCCAGCGGTGTCGGCCGACGAGGCGGCATTTCCCTCGCCATCGATGCTCACCGACACATGGATCACCGTACCGCCGCCCGCTCCAGCTGCCGCAGCGGATACTGGCCCAGCCCCCAGCGGCGTGATCGTGCCGCCCTCGGCCCCCATCATCAGGTAGGTCTTCCCTCCCTGATTCAGCAGCTCCGGGCCCAGTTCGTTGACCTGGTAGAGCGAGTTCGCCGCTACCGGGCCGCCGGCGACACGTTGACCAGAGACGAAGTTGTCCATGATCTCTGGGCTGTAGCCGGCCTGGGTCGAGCCTGCAGAGGTAGGTGCGCTGCCGCCACTGAACCAGGCGCCCAGCGCACTGCCGGCAATGCTCGACAGCAGCCCTGAGGCAGCTTGCCGGGTGGCGATCCGCGCCATGTCCGCCAGGATCGACTTGGTGAAGTCGGCGAACGAGAACTTGCCGGATATGGCGAAGTTCGCGACGGCATCTTCCATCGAGTTGAAGGCGTTGGTGAACAGGCTCTTGGTCTGGCCGGCGACATCTCGGGCCGACTCCAGGTAGTTCTGGAAGGCCGACGAAGCGCCGGCGCTCCAGCTGCCCTGGGCAGCGGTCATGTCGTTGTAGTTGGCGATCGCAGTTTCCTGCAGGTCGCGCTGGGTTTTGTCGAGCGCCGAGAGCTTCTGGTTGTACTCATCGAGGCTCATGCCGCGGGAGCCGTCACCGTACTGGTTGGCCAGGTCCAGCTTCTGCTGGTTGATCCGGTCGGTGATGCCGTTCTGCTGGCCCTGTAGGCCGCGCTGCCGGTCGCCTAGGCCGAGGCCTTCGGCAGATCGCTGGCCCTGCAAGCGCAGAGCCTTCACCTGCTGATCCAGCGCGCTGGTGTAGGTCTGCACCGCCTGGGCCTGCTTGCGCAGCCGCCCCTCTTCGTTCGTGGCCAGCACAGCCAGTTCCGAATCAGCGTCCTTCTGCGCCTTGACCATGTTGGCCCGGGCATCGGCGATCTTCTGGTCCAGCTGGATCTGCTGGGCGGCCGAGGTACCGGCCTTGCCCTTGGCAGCTTCGAGCGCCGCGATCTCCGCCTGGTAGGCGTTGGTCACCTCGCCTTTCTGCTGCTCGATGATGGCCGCGCGCTGGGCCGCGTACGACTCCTGGGAGATGATGCCGGCCTTCTGGGCTGCATCCAGCTCCTTCTGGTTGTTTTTGTACTCAGCCAGGATGGAGTTAAGGGTGTTCTTCTGTGCATTGAAGCCGGAAAGGTCCACAGCGCCAGTCCGCCCGACTGGGTCCTTGTACTGCTCGGCGATGTTGCTACGAACCCTTGCGACAGCCTCAGGATTGAGTCGCGCGTCGGCTGGATCCTTCTTTCTGATGATATCCAGGGAGCGCTCGTACTCCTTGAGCGCCTCGCTGCGTTTCTTAGAGTTGGTCCAGGCTGACTTCTCCAGGGCATCGACCTTGGCCATGGCCTTGATGGTCTTCTCGTTGGCTTCCGCCTCTTGGCGATCGAATGCAGCGATCTCCTCCTGGGCTGCTTTCTTGTCCTTCAAGAACTGGAGCTGATCGGTGTAAAACTCGACCATGGTGTCGCGGTTCTGGAAGGCCCCAACGTCGCCACGCTCAGCACCGGCCAAGTTGATCTCTGCCTGACGGATATCGTCGTCGATGCTCTCCCGGCCAATGTTTTTCAACTGATCGGCAGCCTTGGCGACCGCGTTGTAACCGCGCTCCCACCAGCTCAGGTTCTCGATGATCTTCGGGGTGCGCTCGTTGATTGCGTCCGCGAAGGCGTCGGTGGCGAGCTTGACGGCGTCTGCGTGCTTCCCCTGCTGCTCGAGTGCTGCAATCTGCGAGTAGACCGAACTCGTCAGATAGTTGTACTGGGTGTTCAACGCTACCGAGGCTTTGACTGGGTCGTCCGCCAACTTGACGAACTCGGCAATGGTCTCGGAAACCGCCTTGCCTGTAGCCTCCTCCATCGAAACGGCTGCTTGGGCCACATCCATGAAGCTGTCGCCGGCGATCTTGCCGCTACCGGCCAGGCTCGCCAGAACCGATGCAGCTGCCCCGGTCGTGCCAACAGTCGCACTTACCTGCTTGGCCATACTGCCCATTTGGTCGGCAGTCAGCCCAGCGGAATTACCCGTCAGGATCAGCGCGTCGCTGTAGGCGTGTGCCTCTTCGGAACCTTTGTAAAAGGCGTACCCCAGCGTCACTGCGGCAGCAGCCGACACGGTAAAGGGGTTGATCAGGCCAAGGATGTAGCCGCCCAAGGCGCGCGCTGCCGGGCCAAGCCCGCCGAACATGTCCTTGAGCTGCCCGCCCTGTTGCAACGCAACCATCATGATCGGCTGACCAGCGACGATCGACGTGAAAATATCAGTGAACTGAGCCGGTACACCTCGCAGCGCTGCAGCGGTAGCCTTTGCAGTCATGCCAGTGCTGCTCAGTGCAGCATCTGCACCGCCCAGAGCAGCCCTCGCCTGGTCAACCTTCCCCTTGTACTCAGCGAAAGTCTCAGGGTCGAGGACGCCGCTGGCTTTGAATCCCTGCAGCTTCTGCTCCATCTGATCCAGACGGCTCATGGCTGCGACCGTAGGGTCGATTTTACCGAGCAGGTCGTCGAGAGCCTGGCCCTGATCGCGCTGGGCGGCGGCGGCGGTCTTGGCGGATCCGGCCAGGCGCTCTTCTGTCGCCAACAAAGCTTGTGCACGGGTGTTGATGGCGGCCTGCCGGCTGGCGTTCTCCGACAGCACGGCATTCGCTTGGCTGGTAACTTCGGCGGTTTGAGCGGTTGCACGGTTCAGCGATTGGACGTACTCACTCGCCTCCAGGGATGACCGCGCCATGGCCAACAGGCGAGCCTGCTGATCATCAGCAGTTTCGGCAGCACGGCGGCTGGCCTGGGCCCCGGCGTCCGTGGCAGTGGTCAACGCAGCCTGCGCTTGCCCAGCCTGCTCAGCCCCGGCTTTGAATGCAGTCATGCCCGCCGCGGCGGTGGTCACGGCACGGCCGACCGTGATCATCTGCTGTGCCAGCTCAGCCTGCTTGGCGTTGAGAGCCTGCAGCTCCTGAACAATCTGCCGGGTATCACCCTGCATCCCGCTCAGCGCTGACTCCCAGGCGCGCCCGGTCTTGCCCGCCGATTCCTCGCTACGCTTGCCAGCGTCTGCCAGCTTGTCGAGGTCGCTTGCAGCCTCGACAGCATCGCCGGAATCAACCTTGATCCCGAGTTCGGCAATGGTGGTCATGATCTACTCCACGGATTCGGCCATGACGGCCAAGGCCTCGGCCTCCATTACACGGAGATCGGGAAAAATGTCGGGAAGGTCGCGGCGCTTGATGCCGAGCATCGAGGCGATGGCCGGGATGATTGAGTAGTCCAGACCCGAGGCACCGCCCATGCCCGTCCGCCACTGAGTGGACATAGCCTCGAACAGGCGGAAGGCTGGCCAGGCATCCGGCCAGACCTCTACCTCTTCCTCGGGAAGGTCGGCGCGGCTCAGGCCGAGCATCGCCAGTTGCCCTTCGGAGGCGCCCTGCTCGTAGACAGCCCTGGCCGCGCTCTTCAGTTTCCCAGGCGGGCCGGGCTGTATGCGTTCTGGAACGCGTCGATGACAGCTTTTGGCGCGCCAGTGCAGGTTCGCACCAGCTCGAGGACGGCGTCGTCGCTGAACTCGTCGTCGAGATCCCAGCCGACCACGATATCCTTCAACTGCTCAGCCTGAAGCTCGATCTCGGCGGCAGTGGCGTCCTTCCAGCTGACACCCTTTTTCTTCGCCTTCTCCTCCCAGGCATCGCGCGCCTTGTTCCAGCGGTCGAACATCTCGGACAGCGCGATACGGTCCAAGTAACGAAACTCGAAACCAACCTCGACCGGGGCGGAGCCGACCCGTGGAAGCTGTACCGCGGCGCCGAACGTTGGGCTCTGCGCGATTTTGATCTTCGCCATGGATCCCCCTTAGGCGTTGTAGCGGGTCGGGCGACCGGACAGGCCGATACTGATGGTACGGGTCATCAGCTGGTTGCGGTCCATGGTCGGGGTGCTGGTGATGCTCACGTAGCCGGGCATCAGGATCTGTCGATTGCCAGGCAGCTTCAGGCGGACAACCGCAAGCTCCTTGGAGTCGTCATACCCCTCAACCACGCCGACATACCCGGCCTCAGGCTGATCCTCGACAGTGATCGAAACGCTGATCGGGTTGCGGTTGGTGGGGAACTGAAGGTCGTCGTCATTCTCCAGGTAACCAACGGTGAGGAACTGCTGCTCACCACCGGATACAGCGAAGGCGGTGACCTTGGAGATCTGAGTCCAGCCCGAAACCGGTACAACAGAGCCGGCACCAGCACCTGCGGTGAAGCGCTCCTCGTTGGTGGTGTCCAGGCCGGCCAGGGAGAAAGCGTCGGCGGTAACACCGGACGCCTTGACGGCGCGGTCGTTGATCAGCGCCCAGCCGGAGTTGATCAGCAGGATATCGCCAGCGTCGATGCCGTGCCCGACCGAAGCGGCCACCGGAGGCTTGGCGTTGGTCAGGGAGGTGAAAGGTACAGCGGTGCCGAGAACAGAAGCGATCTCGACAACAGAGCCGTTGGGCAGCGGGATGCGTGCGGCCATGGTGTGTTTCCTCATTGATGCCCGCCGGGCGGCGGTTGGTTATGCCCCAGCGGGCGGTTGGTCTGCGACACCCTGGTAGGTGAAGCTGGCCGGGACCGTGTAGGTCGCCGGTTCGGTGATGGTTGGACCCTGCTCCAGCGGCCCGACGATCAGCCCTTCGAAGCCGGATCGGCTGAGCTCGGTGTCGACGCGGAACAGCGTGCTGAGCTCGTCGACCAGGGCATCGGCAGTAGCCAGGGCCTGGCCCGCCGGGCAGACGATGCTGATCTGGTAGATACCCCGGTACTCATAGGCCTCGGCAGCCAAGTAGCGGGTCGTGGTGCTGGCCGGCAGCAGGAAGGCCCTGAGGTAGGTTTCGCCTGGGACGGCCTCGAAGCCGTCCTCCATGTGCGCGACCCGGATCGGGCGCGCAGCTGCCCAGGCCGCCAGCTTGATCTCAATCGCCTGGCGGGCGCGTGCATGGCTCATACCTTTCTCGCCTCGATCACTCTGCTCACGATGTTCTGGAAGTCAGCGATGGTCACCCTGACCATGCCGGTCGGTGCCTGGGTGCTATGGCCATATTCCAATGCGACTGCATAGGGCAAGTTGTTGACGATGAAGGCGACCTCGCCAAGGGTCAGGCTGCCAGCTGCGCCAATGATCTTGGCGATCGTTTCATCAGCGCTCTCGATCTCTTCAATCTCGCCCAATGCAGGCGCGCCAGCAGTCAGTTGCCAGTTGCTGCGGAATCGACCGCCAACGTAACCCTGGCCAACCTTGCGAACACCTGCACCGTAGCCGTAGTTCTCCAGCTGCTCGCGCTTGGTCAGAGGCTTGCGGTACTTGATTCCCCGTTTCAGTCTGCCGCTTTTGGTGAAGCTCGAGGTCTCGGCAGCAATTGCAGCATTGATGCTGGCCGCCTTCGCGTTGTAAGCAGATACCTGCGCGCCAGCCTTGTCCTGCGATTCGACGTTGACCTTCCAGACATCGGGGTTGCCAACCGGTGACATCCGAATCAGGTCGCGCCCAATCGCAATCACAACTTCGCGGAAGGTCAGATCAATCGACTCCCTGGCAGTGTCGGCAAACTGCTGGAGCTGGGCTGAGAAACTGCCATCAAGGCCGCCGTACCGCTCTTTCATGTGCGATCCGCGCGCCATGGTCACTTCCTCAGTTGAATGGTCCAGGTAGCCTTGGCCGCGTCCTGGCCGACGTTGACCACGCGGTAGCCGCTGATGCGGTCGTTGATGGCCGGTACCGCGGCGATGACTGTGACCACGCCACCCTCTTGCATGAACAGTTCGTTCTGGAGGGCCTTGAGGCGAACGTCCGAAGCCAGAATGCGCGCTCCGTCGATCTCTCTGGCCTTGTACTGCCCAAAGACACCGCGCCCGGTGTAGTAGATAGTCGTCTCTGGGGCGCCACCAATTGCGGGGTCATAGGCACCCTTCACCGCCCTGCTGCCCTCTACCGCACTTACAGCATCAGCCAGGTCAGTGTTAAAGGCCTCAGCCATGTCGGCCTGCAGCTCGTCTCGAAGGCCCATATCAGCCCCTCACTATCTTGGCCTGGCCGGTGCCCAGGTATTGGTTCAGCAACGCCAAGGCGAATGATTCACCGGCGCTGATCTTTCGGGCGGTCGCCGAGTAGGTCTTGCTGCTGGACACTCCGTCAGCATCTACCGATTTGCTCAGCACCCCGGTTTCCTTGGCCGCAAAGATGTTGCCAGCGGCGGCCTCCCGGGCGACCTCAGCACCAGCCTGAACCACATCGTCCGGTACCGGGTCGAATGCAGGCAGCCCCAGGTTGGTCAGCCAGGTGTTGGCCATCAGCACCGCGCGCGGCTTCTTCTCTTCGGGCGCCCAATCGGCCCCCAGCAGGCTATCCACCTGCACGGCGTTGATGTAGGTGGTCATTATGCGGCCTCGTCCAGCAGCTTCTGGAGGTCTTCCAGGCTGGCGTCGTCGCCGTACTGGATGCCCTTCTCAGTCAGACTGGCCTTGAGCCCCTCGACCTTGATGGCGTCGTCGAGCAGCTTCTGCAGGGCAGCAGCGCCGGCGCGCCCGTCGTACTTGATGCCCTTCTCGTCCAAGGCCTTTTTCAAGGCATCGAGAGATGGTTTATCGCTGGGCTTGGCGACCTTGATCGGCTCAGGGTGTTCGTAATCCTCCGGGGCGAAGCTCGCATCAATGATCTTGTAGCCCTTCCGACGCAGGTCCGCTTTGCGCTCGGCAGAAACCGGATGGCGCTCGTAAATGATTTTTTCGGACATGTCAGTCTCCGAGGTTGGCGGCCCCGAAAGGCCGCGTCACTTGATTCATCAGGCCTGGCCGATAGCCATGACGCCGGCGGTGTGCTTGATGCTGGTCGCGACCTTGTCCCAGTTCGCGCCGGTGGCGAGAGCCGCGTCATCAGGCGAGGCACCGCCGTTGGCAACGTCCCAGGCATAACCGCGAAGACCGA
This sequence comes from Pseudomonas sp. 2835, assembly GCF_050435905.1. Taxonomy (NCBI): domain Bacteria; kingdom Pseudomonadati; phylum Pseudomonadota; class Gammaproteobacteria; order Pseudomonadales; family Pseudomonadaceae; genus Pseudomonas; species Pseudomonas sp. 2835. The sequence continues at coordinate 28,986 of NZ_JBNDLE010000032.1, read as the reverse complement.
CGCCGAAGCTGTAGTCGATCTGCAGGGTGGTCTCAATACGCTCCTTGCCGTTACTGGTCTCGATGTTCGAGATCAGGTCGCGGGCATCGTGGACAGTGGCTGCCCCCTGAGCCAGGGATAGCACTCGACGCTTGGCCGGCGCGGCCGGATCGGCCACAGCAGCGCTGTAGAGTGCAGGAGCATCGGTCACCACAACCAGGCGACCCAGGATATCGACAACGCGGACGGCATCAGACTTGAACAGCTGCTCGGCGTTGGTGAGGTTCTGGCCCACGAAGGCATGGAACTGGGCGCCATCCATCACTTGAGCGATCAGTTGGCTGGAGTGATCGCCGAACAGCGCATGGCTGTCGTTCACTGCGATGTAGTCCACCTTCTTGGTGCCCGACACATCGACGACCGCGGCAGCGCCCTGGTTGCCGATGCCTGCCACCAACGCGGCGATGGCAGTGTTCAGTTGGTCCTGCAGCAGGGATTCGGCGAAGTAGCGGGACGCCACTTCTACGCCCTCGGCAGTTGGTTTGCGTAGCCAGGTCATCTGGGATGGCTCATAACGCACCGGGCCGAAGCCGCCCGCGACCTTGACGGTGTTGTGCTTGAGCTGGGTCAGGTCGACAGCGTTCACGTTGCCATTGTTGCCGTAACGGTTCACGCGACGACGCGCGCCCGCCAGGCCAGCGTAGAAGCTGGTCTGCAGGAAGTCGCCGTCAAAGCCGTCGGTGGTCAGCAGAATCGCGCCACCGGATGCGGCGTTGAACCGCTCGACCATCTGCGCCAGCGTCTCGATGGTCGCAGGCATGAAGTAGGTGTTGAACACTTCCATATCGGAAAGCGCCATGTTGGAGCTCCTATAGCTGTTGCCCGGATGGGCTCAATAAATGGTTGTCGGGCATCCGCCCTAGTGCGCCGTACCCCATCCGGGATGACAGCTAGGGACTGATCAGGACTGGGCCAGATCAGGGAATTGCGATTTGATGGCCTGCAGGCGGTCTTCTTTGTTGCCGCCGAAGTTGCCCTTGCCTGCCGAGGGCTTGCCGCCTGGTGCACCGCCATTTGGGGCGCCGCCGCCATTCGCACCAGAGCTCTTGAGGATCTGTTCTTTGTAGGGGTATTGGTCGACAAGAGCCTCGAGCGCTTCGTCGAAGTCCGCCACCTCGCCCGGGCGGGCGCGGCTGAAGATCTTGTTACCGGCCGGGTCGTAGGCAACCACCTTGCCCTCTTCGATCTTGAAGGCCTGGCCAAAGCGCGCCTGCACCAGGTCACCTGGAATCGCGAAATTCTCCGCGATCAGTTTCGACCGACTGAAGCTGCCTCCGATGAGTTCGCCATGCAATTGGCCTTGCAGTTTCTCCAAGTCGCCTTGCAATGTCTTCTCGCGCTCTGCGGCCGCTTTGGCAGCGGCTGCAACTTGCTCTTCAGCTGCGCGCTTGGCGGCAGACTTGATCTCTTCAACCTTGCCGGCAGTGACCAGATCACCCTCCTTGAGGTTCTTGACGGTCTCCAGAGCCTTGATCGCGGCCTCAGCATCCTCGATGCCTTCGAACAGCTTGGCGCGGGCCTCAGCCGCTTCCTTTGCTTCGCGGTGGCCTTGGGCCTCACGGTTCAATGCCGAGATTTTGGTAACTGCTGCGGCCGCATCGAATGGGGCCTCTTTGCCGTCGTCGTGCACGTAGACAGGCTGACCGCTCTGCAGGACAGCGTTGCCGTTTTCGTCAAGTTTGAGCTTCATGGATCGATCTCCGGGCATCCGCCCATCGGCAGGCCTTCCGGCCAATTAGCGCCCTGTTCATCCGAACTGCGGGCAGAAAAAAGCCCCGCGCATGGCGAGGCGTTGAGGGACCGCACCACAAAAGCGCGGTTGTCCGTTTCGTGGCGCGGGCTACTTCAGGCGCTCGCGCAACTCGTCAAGGGTCAGAAATTTGCCCTTGTCGTTGTAGAAGGCTTCCAGATTCAGTCCACCCTCACGCATTAACCGCGCTCGCGCTGGTCCGAGAATCTCGTCCTGGCGCGCTGCTGGCTGCCGACGCAACCAGTCAGCGTATGTGGTCGACTGCGGAACCTGGCCATCCATGCTGGCCCGCGTCGCGCTATCGCTGAATCCAAGCCTGGATGCGCCCTTCAGGATCGGCAGCTTGGTGGACCGGCAGCAGAAGTGAATCCGCCCAGGTCCGGCAAGCCATGGGATCTTGTGCCCGATCGGCTTGTAGGTTCCCAAGCTGTACGGCAGACGGTCCCTGATGCGGCAATCGGTCGATGTGCGCGTGTCCAGCGTGCTGAGCCATTCAACATGGCTGATGATGTCGCTGTTGGCCTCGTAGGCGGCGTCACTGGCTGTTTCAGCAGTGTGCGATATAGCGGACCGGACGACCGCCTCAACCTCGCGTCTGGGCTTCTGCAAGATGCCATCGGCGTAGTTCTGTGCCCGGGTACCCATGACGGTACGGACGATATCGGCAGTCGTGCGGCCCTCGACCACGCCAGCACGGACGGCATCGCGAACTGCAGCAGCGCGGGTCGCCTCGATCCCGGTCATCCACTCCCTAAGCAGACGCCCTTGAAATGGCCTGGCCTGCGCTATTGCTTTGACCTGGCTGAACACTGGTGCAGCGACGGGCAAAGCCTCCTGCACCACCGCAGGCAGAACTGCTCGCAGCGCACCCTGCTGGAAAGCGAGCTCGTAGCTGATCAAGCTGTCGGTGGCCTGGTCCAGGGCCTGACGGATCTCGACGAACGTGGCCTGGTTAAGGCGCAGCACTTCAGCCAGCGCCCTATCCACTGCCGGTGCCGATAGATCGGTACCGAGATTGTCGATCGCCTCAATGAATGCAGCCCGCAGCTCGGCGTCCTTGCTGTTCAGGATCTTGATGATCGCCCTGACCTGGCCATTGCTCAGCCTGGAAAGGTCAACCTCATGCCCGATCAGTTCATCCAGCAACCTCTCGTTGGCCGTCTTCATCACAGCGCACCGAGTGCAGGGCCTTGGGACTCGATTTTCTCAAGCTCTTCGGGCCAGTCGTATTCGTCACTGATCACACCGCGGCGCTGCATCTCGGTGAACAGCGTTTCCTTGGAGATCATGCCAGCGTTCGCCATAGCCACCAGGGTCGGAAGCGACACCTCCGGCATGTAGTCCACGTCGAAGTTTCCGCGCATCTCGACCGCGCCACCCTCGCCGAGGCCACGATAGTCGGCCATGTACTGCAGCAGCTGCGCTAGGCAGTCGCCGAAATGACTTGCCATGCGCGCCAGCGGAGAAAGCTCTTGAGCTGCTTCTTCCTCCGCTTGCGTGGCGGTCTTGGTCGCAGCCTTTTCAGGAGTCAGTAGCTTGGCCCCGGCCATGCGCATCTCGCCGATCAGGTCCTGCAGCGCCGTACGGCCGGCCTCGACCGCCTGACCGGTGTGCTCGACATACTTGAGGTCGCCGGTGGCCGGCAAGTCGGTCAGCGCGCCGGTGCCTACCTTGAACTCTGGCGGCACCGGTTGGCCCTGATCATTGAACATCGGTTGCACGCCAATCCGCACCAGAATTGGCACTCGAATCACATGCAGGATGTTGTCCTGGTCGCTTTGGCTCTGCCAGTGCTTGACGTTAAGGTGAGCCAGTTCCAGTAGCGGAGGCTTCGCGGTCATGAAGCCAGTGCGCCCGGTGTAGAACGTCACCCAAGGGATGCTGGTCAGGCTGTTGGTGCCCTCGTCATGCAGCGCCCATGCACCGCCCTTCTCGGCACGGCGGTAGGTCCGCCACTTGCCTGGCTCCAACACGCGGACCTGCTCGACGCACTTGGCGCCGAAGTCGCCATCCTCCTCCTCGATCACTTCGATGTAGCGGATCATGGTGAGCACGCCGCCCTTGGAGCGCCAGCCCAAAACCTGCTCTGGTTTCACCAGAACGACATAGGGCCGCACACCGGCCGCCTGCTCCTCTGCCTGGGTGCGCACGCCTTGGGTAGGTGGATGATCAACGAATGCATGGCACAAGCCATGGCTCAGGCCTTCGCGGAAGAACTCCACCGACCAGGAGTTGAGGTCATTGCCGGCGAAGTCGATGTCCTTCGCCATCACCTGTATGGCCTCAGGCACATCGTCACCGACCTGCAGCGGCTCGGCGAACACTCGAGAAGTCATGTTGCCGACTGTCTCGGAATACGCCGGCAGCAGCGTCGAGAGGCGCAGGCGCTCCTTGAAGGAATCGTCATCCTCGGCGGGGTATTGCGGCAACAGGGTCTTGCTCGCATCGCGCATGGCCATCGTCCCGCCCATGAGCGGCGTGATCACGGCCCAGTAGGCGCGCATGGCGTCGACCGCGGGCAGCGTGATACTTGGGTTATCGCTCATGGTCACATTCTCAGGGATTGGGTCGTCGTCATCGGCTTGGAAATCGGGAACAGGAAAGACAGCGGGTAACCACCGGCATCATTCAAATGGTCCACGCCGCTGGATTTGTCCGGCATGCCGTTCTTGTCGTATGCCTGTTGCTCCAAGCCGTCGGTGAGGTGCGGGCACCTGTTCGTGTTGATCTTCAGTCGTCGTTCGCCCTGGCCATTGAGGATCAGGGCATTTACGGCGTTCACTCGGTCAGCGATGGCAGGGTTCGTGCTGTTCACGCGAATGGAGAAGCCCGCCTGCCGCAGGATGCTCAAGTCCGACTCACTGGCGTTCTTGCTGCTGGAGTTGGCGCCCGAGGCATCCGGGAATATCTGGATCGGGTGGCCCTTGCTCGCATATTGGCGCTTAAGCAGGTCGGCCATGTACGGCGTATCACGCCCATCAGTGACTTCGGCCACAGCAATCGGCCAGCCGCCCCGTAGCACGTACACCACGGCGCTCATTTTCAGCCGGTTGAAGTCCATACCGATCAACAGCGGCTCCCGCTCCCGCTCAACCTCGTTGCTGTGATTCAGCCTACGGTCGAAGTCGGGATACACGGCGCCGGAGGTAAGGTTGACGAACTGGCCACGTAGGTAAGCCCTGATCAACTGCGGCGGATAAGAGTCCTCCAGGGACGAGATGTAGTCGTCCGGCAGGTTCGCCTCATTGTCATAGGTGCTGGCCTGGACCAAGCCGTACAGCGTCTTCAGTTCTGGCCTTTCGCTGATCTGCTTCACGAACTGCTGGTAGGTGAACTTGAACCCTTCAGGCGTCGTGGCAACATCCACACCGTTCTTGAGCCCGTGAACCTTGTAGCGCATCCGCGCGATGATCTTCCGCCAGGCCTGCTCAGCCTTGAGCTTGGCCATAACATCCAGCTCGTCGACCAGGGCGTGGCCGATCTTGAAGCCGACGATGGTCGCGGGCTTCTCCATCGACCGGCAGATCACGGTGCTGCGGTATTGACCGCCGCTGTAGAAGTCGACCTCTTTGTCCGACTCCTTGATCTTGATGCGCAGCCCCCAGTCGAAGGCCACCTCTTCGATCGTTGGGAAGAAAATGTCCCGGATCTGCGGGTACGTCGGGGCGAAGTAGCCAGCGTTGATTCGCGGCCACTCCCAAACGTGCTGGCAGAGCCCGGAGCAACCTACCCAGGTCTTCCCTGAGCCGAACCCGGCAACGAAGCCGCGGAACTTGTGAGGCATGGCGAGGAACCGCGCCTGGGGCACATTAAGCGTCGGCATCCCGCTTCCTCGCGTCGACCACCTCAACACGTACGGAGGTTGGTGGTACTGAATTCAATGAGTCGTCGACCTTGGCGGACCGGTTGACGTAGATGTCGCCAACCTCCTTGGCCGCCTGCTCCAGCACCTGGATGGCAAGCGGCAGGTTCTTCATGGTCTCGGCGCGCTCTGCTATCCGGCCCAGGGCACGAAGCCTGTAGGCGCGGTTCGCAATCGGGATCTCGGCCGTCTCCTCGCGAAAACGCTTGCGGGTGTCTTCGAAAACCGCCTTCCACTTCACACCAAGGTCACGGCCAGCGTATTTAGTCGGATCGTACTGCTCACATTGCTGACGGGAGATTTCAAGGCCGTAAGTTTCCTTGACGGCCTGGACTACTTGAGTGGGCGTATCGAAGCAGGCAAGCGCCTGCACAATGAAGCGCTTCACCTCATCTTTCAGGGCTGCCATATGGGTCTATTCCGTCAAGGTCCTGTCAAGGATCAGGCAGACTTGAGCAGGCAGGTCCCACAGGCCCTCGAAATGTTGATCTTGGCCACCTCAGGCGGCCGGCTTGCAGCGTCAATCAGCTGCTGAACGTCTTCCCCTGCCCCATAGCGACGAACTACACCGACGAACTCTTCAACGTCGTGTCCGCGCATCTGTAGCTTGGGGAGACCTTCTTGGGTGAACTTGGGCGCGCCGTACTGATCGGTCGCCTGAGCAATGTGGTAAAGCTCGTGCTCGACCAGGGCGCAGAACTCAGCATCGGTGCATTGGGCGCAGTAGTCAGCGGCCAGAGTGATCAGGTAATCCGGCTCCTCGCCAAACCAGTCCCGCATCTGCTGCTCTTGGCGAGCCTTCTGCCAGCCACCGGCACGGAACATGACCTGCTCGGCCTGACCCAGCACCACCCGGCCCTGCTTGGCGAATCCAGAGGATGCCCAGAGCACGCCGATGTTGGCGTCGAGCAGGTGAGCGTGATCTTCGTTGTGGATGCTGCCAGTGGTGGCGAGGATCTCTTGCTGTATCCACTCCCATACATCCGGAGCGGGACGAAGAATCAACCAGGGCGACTCGAGCAGGTCAGCCGGCGGTATTGGTCTTGCCATGCAGCCGCACCTCGATCTTGATGCCTCGCTTGATCCAGTAGCTGAAGCGCTCCGGGCATGGGTCTCGACCGGTCAACTGCGCCATGGCGAACACGCCGGCCAGGTAGCACTTGAGCCACCAGCGATGGCGGGCGACGACTCTCGCAGACACTGTAGCCATTCGGACTACTCCACCCGCTGACCAGAGATAACTTCACCCAGGCTCAGGCCGTGGCGTGAACGACTGGACTCGATCCCATCAGCCTTATCCTTTGCCACCAGTGCATCAGCAACCAGATCGGCTTGCCGGCCGCTGGCGAACTCCCCTACCGTCACGGATGATGCGCCTTGGGCGCCACCCTCACTTGCGCCATCAAGGGTGTAGCGGGTAACGATGTAACGGGTAACAGGGCGGACCTGGTATTCGGTCTTCATGGGATATCTCCGGCCTGCGCACAGGCTGAGTGGTGGTCGCGCCACGAAATGACGCACCTTGAATTTGTGGCGCGGGTCAGCCGAAAACATGGCGGCGCCGGGCCCAGGCATAGGCGACCACCCCAGCGTGGAGCATCGCGCCAAATGGGTTTACCCAGTGACCCTGTAGGGCGGTGACGAATGCACCGAACCCACCGATGGCCACCAGGTACAAAGCGATGCTCAGTAGCGGCTGGTCAGCCGGGCGAACCTTGCGCAGGTAGTCACAGGCGGCAACCACAACCAGAACGCACAGAAACACGTCCAGGGCGGTCAGCGCTGAAACCAGGATGCTGTTCATGTCAGGCACCTCGCGCCGCGACGAACGACCCCATGGCAGCCTTGATTGCCGGGATGATGTTCATGGCTGTAAGGCCCAGCACGAAGGCCACGCCGCACAGCAGGTCATCGGTCACCGCAAGTTCAAGCTTGGGGGCAAGCCAGGCAGTGACAGGCTGGGTCAGGTAAACCGAGAAGCCGAAGCCAGTTGCAACAGCAGTCGCAGCCTGGAAGCGGGTCAGGTCCTTCAGGAAGCCAAGCGAGAGAATCGAGCCGATGAATGCAGCCATCACCACCCCGTACTTGCCCAGCACTACGCTCGCGGCGGCGCTTGTTGGCTCGGCCATAGGTGGTGCTCCATGAAAAAAAGAAGCCCGCTCAAGGCGGGTAAGGTGCAGCAGGATTAGCGGGAGTTCAGCATGCCGCCTGGTCGCAGCTCTTCGCGGATGACTTGCCGGACGGCGCAGGCCAGGCCGTCATCCGCGCTGATGCACTCGGTTCTCTTGCGCAGCTCTTCACCCAGCTGGGACTCACTGATCAGGCCGGCCATAACCTCAAGGCCGTTGCCAAGGGTTTCAGTCTTGATGGCGTATCCAGCTGCGAGCTTGCTAGCGTCAACACAGGCCTGGCTGATGAACATCTGGCCATCGACAACGAGGAAGTCTTTACCCTCTTCGACCTTGGGCTTGACCACCTTCAACTCACCAGCGCCGTGGGCTGCCAGGATGCCCTGAACCTCACGCACCTTGACGGCCAGATCGCCGTAGAGAGTGACGCCGCCCAGGTCGAGCGACTCAACATCAGAGCCTGGATCGATACGACCAGTGACCTCACCCTTTTCAAGATCACCCCACGACACAGCGCCCGATGGACTGCGAACAGTGAAGACTCCGGTCTTGAGGTCGCAATCCAGCTGACCGCAAACATCAGATAGCTTGCCGGCGGTAATGAAGCGAGGCTCGCCAGTCGGTTTCGATGCCTCTTCAGGATCCCGAAACTTGAGCTCGCCGGTACCGACATTCATCTGCACCGCGCCATTGAAGCTACTGATCACGCTGCCGCAGGCCGACTCGATGGCCGCACGGTTTGCAGCTGCAGCTTCGGCAACAGCCGCATCACAAGCATCTCGATCCGCCTTCAGCTGCGAAAGCTCGGCTTGCAGGCGGCAAACAGTGAGGCTGAGCGCATCCATCTGCGCTTGAGTGGATTCGCTCATCGATCTGCTCCAGTTGTTCCCTCGCTAGAGGGGCTATTGAGGCCCTCTTGGGGGCAATAAAAAACCCGGCACTTGGCCGGGTTCTTTTCGCCAATCCTCAACACACGCAGGAATGACAGGATGAACAAATAATGTTGCATTGTTGCACAGGTGTCAAGCGGCATCTGACATCAAAACGCCTTCTTCCTCCAAAATCTTGCCGGAGGCTGCCAGGGCCTCGGTGACCATCTCTTCGAGCACCTTCTCGATGGCCTTCTTCCAGCGCCAGTAGGTGGTCCGATTCAGGCCTTGGCCGTCCCAGGTGTTTATGTCGTAGAACTCTGCCGGCAGCACGATCATGTCGGTGGAGCGCTTCACGTACTGGTCGCGGCGCGCCTGTCCTGCATCCTCTGGCATCTCGCCGCCCGCCAGGTGCTTGACCACGCCAGCATGCAGCGAATCGAACTCAGCACGATCACGAGCCGCCCGGCTGGCCACCTCATGCCCGATTTGCGGCTGCACTCCCTTCACCGGCGGGATAGCCCAGGCGGTGACCGCCTTGTAACGGAACAAGTCCGGCGCCTGGGTGGCGATCAGCGGAACCAGCTTGCCAATCGCGTCGACCTTCTTAGCCTTGTGGGTGGAGAACCTGGCTGTCAGCGCATTCCAGTGTCTCGGGATCAACTTGCTGTGCAGGCGGGCATGCACCCAGCAGTCCACGAGCATCGCCGCGTCCTTGCCGGTGATCTCCCCCTTCAGCTTCGAAGCCTGCACCTTCGGCTCGAAGTCGCCACCACCCACGCCGCTCATGGTCTCTGCCGCCAGCGCACGCACTACTGCTGCCAAAACGCTCTGGTACTTCATGGCTTACCCCCTGCCCGCTTGGATTTCCTCAAGATGAATTCTTCGCTACTACGCTTGCGGGCGACTGCAGCGCCCCAGGCAAGCACGGCGCCGGATGCCACGAGCATCACAGCCAGAATGAAAAACGCCCATGGTGTGGTCATGCTGCAGCCTCCTTCAGCTGTTTGATCTTTGCCCGGTACTCGGCCTTGATGGCCTTCAGGTCGTCGATGGTGTGCTTGCAGGCCTGATGAGGCCCTTCCAGCCAGGCCACCCGGTCAGCACCAATTCGCTGTACCAGCCGGATGCGGTACTCGACCGCGTTGCCGGACAGGTTGCGATTGCACTTCACGCACTGTCGGTGCACGTTGAGCGGCTCGAAGCGCAGCTCAGGGCAAGCGCCAACAGAGCGGTAGTGGCCGGCGTCCCAGCGGCTCCCGGTGATCAGGTCGTGATCACTGGGCAGTGAGTCGCAGCTGATGCACGGCTGGCCGGCATCGCGCAGGCGGATGAACTCGTTGAACAGGGCCTGGGCTTCACGCACATGGTCTGTCCGGGTCTTGAGCTTCTCCTTGCGTACCTTGATCTCGCTGCGCTCGCGCTGGTCGATCGCTTTCCGGGCTACCTTCAGGTTCGCCGGTTGCTTTGCCAGGACCATGGCGCACTTCACGCTGCAGGCCTTCTGCGTCGAAAGCGATGGCCGGAACTTGCCGCCGCAACCCTTGCAGGTCTTCTGCTTCACTTCCTTGAGGGCTACGCGCATCACTTGCTCCCCATAAGCAGGCCGATCATGCAGGCGATAACTGAGGCGAAGGGCTCACCGGTGAGCGCCAGGATCAGGGCAATAATCCAGATCATGCAAAGCTCCCAATCTGGTCAGCAGCAGCCAGGGCGGCCTGCTCGGTTTCGAAATGAGCGGACAGCACCAGGCGCCAGCAGGCGTTGAAGACGTCGCGATACAGGGGCTCAAATGCGGTGTCGTCCATGTTCGCCCAGCTGATCGACTTGGCTTCCTTGCGGACGCCCTCAGGCGTGCGTACCAGGTGAAAGTGTCCGGCCTCGATGGTCACCCACTCGCGGAAGGCTTCGCGGCTCTTGTCTACGGACGGGAAGCGCTCGGCGCGGTCGGCTTCGATCTTGGCGATATAGGCCGACACTGCATCGGAAAGCTGGCCTGGCTTGCCGCTGGCCTCCTCAAAGAACTTGGCCAGCCCACGGATGCCGCGCAGCTCCTGGCGAGGCACCAGGCCGCCGACCGGCTCCCAGTAATCCCACGCAAGATCCAGCATGGCGAAGAACTTGCCGTGGAACTTGGCGTTGCGCATCTTGGTGAACTTGCCGTGGATGACCTGACCAGCCTTCCAGCACTGGATGGTTTCGCGGTCAGCTTCGGTGGCCGGCACCAGGCCCTGGGCGGTGCGGATAAGGGCGAGCTCAGCCATGGTTTCGCTCCTCAATCTTGTTGCACTCGAAGGTGCGCTTACCGACGTAGAACCTACCCAGGCGCTCGCACTCAGTGGCTACAGTGTGATGAGCCCAGGCCCAGCCGATAGAGACGCCTACGATCAGCGCGAAAAGCAGGCCGAACTTATCCATGGCTCGCCTCCGTGGCCATGGCCGCTCGCCCGGCTATGTACTCAGGCAGATCACGGCAACCTTCGTCGTCCTCGTACAACGCAAGAAGGTCACCGAGAGCCTTGCGCAGCGCATCGTTCTCGGCCTTGAGCTGGTCGCGCTCGCCCTGGACATCCAGAAGCTGGTCCTCGGCCTTTTCACAGTGCGAGACCCATGCCTTCCGGCGTGCCCGGAGACTCACGTTGAGCCGGAGATGCATCAATCGCTGAGCACTCAGCATCTCGATCTCCGCGAGCAGGGCCAGGACGTCAGTTGCCGGACACTCCAGCCAGTTGCCGCTAGCAGCACCTGCCTCGGCCAAGGCCATCAGCTTTGCTTTGTCGATGTTCATGGTTTGGCCCTCACGCAGGAGGTACGAACAGTGGTTAAGGCGCGCTCAAGGTCGGCCTTCGCCTGAGCTGCCGCCTGTTTGCACTCCTCGGCAGACTCCATCGGGACAGAAGTCAGGGCGTAACCGTTGGAGCCCGTGTAGAGCACAATCAGAAAGTAAGCAGCTGTCATGGCTTCACCTTCAGGCCTTGGGCCTCGATGGCCTTCGCGCAGGCATCACGCATGCGGACTGCCGCGTTATAGGCATCCATGTGACTGTCATCGAGGGCAAACTCTGGCTCCTCCGGCCTGGCCGGCGCCGGTGGCAGTTCAACCACCACAGCCTCGCGGGAGGCCTGCCAAATTGCCCAGCGACTTGCACAGGTGACATTGCGATGATCGACAAAGCCAAACCGCCGGTGATGCCAGGTGTTGAAGCTGGTTAACTCTGTGCCCTCGCCCGTGAGCGGAGACCAGTGGGCATCAGCCCAATCAGCCGCAGACTTGGTGGTGTCCATCAGTGCTTCTCCAGATTCAGGCCGGTGCCGTCGCAGGCGTCGCATTTCTCACTGTCGTAGCCGTCTGGGGTCAGGCCTCCTACTTGGCCCTCGCCATGGCACTGCTCGCAGATCAGGGCCGTGCGGTCGTCGATCACAGCGATCCATCCAGGGGAGATGAAGTCAGTTACCGCCGCGTCGCAGTCGCTGTAGAACTCCTTGAGGGAGTGGGCGATGTTGCGCATCGCGATTACTTGTCGAGTCGTCAAAGGCATCACACCCCCTCCCCGGCCAGCTGCCCGGCGCGCTTGATGTTCAACTTGGCCAGCAGGTGTGCACGGCACGCGGCGGCGCCGGACGGGATCTGCTGTACCGCCAGCAGGCGGGCTTGCTTCTGCCTTGCATGCTCTTCGGCAAGCTCGGCAGCGCTCTTCTGGCTGTCGTGGCCGATGCCGATCGCGATGTCTTCCAACGGCTTGCCCTGCACCAGCAGGCGAATGGTGATGTCGTAGGCCCGGTCAAAGATCTTGCTGGCCTTTTCCGAGATCTGGTCAGCCAGGTTGTGCAGCTCGCACTGCAGCGCGGCGTGGCGCACCGCCGGGTGTGACCAGGCGCGATTGTCAGCCCGGCTCGGGTGCGAGTTCTCCAGCGCTTCGCGGAATGCCTTGTCGTGCGACGGAATGCCCAGCATCTCCGGCGTCGGCTGGCACCACTTGATGAACTTGCCAACGCTCGGGGCAAAGTCGCCGCCGAACTGGCGGCAGTTCAGCAGGCCATAGCGGATCTGCTCCAGGGTGTTGATCTCAGCGGCGATGAACGCCTTAACCCAGCTGCGCTTTGCTGCGTTCAACGCCTCGTTGTCTGGCCAGGCTTGCTTCCACGCCGGGAAGATCGCCTGCAGCTCCTTGAACAGGGCGTTGACCACTTCGGTTGTGCCGGGCGGCAGTTGCCTCGCGGTGACCGGAATGACTGGCGGCAGGTTGGTGGCCTTGGCCATGAGCTGGGTTGCGCTTTGCGGCGGCTTTGGCTTGCTCATAGCGCCCCCAGGTCGTCAGCCCAGCTGGTGCTGTTGAAATCAGGACCATTCGCCTGGCGCTTCAGCGGGAACTGGCGAACATTGCTACCGGCAGCTGCGTCGCGCTTCACCCACTTCACCAACAGGCTCACCCAGGACGCTTGAGTCTCCATGCGGCCAGACGCCGAGTAGTGACAGACAAACGCGGCTGTGGCTTCGGCGGTGAAGTGGTCAACAGGGATACCCATACGGTGCGCATAGGCCTTCAGGAGCTTCTGGTCCGGCACCCACTCAAGGGTCATTTCGCAGGGCGCCTTTGGGTCGGCGGAATTTTCCTGCTCCGCGCGTTGAGTGTTGTGTTGATCTTCTCCTATTCCCTTCCCTTCCCTTCCGGGGTCAACCGCTCGACGACCAGTCGACGACTCCTCGGCGAATTGTCGACGACCACTCTCCGAATCGTCATCAGATTCAGCCGGTGGCGCAGGGTATTTGTAGTTCTTTTTTTCGATCTTCTGGTGTTTCCAGCCGCGGACATGAAGGTAGTTTTTCCCGGCTACCCAGTAGCTCAGGGTCAGCTCCGCGCCTTCAAGCTCGCCAAGCAGGTTGCTCACCTGGCCGGTGGTAATGTCATCGCCGGGGAACACCAAGGCCTTAATGGTCCGGGGCGCCAGCGGGTGATTGCCGCCGTCGTCGCAGAAGTTCCAGAGGCCGATGAACAACAGGCGAGCCAGCGGGCTGCAGGACATGACCTGCTCGCTCGACCAGAACTCGGGTTTGACAGTGCGAATGCGGGCCATCATTGGGCCTCCAGGTTGTACTGAGCCCACAGGCCGGCCACCCAGGTGACGCCCTTCGGGGTAAATTTGGTCTGGTTGAACGCATGACCGCCTTCAGTGGTGCCGGTCTTGATATCGAACCGGCCGGCGTCAATGTGTTGCTGGTACGCCTGCCATTCCCCGCCCATGCGGTACATGATCTTCTTGTCGAGCAGGAACTCGCGGAAGCGGGCCTCATTAGCCCGTAGGAGCTTGGCGGTCTGGCGGAAGCCCTTCAGGCCTGTGGCTTCGACATAGCGGTCGACGAACTCAACCTTTGGCGCGGCAACGGCCAGGGCCTGGTTGGCGGCCTGCTGCAGCTCGTACTGCTCAGCCCACGCGCGGGCGGCTGCCGGGCTGGAGAAGTCCGGCAGTGTTGCAATGACGCGTGGCGCTTCGAGGGACTTGAGCTTGGCCAGGACACTTCGACGGACAGCCTTCGACTCACGCATGCCAACCAGCATGCATTGATCCAGCGTCAGGCTGTAGGTGGCGACTTGGTTGCCGTAAACAGGGGTGTAATATTTTTGCACCCCCTCAAGCTCATCGCCCAGCTCGTCCTCGACCCGTGAAAGGAACTGGTCATTCCTGACTTTTGGCTCGCCAGCGGTAAAGCGTGCATCGTTGATGAGGTCTCGCAGTTCGATGCTGCTCATCGTGCGCGCCACGTTTTCGTCGTTCGCATTTTGTGGCGCGGCCCGCTTGAGGGCCTGTACACTTTGGGTCTGCATATGCATAATTCCCTTCAGAGTTTTGTGTTGCAGAGAGCCGGGGCGGAATCCCGGCTTTTTTGTGTCTGAAATTTGAGGCCCTCTTGAGGCCCGCCTTGAGACCCTCACTTATCCGGTAGAGGGTCTCTTCAGTCCCACCAGCGTCAAAACTGGTGCCTTGCGCCTACCAACGAAGACCGTCGCCCCCGAGGTGATCGCTTCGAGAAGGATCTCGTTTACCGCCTCCTCGAACGTCCACCCTCTAGCCTTCATGAGGCTGTGGATCTTGGCTCTGGTCTCGGGCGGCACGTTTTCTTCTGTAAATTCCATCGTGCCCTCCTGAGGGCCTCTAGCCCGCGATATCCTTCAGGTCGTCGGGCATGAGGGCTTCGATGCCACCATTCACGGCGGCCCACTCGAGCATTTCAAAAAGGTATGTCGCGTACTCGCGGCGGCTTTTGTGAGCTGCGCGCTGAAGCTGCCGATCGAGCAATGGATAAAGGCGAACCTTTCTGGCCAAGTCACGGCGCTGGGTCATTGGGTCTTTGAAGCCCATGAGTTACTGCTCCTTGCGGTTGGAATGGGTTAAGCGGCTGCTTTACTTGGGTCGGTGCTGCGCAGGTACGCCCAGTCGATATCTGGGCGCATTTCTTCGCAGGTAACTGCGCGCGAGGACTCACGCTCGATGCTGATAGCCAAAGCTGCGCCAGGTCGACGATAGCCATATGCAACCTGCTTCAACTGACCCGCAGTGGTGCCGCAACTGGCTGCAAAGCTGTCCAGCGTTTGTTTATCGAAAGGCTTGATGTAGTCGTGCAGATTCATAGGTGCACCTCCGTATAGCCCACAGATTAGCAACTGCTAATAGGCCAGGCAATAGCAGATCGTAATTTACTGATTGCTAACAGATGGCGATGATGGGGGAATGGATATCAACAAGCAGAGAGTGGATGCCCTCAAGACCTTAATGGCCGGGGCATCCCAGAAAGATTTCGCTAATCAGCATGGGCTGGATGCTTCGTATCTGTCCCAGATCCTCAACGGGCACAGAAACCTCGGAGAGAAAGCCGCGGCGAACCTCGAGGAGAAGATTGGCCTACCTTCCGGTACCCTGGTCAATCCTGTCGCACCTGAAAAAAATGCCCCACCGAAAGCCGGGCTATCAGCCATTGATCAGCTGAAGCTGTCACTCGCCAAGGTGAAAGGGTTTTCCAGCGAGGCGCGGGATCGAATAGTTGCAGCTGCGGAAGAGCCAGATGACGGGTCGTCAACTTTTCTTCCTGCAAATATTTCAAGCCTGCGCCCAACGAACGAAGAGATCCTAATTCCCCACTATGACATTCGCGCCGCCATGGGCGACGGCCAGCTCCCTCCCGAGTACACAGAAGTGGTCCGGAATCTAGTCGTACGTGAGGAGATCCTCCGGGAAAAGGGCGTTACCTATACCTCTGCGACTGCCTTGGCGATGATCAATGGCTGGGGGCAAAGCATGGAAGGCACCATTAACGATAAGGACCTAGTCATTGTCGATAAGGGCGTAAGGGACTTCATCGGCGAAGGGATCTACGTTTTAACCTGGCACCAAGATTTGTACATCAAGCGTGTGATGCGCTTAGACGAAGAGCACTATCGCCTGATCTCAGATAACCAGCATTACGAGAATCAGACGGCGCGCATCGACGACGTGACGATCCACGCCAAGGTCCTCCTTATCTGGAACGCCAGGAAAGCCTAGCCATGCCCCTAACCAAGCCCAACCAAGACCTGCGCCGAGACCTCCAGGGCCTGGCCTCTGACCTGAAGTGGTCAGCGGTCGAGCTGATGAGAATTGCTGTTCGCCTGAGTGAAGCCGGGAATGAGGCCGACGCCCAGGCAGTGATCAGGATCTGCCAGGTGATGCAGGCTGGGGAGGATCGGTTGGTTGGGTATGGGGACGAGGTGAAGAGTGGGAGAATTACAAAGTCTGCGGGAAGTTAGAGAGCGTTTGTGGGCATGACGTAATTTTTGTAATTACAGAATCAGTTAGAAACATAAGTCGATAATGACAAGGACAATCATGGCACCACGTCATACGAGCAAGAAAAAACTTGCCAATCAAACGAGCCTAAATTTTCAGCAGATTAGTGTAAAAAAGCTTATTATCGAGCAGCCTGCATTCAGAAAGCTGAAAAATCTAACAATTGAGTTCGCCCCAAGATTGACACTCATTGCCGGTCACAACGGTATTGGCAAATCAACTATTTTGGCGCTTGTCGCGAATGGCTCTGGACTTACAACCAAAAAACATAGCAGCTATACCGGAAAACTTTTTAGAGGCTTACTTAACGAGATCATTCACATAGATTACGAGAGCGAGTTTCTGTCTCACCAGGAAGCGAACACTCTTCCAAGCCCAGTGCTTGAATATGAAATAAACTCCACACCATTCCAAAAAAGATGCGCCCTTTCAAAAAGGACTGTCATTAATAGTGATGGGGAGACAACCCGACTAGAAGCTAGGGTTGTGCCTAGGAATAAACCTGACAGTAGCTTCGTTCAGGACGAACACGGAATCACAGTGGGCGTGGCGGCCAAGGTTCCATTGCCGACAATATATTTAGGGATGACCCGGATGATCCCTATTGGTGAAAGTGATCCTGAAAAAATAGTCAACCTTGTTGATACCATCATAGACTCAACGGATGCGACGTTTATCGCAAATTTCATCTCCAGCGTAATAAATCTAGCGGACGCGGAGCAAGCCGGAAAGGTTATAACCACACAATCAATCCAGGGTACAAATAAGATTGCGAAACATCCTGAGTATGGCCATAGCCCCAAAAGTGTTTCACTCGGACAGGACAGCCTAAGCGCAATCGCTACAGCTTTTGCATCCTTTAGAAAGCTAGAGAGGGAGTGGCAAGAGTATCCAGGGGGGCTCTTAGTTATCGATGAGCTTGACGCTGGATTCCATCCTCATGCGCAACAGAGGCTGATAGAGACCATTGGAACCTATGCGAAGAAATTTCGCATACAGGTTGTTGCTACCACTCACTCACTATGTTTACTCGAAGCGGCACATCCTGAGAACAATCCAATCGGAGGCAGTGGGATGTCTATGGACTCCATTGTCTACCTTACGGATACAGTTCAGCCTCGCGTATTGGTCGACCCATCGATCCAATCAATCCGAAACGATATGCTGTTAATTCCACCAAAAGCACCCAAAAAAACAAAAGCACAACCTAAATATCTGAAAATTTACTTAGAAGACGCAGAAGCTGATTTTTTCCTCCGCACACTTCTAACGCCGCAGCTTAAGAAGAAAGTAAAAAACGCTTGCGGGGCCAGCCTAAAATCTATTCCAATTAGTGTTGGATGTAACAACCTGCAAGGCTTACAAGCCTTTGATTCGCACTTCAAAAAAGTTTTGATTGTTGTAGATGCCGATGCTTCAGTGAAAAACGGGAAGGGCACCCTTAAAAATGTGGTAAAGCTTCCTGGGGGAGGCGAACCGAACGGCTCAAGCTTTTCTCCAGAGCGAACCATTTACGAGTTTGCCAAAACGCTATCTGGCAATAACGCATCCTACCCAGAGACAAGATCAAAGCTTGGAGCCTGCGGGGTGACTAGCGACCAGCTAAAGGAGCATCTCCTGCGAGGTAACACCGACATTACCAAGCGTGAGCCGGCAAAGCGGTGGTGGAACGAAAGGCTCGAAATTATCCAAGAGTGGCGGCTGGTCGAGCTGTGGCTTTCAGAGCATCAAACACTAGTGGAAAAGTTCGAAACTGAGCTCGTTGCCGCTGCCACTCATACTGCAAAGCTCACATTTTGAAGGCTGGCCAAGTATACTGCGCGGCGGTAAACTGAGGCTTGAGAGCCTCGAAGGATGAGATCACATGTACTCCAACAAGCTGTATAGCCCGCTACGCTACCCTGGCGGCAAGGCGCGTTTTGCGCCATTCATCGCAGAGGTCATGCGTGCCAACGGCTTGGATGGCGGTCATTACCTAGAGCCGTTTGCTGGCGGTGCAGGTGTAGCGCTGGAGCTTCTGTTCGATGGCCATGCGAGCCACATCCACATCAACGACCTCGACCCTGCAGTTCATGCTTTCTGGTTTGCTGCGACGTCTGATCCTGAGGGGCTGTTAAAGATCCTGCACGATACCCCCATCACAATGGATGAATGGTATCGCCTGCGCCAAGTGATGCTTGCCCAAGACCCAGACCTGTCCATTACTGAAAAAGGCTTCGCCACCCTGTTTGTCAATCGGACCAATCGCTCCGGAATTCTCAAAGGGGGTGTCATCGGGGGTAAAGCGCAAACTGGTACGTACAGACTTGATGCTCGATTTAACAAAGAAATGATCGCAGCGAGGCTTGAGCGAATTGGCCGGCATGCAAACAGCATCACGGTCCACCAAGAGGATGCGTATAGCCTTCTGAGCAGGGTGTCGGAACTGCTCCCAAGCCGCTCGTTGATCTACCTGGATCCTCCCTACTATGTGAAGGGCCGAGACCTGTATCGAAACTTCTACAAACACGACGACCATCTCCAAATTGCCCAATTGCTCCAGTCGCCGGAATTCAATAGGCAATGGGTTGTGTCCTACGACAATGCCCCCCAAATTTGCGAAATGTACAACGAGACCGAAGCCCTGAAATATGGTCTTCACTACACTGCCCAGGCCAGATATGTCGGCGACGAGGTAATGTTTTTCAAGAATGGCCTAAAGATTCCAGATGCTGAGATTCCGAAGGCAACTGCTGTAGCTTGACGCTACGAAGCCATAACCGACTGCACGCCTATCCTTCACAGAATTTTCACCTCACCGCAGGCATGGTGAATTCTCATCCGTGAAACCCTTAGCCCGCCCTCCCCCAGGCGGGCTTTTCTTTGTCTGGATGATGGCGCTGGGCCAGGGTGGTAGGATGGCAGTTTTGTCTTGGGAGGGATACCTGTGCGGGGATTCGGAATTCTGGTGATTGTGGTGGGCGTACTACTGTTGGGTGGCGCCATGGTAATGGATGTGTCTGTACCAGCAGGCCTAGGCCGAGTGAATAACCTTGGGCTCATGGCTGAGCGGCAGAACTACACGATCATTGGGGGCATCCTGCTGATAGCTGGCATTCTGATGAACATGCGTGGCGGTCGCGGGAGCAGCGACAAGATCGCGGCGAGCTACAGCGACACCAGAGCCTGCCCGCAATGCGCTGAGCAGATCAAGTTAGCAGCCGTTAAATGCCGGTTTTGCGGCGCTGAGGCTGAAGCAGTCGCACCTCCCAAATTAAAGCATGGATGGGTTGCCTCTGTGCCTTGCCGGCCTGGTGAGGACCAAGAAAGGGCGCGGGCGGCTATTGAGGCTCTAGGACTCCCTGCTGTCCCAATGGATGGAGCCAATATAGGTGCAGGGCCTTTTGCGACGAAGGATGAGGCCAAAGTTGCGGCAAAGCGCCTGTCAGGCGAGCAAAGCGTTTTTGCGACCGTTGACTATCGCGACACCGTGAGCGGCAAGTTCCCTCCCCTGCCCGACTGAACGAGCTTTTCGATGAAGCCCGGTCAGCGCGGGCTTTTTTGTGGTCGTCAGAAAGGCGCCTCTTCCTCAATCGCCACAAATTCATCATGAGTTTCTGCCTGAGGGTCTTCTTCGGAAGACGCCTCCCAGCGCAGGGTTAATGATTCGTCGTCGTTGAACGTCATTTCAATTCCGTCCACCTCGGCGATCGACCCCATCACGTCATCCCACTCCCGGTCGCCATCTGTGTCCAGGCGATGGATTGTTACCCAGCGCTGATCCTGTGCGATTGGGTGATTAATCATGTTTGAAACCCTGAGCGTCAGCCGCTCTATCCCGCTCATCGAGGTGCGTTCTTGTTGCTTCTGCTTTTGCGGGCGTGACATTGCTCGCTCCTTTATAGCTGTATGGATGTACAGTTCTTGGCGGAAGCATACCCAGATTTAGCAGATTGTAAAACCCCAGCTCGCCGACCTTTACCCTGGTTATTCATGAAGGGTGGGAGGAGTTCTGAAAAATAATTTAGCATTTGCTATTGACGATAAGTTTAGCGATTGCTAATTTGCATCCATCGAGGCGCCACACAGCCCCTCGGGAGGCCCTCAAGCCTCACCGCTCTTTACACATTGATGGGAACCTCGCGGATCGATCCCGGCAACGGCACAGCGCGAGCAATAAATTCGATCCCCATGCCAGCTCTGGAACTGGCTACTGCGAAGTGAACCTTCGCCTGCTCAACGTCACGACGAACGCCAGTCAGCCAGGAACACAGGGTTGGCCGCGCAAGACGGACCGAGGGTTGCGCTTCAAACCGTCTCCCTGAAAGGTCCAGCTAAAAGGGCATCTATAGGCGCTTGGAGTGACCGCAGCACGAGATTTTCTCGGTGCCCTTCTTGCGAGGGGCATCCGGAAAATCAACCGGAGGGATTCACGATGTTCAACATGGCAACCATGGCGGCTGACGAATGCCGCGCAGACGCAGAAGAACGCACCTACTACCGCTGGCTCGACAAGGCATCCCAGTTGCTCGGCCACCAGGTCGCCCTGGGCTCGCAGGAGGAAAGCGACCTGCACGACTTCTACGCCGACGACTGTACGCCGGCCGAGGCTGTTACTGAGCTGCTGGCTCAACAGGAACTGGCTCGCGCTGCGTAACCGACGATTCACTGATGCCGCTTCTATGAGGCGGCATTGGGAATCAACTGGAGGACAACGCGATGCATCTGAAAGACCAAGGCTTCAAGTTCTGCATCAGCCCAGACAAGCAGCAAGGACGGTGGCTGCACCCGGCTGAGCTCAAGGTGCTCCACCCCGACTGGACGGACGTCACGGAATGGCCAAGCGAGGAGCTGGTGGCTTTCTTGATGCCGGCGCCGGAGCAGCAAGAGTTGTTCGCAGCATGACGATTTCACTGGCAGCCCTTCTCACGAGGGGCTGACGGGAAATCAACCGCCCTGGAGGGCAAAACGATGTACCTGCTCATTTTCGAAGACGGCGAGATGAAGAGCGCCGAAGACGTCACCGACGACGAGCTGCGCGGTGCGGATGACGGCCTGCTCGACATTGTCGATATCAGCGAGCCATTCACGCCAACCCGCTACGTCGGCGGCCAGTGGGTTGATGTCGAAGGCGTCAACGACTGAACAACCAGCGCCACGTCAGCCTGACGTTAACTGCCCGATCACCTGGTTCCCCATCACCAGGCTGCATCGGAGTGTGATCTGGAAAGGCGACTCCATACCGGGCGCGACGTCAACGCGCTGAGCCCTTGAGGCGGTACTGAATGGGCGTCCTTGCGATGACAAGCGCAGATCACACCCCGATGCAGATCGCATCACCGCAGGCGAATCCGGGGCCTTCCCGGCCAGACCAGATGCTTCCCGGGCAGCGCCGGGCGCCTGCCCCCCTTCCCTTCAAATCGACCGCATCGGCAGGTGCCAGGCCAGTCTCACGGCTGGGTTTGGTCACCCGCGCCTGGCATCTGGCCAATGCGGCCGCACAATCCAACTGGAGACGACCATGGGCGCACTTCGAAAAGCTCAGTTTGAGTACGACAACCGGCAGGCGCCTCCAGTGGTTGATGCCCGCGACTCTGCCCGCCAAGCATGGCTTGAAGAAGCCGGCGAGCAACTGGCCCGGGGCAGCGACATCAAGGTGCAGCGCCGCCTGCGTGCATCGCGCATCGTCACCTTCGCCGAGTTCAAGACCCACATTCAGCTGCTCTTGTTGAAGCGCTGGGAGAATGGCGAGGACAAAGGCGACTGGCTGGCAGAGATCGTCATTCAGGCGGCCTTTGGCGAGCCTTGCAGGACCACGGCAGCGAGCCTGCTGGGCGACGACAAGCCGGATCAGCACCTGATTGACCTGGCCGCAGAGTTCCTTGAGCCGCTGGCTGATGACGCGCTGATCGCCCAGGCCGAGGACGCTGAGTTATGAGCCCACACATCGCCATAGACCGCGCCCTGGACGACCTTGAGCAATCAGGGTCGAGGCTGCAGGAAACCCTAACCGAAGCCCTGATCGTCCGCCACTTCACTGCTGGCGGCATCAACGCCGACGAGTTCAAACACTACTGCGAGCGCGTTCGCCGGGTTGCCGAGCGGCGCAAGGAGGTTGCATGAGCACTGCACCGGTTAAATCGCTCATCGATGAGCAATGCGACGAGATTGAAGCCAGGCTGGTGATGTTGGGCTTCGGGCTTCCCTTCAATGAGGTGATCGGCCTGCCGCGTGAACGTGCAGTGGCCAGCCTGCCACGCCGCTTGAGCGCAACCATGAAAGGTGGCCGGATTGCGGTGAGGGTTCGGCCATGACCAGCCACCAACGCCAACGCCGCTACCTGCTTTGGCGCGGCGCTTTCCCAGCTATCGCCCTCTTCACCTTCTTGATGCTGCTCAGCGCTCTCGCTGATCGGATCACTCAGTAACCCCTTCATCAGCGCCCACCGCAGGGATGGCGCGGGAGATTCGCATGTCCGCAGAAAAAGAACTGATCGTTGCCCCGCCCCAGGAAACAGCATTGGCGGTGTACAGCGCTGAAAAGGGCCTTGAGCCATGGCTGAACCAGATTCGCGTGAAGATCGACGAATTCCTGGCCGTGGTTCCTGACCTGAAAACCGTCAAAGGCCGCAAGGAAATCGCGTCCATGGCCTATGAGGTTGCACGCACCAAGACGGCAATCGAAAACAAGGGCAAGGAGCTCTCAGCAGAACAAAAGAAGGTTCCTGGCCGCATCGATGCAGAGCGCAAACGTGTTTGGGACATCCTTGAATCCTGGCAGAAGGAGGTGCGCAAACCTCTGGATGATTGGCAGGCAGCCGAGGATGCTCGGGTAGACGGACACAACAACGCCATTGCCCACCTGAAGCTCCACGCCGAAGCGCTGGAAGGCATTACCGCCGAAGATCTGGCTGATCGCATCGCCAAGGTTGAGGCCATCGCCCTGGGCGAGCAGTGGCAAGAGTTCGAAGCCGAAGCAGCCCGGGCCAAGGACGATTCGCTGAAGGTGCTGCGCGCCGCCCTCGCCGCCCGCCAGCAGTACGAAGCGGAACAGGCCGAACTGGCCCGCCTGCGCGCCGAGGCTGAAGCCCGCGAGCAGAAAGAGCGCGAAGAGCGCATCGCTCGGGAAGCCGCCGAGCGCGCCCGGATCGAAGCCGAGCAGAAGGCCCAGGCCGAGCGCGAAGCCACCCAGCGCCGCGAACTTGAAGCCAAGGCCACCGCCGACCGCCGCGAGCTGGAGCTGAAGCTGCAGGCCGAGCAAGCCGAGCGCGCAAGGGCCCAGGCCGAAGCAGATCGAGTCGCCACAGAGCAGCGCGCCGAGCAGGAGCGCCAGGCCGCAGCACAACGTGCCGAGCAGGCGGCTGAACAAGCTCGCATTGATGAACGCCGCCGGGCAGACGACGCTGCGGCCGAGATACTCCGCCAGCAGCAAGCCCGCGAACGCGACGAAGCCCATCGCCGGAGCATCAACCGCGCAGCGCTGGAAGCCTTCATTGCTGGTGGCATGCCTGAGGCCTGCGCCAAGCAAGCGGTCACCTTGATCGCGCAGCGCAAGATCCCCAACGTCTCCATTTCCTACTGAGGTCGCCATGAGCCAAGTAGCCCGGGTCGAACAGACCAACAGCCCAGTGATCGCCACCGAGTCGGTCACCGTTCTGCAGATTATCCAGCAGGTTGCCATGTCCCCGAACGCCGACATCGACAAGATGGAGCGCCTGATGGTCATGCACCAGAACATTCAGGCCCTGCAGGCCAAGCAGCAGTTCGACGAGGCCCTGGCCGCCATGCAGGAAGAGCTGCCGGTGATCGGCGAGCGCGGCGGGATCAAAGACAAGAGCGGCCGCATCCAGAGCACCTATGCGCTCTGGGAGGACATCAACGAGATGATCAAGCCAGTGCTGGCCCGCCACGGCTTTGCCCTCTCCTTCCGCACGCCACGCAACGAGCGCGGGATCGAGGTCGAGGGCGTACTGAGTCACCGCGCCGGGCATCGGGAAACCACCTCCCTGGTCCTGCCGGCCGATACCACAGGCAGCAAGAACGGCGTCCAGGCCGTGGCCTCCAGCGTGAGCTACGGCAAGCGGTACACCGCCGGTGCCCTGCTCAACTTCACCACCACCGGCGAGGACGACGACGGCAACGGTGCAGTCGTGACGCCGCGGGTAACTTCGGTGCAAGCCAGCCAGCTGGCCATGCTGCTGGAACGCTGCAGCGACAAAGCCAAGTCCGCGTTCGCCAGCATCCATGGCACCCCATCTGCGGTTGAGAAAGCCGCGTTCGACCAGGTGCTGGGCATGCTCACCAAGTCAGCCAACCAGAACACAGCCGCAGACTAGGAGACCTCCCATGCAGATCATCACTGATATCGAGCAAGGCACGCCGGAGTGGCTGGCCCTGCGCTTGGGCATCATCACCTGCTCGGAGCTGGACTGCCTGCTGGTAAGTGGCAAGGGCGAAGCGGGCTTTGGTGTGGCCGCCTTCACCTACATGGACCAGCTGATCGGCGAGCGCATCACCGAAGAGGCCGCCGAGATCCCCTTCCAGACAAAGGCAACAATCCGGGGCCACGAGCTTGAAGGTGTTGCGCGCGGGCTCTATGAGGACCGCGAGAGCCTCAAGACTCGCTCAGTCGGGATCATACTGAACCACGGCATCGGCTACTCGCCTGACGCCCTTGTCGGCGACGACGGCCTCACCGAGATCAAGACCAAGCTGCCCAAGTTTCAGGTGGGCGTGATCTTGGCTGGCGATGTTCCAAAAGAGCACGTAGCCCAGTGCCAGGGCGGCCTGTGGGTGTCGGAGCGCGAGTGGATCGACTTCATCAGCTACTGGCCCGGCATGCCGCTCTTCGTCAAGCGCGTGTACCGCGACGAAGCCATGATCCGCAAGCTCACCGAGCGGGTGAAAACCTTTTACGAAATCCTCGACGAGCGCATGAACAAGGTGCTCGGCCTGGCCGCATAACCAAGGAATCACGATGCCTACTCTTACCGATATCGGCCGCCTGGGCCGCGACGCTGAACTGCGCTACACGCCTGAAGGGAATGCCGTCTGCAACCTGGCCCTGGCCTGCGAATACGGCCGCAAAGGCCAAGATGGCAAGCGCCCCACTCAGTGGGTCGACGCCACGCTCTGGGGCAAGCAGGCCGAAGCCATGGCGCCCTACCTGCTCAAGGGCCAGCAGTTGCACTTCACCATCGACGACGCCCACGTCGAGACCTACACCAAGGCCGACCACTCCCAGGGAGTGAAGCTCACCGGCCGCGTGATCATCATCAAGTTCGCCGGCAGCCCGCCGCCGCAGGCGCAGCAAGGAAGCCAGCAGCAACAGCCTCGGCCCCAGCAGCAGCGCCAGCAGAGCCGCCCGCAGGCCCAGCCGCAGAACCAGCAAGGCGCCCCAGGCCCGGACTACGACAGCTTCGACGACGACATCCCTTTCGCCCCGCTGCATCACCTGGCCGGGGCGTAACCATGATCGCCACAATCGCCCTGCCCATCCCCGCCGTGTAGTACGCGGCGGCCATGGCCACTTCCACTGGTCGGCCCTGGGGCGTGTATCGCGGAAACAAGCGTCTACTAGTGGTCATGCCCTCTGGCTCTACGAACAAGAAGCCAATTGAGGTGTGCTACCCATGAGACGCATCCAAAAGATCACCCAGCAGCGCCGCCGGCAGCTGCATGTTCACTTGCCACCCAGCGGATTAAAGCAGGCGTCTTATAGTGATGGGCCAGGCCGAGCGCGCCCGGCTTCTTCAGCTATCAAAGGCGCACCTGATCACCTTCCTGGTCAGCAGCACCGATCGCGGAGCCCGAGCAGAGACGAGGAAGAAGCGCGATGAGCAGCGCGCCAAGCACGGCAAGCAGGTCAAGGCCCTGGCCGGTACCGGCATCACTCGGAACCAAGTGGCGCAGAAGCTTGGCATCAGCTACGGGTACATGATCCTGTTGGTGAAGGATAACGCCATAGAACTCCTCGCTAGAGGAACAAGACATGACCTCCATTTAAATCTATGAATCAAGAAAATCTGAAATTTTATTTGTAAAAAACATCCAAGGTTGCGCCCGCATTGAATTCACCAAACTCTGGCGTCGCACTCATCCACTTCAAGCGCGCGAGAAAATTATGTGAGTTGGTAGTCGAAGTAGTCTTGGGCGTCAGCACAAACTCTTTCTTAAATATTAACGGGCTTTGATCAACTTCGTTGATCAAGCTAATCCCCACCGATTTGTTGTCGGTCGGAATTAGGGTATCCTGTGCCGCAGACAATGTAGCGGTTAACGGTTCCAGATAACCGCCCAGGCCATAGGCGGCACTACAGGTTCGCTGTTCGGTTATAGTGAATGGCACTTCCTTGATCGTCGCGCCCACCACCGCCCCCGACGCGCGAATTGCACCGAAATTGATGACATTTGGATGGATTTTTATCAACGACTCACATGGTAGATAACGAAATTTATTCAAGCCAGAGACAATTACGTTGTAGCTAGATCCGGGACGCGCACCGCCAACCCCATCAAACTGGAACGCTCTATGGATTGCGAACGGGGCAATTGGCCCCTCCTTATTATCTCCGGCAGGTGACTTCTTAACGAAAAACAACGAGTAGGACATACTCTTTTTTTCTTTCTGCCAGCCACAGTTCTCGGTGCATCCATCAACACGCCATCCGATATCCAGTTTGCCACCGGTCAAGGATGAGTATAAATAGTCTTTGCCCTGGTATGTCACGCCAATTTCAATATCTTTACCAAGGTCAACTCGACTTGGATTCATATAGAAATAAATATTCTCTGCCGGCCTACCGGCAATATCCACCCAACATTCAACACTAATTGTTTTAGTCGCTTGACGCCAGAGCACGGTACCCGCGGGCAAAGAGTTCGGGATAGCTATAGTTTCATTGATACTTTCCTCAACATCAATCCGGCCGGTACCAGCCTCTTGGCACTTCAATGCATAGCTTGGAGCAACCTGCATAAAGAATAAACAAACAATAAAAAGCAGCTTCTTGGACAACATGATGGAGCCTTCTGGAGTAGACGGGCAATGCCAGTACAAGGAGTAATCCTTTGAGATATAGCTTCGCTGGAAACCGATAATGCTTCCATGAGAGCCCAGCCAGTATCAGACGATTCCTAAAAGCTGAAAGTGCGATAGGGACCCGAGCATGCCCGGTGCCAGCAATGGATCAACTTGCCGCCCAGCGGGCTGGAAGCACTTCAAGGAGACGCGACGCATGAGAATCGACCTTCCGGGCCAATTCGACCTGCCTATCCAGGTTGCCCATCACCCGCCGGCGGCTCTAACCGGTAGCAAGGAAGAGTTGGCCGAGCGGATCGCCAAGGCCTTGGTCAAGTACGAAGCGCGGCCTTCGTCGGCGCTCTGGATCGAAACCCAAGCCTGCGCCCGCGCAATTCTCAAGTAATCAACATGCCGCATCCGGCCACGGAGGGCGGCGCATGCATGGAGAAAGCCATGAGCAACTACAACTGCGACTACGTTCGCCGCCACTACGACGTGCCAGCCGAGATCGGGCGCCGCGTAATCGCCAACGGCGAGCCTGGCGTGATCATCGCCGACCGCGGCCATTACATCGGTGTCATCCTCGACAGCGACCCGAAGAAGCGCATCCGTAACTACCACCCAACCTGGGAAATGCAGTACGGCGAAATGGCCGAAGAGCTGCCGCTGAAGCAGTTCGAGGTGCTCACCAACGGCCTGTATGACTGGGATGACGTGAAGTACATGCTTGGCGACGCGCGCCATTACGTTCGGCGCGTGTGGGCAGCCACTCGCAGCCAGGCCAAGTACCGGGCATATCAGGAGCTGGCTGAGTGTTTCAACGACGACGCAACGGCCATGCTTACCTTCAAGGTTCGAGCCGCCGCCTGAGTGTCCGGCGCTGCCAGACAACCAGCTACCCGGTAAGGACCTACTTGCACTGCAACGCAACTTCCCCCAAGGGACCGCCGGTTCCATTTGCTGAAAATGCGACGACGCATTGCATCGCACCACAATTGCAATTGTATACGGCGTGCTTATTCGCAATCAGGTTTGCCTGATCAGAACATCCGCAAGCACTAGGAGCAACGTTGGCCTGCGGCTGCGCCTCCACCTTTTCACCACAGCCAACCAACTGGGCGGCTGCTAACGCGATTCCGAAAACGATGAGAAATCTCATGAGAGCTCTCCTTGGTCGACCCTATCGGAATAGCACACACCAACTACCTGAACAAACCGACGCTGCTGGAAGAACCTGACAGCGCCTTCCCCATTTCTGCGAATCACGCCACCCCGGCGAGGTATCCCATGCCCACAGAAAACCGATCCAGCAACACCGAGCAGATGGTCAGCGTGCCGCGTGACCTTGCCGAAGACATCTGCAACGGCCTGCGTATCACGCAAGAACGTGGCATCAAGGAACTGCGCGCCCTTCTCGCCCAGCCAGCCGCCCAGCACCAGGGTGAGCCGATGAAGCCATACGGCTACCTTCGCGAGGTAGATGGGCGGTGCCAACTATCAGTCGGGCCAGAGCGGC
>NZ_JBNDLE010000031.1:0-57148 GCF_050435905.1 Pseudomonas sp. 2835 | reverse complement strand
GATGCCACCTGATGTGCTGGCTGTACCGGCCTCATCGCCGGCAAGGCCCACACAATAGACCTGCATGTACCGGACCTGTGGGAGCAGGCCTTGCCTGCGATCGAGCGCGCAGCGGTCGCAACACAGCCAACACCTGATGCGCTGCCTGCACCGGCCTCATCGCCGGCAAGGCCGCACCACAATAGACCTGCATGTACCAGACCTGTGGGAGCAGGCCTTGCCTGCGATCGAGCGCGCAGCGGTCGCAACCCGGGCCTCATAGCGGGCCCGGCTAGAACAAGCCCATCTGCCGATCGATCAATGCCGTGAAGTCATCCTCCACGAACGGCAGGATCGCATCCGCCACCGGCTGCAATTGCCGGGTCAGGTAATGGTCGTAGTCGATCGCCGAATGCCGCGTTTCCAGCGGCTCCGGTCCGGCCACAGTAATCACGTAGCTGATCCAGCCGCCATTCTGGTACTGCCGCGGCCGGCCCTGGCGGTCATTGAAGTCGTCAGCCATGCGCGCCGCACGCACATGCGGCGGCACGTTGCGCTGGTAGTCGGCCAGCGGCCGGCGCAGGCGCTTGCGGTAGATCAACAGCTCATCCTGCTCGCCAGCCAAGGTCTTGCGCACATACTCACGCAGGTACTGCTGGTACGGCTGGCGTTTGAAGATCCGCTCGTACAGCTCTTGCTGAAACTGCCGGGCCAGCGGCGACCAGTCGGTGCGCACGCTTTCCAGGCCCTTGTAGATCATCTCTTCAGTGCCTTCGCCACGTTGCACCAGGCCGGCATAGCGCTTCTTGCTGCCTTCCTCGGCACCGCGAATGGTCGGCATCAAAAAGCGCTTGTAGTGGGTTTCGTACTGCAGTTCCAGGGCACTGTCCAGGCCGTAGCTGTCGCGCAGGTGCTCGCGCCACCACTGGTTGACCTGCTGCACCAGCTCGCGACCGATACGCCCCGCATCCGCCTCGTCATGGGCACGCTTGAGCCAGACGAAAGTCGAGTCGGTGTCGCCATAGATCACCGCATAACCCTTGGCCTCGATCAGCTCGCGGGTACGGCGCATGATCTCGTGGCCGCGCATTGTGATTGATGAGGCCAGGCGTGGGTCGAAAAAGCGGCAACCGCTGGAACCGAGCACACCGTAAAAGGCGTTCATGATGATTTTCAGCGCCTGTGACAGCGGCGCATTGTGCTCGCGCTTGGCCACCTCGCGGCCCTGCCAGACCCGCTCGACAATCGCCGGCAAACAATGCCGGCTGCGGGAAAAACGCGCTCCGCGAAAGCCTGGCACCGAGGTCTCATCACCCGGCTCGCGCAAGCCTTCGACCAGCCCCAGCGGGTCGATCAGAAACGTGCGGATGATCGACGGATACAGGCTCTTGTAGTCGAGCACCAGCACCGACTCGTACAAGCCCGGCCGCGAATCCATGACGAAACCACCGGGGCTGGCCTCTTCCGGGCGCTCGCCCTGGTTGGGCGCGACGAAGCCCTGGCGGTGCATCAGGGGCATGTACAAATGACAGAACGCCGCCACCGAGCCGCCGCTGCGATCGGCCGGCAAGCCGGTGACCGTGGCCCGTTCGAGCAGGAAGGTCAGCAGTTCGGTCTTGGCGAAAATCCGCGTAACCAGCTCGCAGTCCTTGAGGTTGTAGCGGGCCAGGGCCGGTTTGTCCTCGGCGAACATGCGGTTGATTTCGTCCATGCGCTGGTACGGGGTGTCGATCGCCTTGCCTTCGCCGAGCAGGGTCTGGGCGACGTTCTCCAGGCTGAAGGAGGGGAAGCTCCAGGTCGCCGAACGCAGCCCTTCGATACCGTCGATGATCAGCCGCCCGGCCGCCCCGGCAAAAAAATGCGCGCGGCTACCGTGCTCGCGCCAGTCCATTGCTTCGCCGCCACGCCCCAGGCGCAGCGGCACCTTGAGCTGGGTCGCGTGATGCTGCAGCACGCGCAGGTCGAACTGCACCAGGTTCCAGCCGATGATTGCATCGGGGTCATGCACGGCCAGCCAGTCGTTCAAGCGCTCAAGCAAGCGGGCACGGCTGTCGCAGTATTGGAGATCGAAATCCACGCCCTCGGCGTTGCCGTTGGCCGGGCCGAGCATGTACACCTGGCGCTGGCCGCAGCCTTCGAGGGCGATGGAGTACAGCTCGCCGCGCTCGGTGGTTTCGATGTCCAGCGACACCAGCTTGAGCGTGGGTCGATAATCGGGGGCGGGCTTGAGCTGGGCGTCGATCAGCACGCCACTGGCATCCACCGTGCCGCTGAAGCTGACCGGCGCGGTGATGAAGCGCTCCATCAGGTAGCGCTCCGGCGGACGCACATCAGCCTCGTAGATTTGCACCCCGGCGGCGCGCAGGCGCTTTTCCAGCTGGATCAACTGGCGGTGCTGGCGGCAGTACAAGCCCAGCACCGGCCGTTGTTCAAAATCACGCAGGGCCAGCTCGCGCAACTCGACCTCGCGCTCGCCGCGCAACACCGCCTCGGCCTGGCGCCGCTGCTCGGCGGGGATGAACGCCACTGAAGTCTGCACGGGCAGACGCAAACGCCGCGGGCCCTGGTCGGTGGCCAGCCAGAACTCGACAACGGTACCGGCCGGGGTATCGCGCCAATGCCGGGTCAGGACAAAGCCCTGCTGTAACTCCACCGCTGCAACCTCGAATACACCTGTGTATGCGGCGATTCTACCCGTCTGCGCGGCGGCCTGGCGAACTTAGCTCGGCACCCGTGCCCCCGGGGCGAAACCGTGACCATGGGCGCGACCGGCGATCAACAAGGCCAGCGCAATCAGCGCCAGCAATACCCAGGGGAAACTGCCCACGCCCCACTGGCTAAGCAGCACGCCGCCGAGCAGGCCACCGGCGGCAATCGCCGAGTTCCACACGGTGACGATCATCGACTGAGCGACATCGGCGCCCTCCCCGGCGGCGTCGGCGCTGGCGGTTTGCAGCAGGGTTGGTGCGCCACCGTAGGTCAGGCCCCAGAGCGCGACACTGAGGTACACCAGCGGCGCCGACTGGCTGACAAAACCGAGCACCAGCGCCACCACGGCAAAGCCGAACAGACTGAGCAGGACCATGTTGCGCAGGTGCTTGTCGATCAGCGCACCGACCACACCGATGCCGGCCAGGGCGGCAATGCCGAAGGTCAGCAAGACCATGCCGGTGCTCGCCGCCAGGCCCACC
This sequence comes from Pseudomonas sp. 2835, assembly GCF_050435905.1. Classification (NCBI taxonomy): domain Bacteria; kingdom Pseudomonadati; phylum Pseudomonadota; class Gammaproteobacteria; order Pseudomonadales; family Pseudomonadaceae; genus Pseudomonas; species Pseudomonas sp. 2835. The sequence goes on along the minus strand of NZ_JBNDLE010000031.1, from coordinate 53,978 downwards.
GAGGCCAGGTACGGCACGATGTAGGTGTACAGCACGTTGTGCGCCAGCACCCAGGTAAGGATCACCAGCAACACCGCCAGCACCCCAGGGGTGCGCAACACCTGGGCGATACCAGGGCGTTGGCCCGGAGCGTGGCCGTCGAAATCCGGCACCTTGCACAGCACCCAGGCCACCAGCACCACAGTCGCGCCGGACACCAGGGCAAAGGTCATGCGCCAGCCCAGCAACTCGCCCAGCCAGGTACCGGCCGGCACCCCCAGCGACAAGGCCACTGGCGCACCAATCATCGCCACGGCCATGGCCCGGCCTTGCTGCTCGGGGCTGACCATGCGCCGTGCATGCCCGGCAATCACGCCCCAAGCCAGGCCCGCGGCAACACCGGTCATGAAGCGCGCGACCAGGGTCAGCCAGTACGAAGCCGATAGCGCCGTCACCGTGTTGAACAGCAAAAAGCCGACAATCGCCAGCAACAATACCGGTCGCCGGCGCCAACCCTGGGTCAGGGTCACCAGCGGGATGGCGGTCAAAAGCGAGCCCAGGGCATAGACGCTGACCATCTGCCCGGCCATGGCCTCGCTGATCTGCATGCCGCTGGAGATCTGCCCGAGCAGGCCGGCCGGCAGGGTTTCGCTGAGAATGGCGATAAAGCCGGTCATGGCCAGCGCCAGCAGGCCGCTGACCGGCAAGGGCTGTTCGAGTGCGGCTGGCCCGTCCGCGGTGCAACTCATCGGGGTCATGGTGAAACTCCTGCAAGAAAGATTGGCGAACCTTAAGCCTGCGGTCACTGCGGAAAAAGACGGGTACAATTCCGCTCATAACGGACATCAGTGTCCGCAATCAGGGAAAGCAGATGGATAGCCTCAGCGGTTTCGTGGTGTTCGTGCGGGTGGCAGAAACCGGTAGCTTCGTCGGCGCGGCGCAATCGTTGGGCGTCAGCGCTTCGGCCATCGGCAAGCGCGTGGCGCGCCTGGAGAGCCGCCTGGGGGTGCGCCTGTTTCACCGCAGCACGCGCAGCATCACCCTGACCGCCGAGGGCAGCCTGTTCCTGGAACGCAGCCGGCGCATCCTCGCCGAGATCGAAGCCACCGAACTTGAACTGTCCCAAGCCAGCGAGGTGCCGCGCGGGCGTTTACGCATCAGCCTGCCGCAGGTGACCGCGCTGGTGATGCCGGCCTTGAGCGAGTTCATGGCGCAGTACCCGGAGATCGAACTGGACCTGGATTTCGACGATCGCCTGGTCGATATCATCGGCGAAGGCTTCGACGTGGTAATGCGCGGCGGAACGCCCAGCGACTCACGCCTGAGCGCACGCTTTCTTGGCCATTTTCACCATGTACTGGTGGCCTCGCCGGCCTACCTTGCGCGCAATGGCCGCCCCACGCACCCCGCCGAACTGGCCCGCCACACCTGCCTGCATTACCGTTTCCCCAGCACCGGCAAGCTCGAACAGTGGCCGCTGCGCCAGGAGCCCGCCGACCACGCCTATGAGATCCCGGTGTCGATGGTCTGCAACCACGTCGACACGCGCATCTGCTTTGCCATGCGCGATCGCGGCATCACCTGCATTCCGGATTTCACCGTGCGCCAGCAGTTGCAGCGCGGCGACCTGGTGACCGTGCTCGATGACTACATGGAGCGCCGCGGCAGCTTCTACCTGCTGTGGCCCTCGGGGCGGCAAGTGCCGCCACGGCTGCGGGTGTTCATCGATTTCATGAGCACGCGGCTGCTGCCCGATGCTGGCGCACCGCAGTATTAGTCATATAAATAATCAAAGCCCTGGGCAGGCAATTGCGGCACCTGCTGCACCAGGAACTCGCCGAGTTTTTGCACCTGGCGGGCTTTGGGACTGGCCTGCAGCCAGGCCAGGTAATAGCCCTCGCCGGTGGCCACCGCCTGCGTAAACGGCGTGACCAGGCGCCCGGCATCGAGCTCGGCGCTGGCCAATAACAGGTCGACCACGCCCACGCCCAGGCCTTGCTGAGCCGCCGAGATGCCCTGGTCGAGGGTATCGAACAGCTGGCCGCGCTCAAGGCTGATGGCCGCAGCCCCGGTGCGCTGCAACCAGCGCCGCCAGTCACGCCGGTCAGGCGATGGATGCAGCAGCTCGCAATGGGCCAGGTCTGCCGGGTAACCGGGCTGGCTCACCGGCACCAGCCATTCGTCAAACAGCTTGAGGCTGGCGATGCCGGCGCCGAAATGTCCGTCGCTCAACAGGATCGCGCAGTCGTAGGGCTCGCTGTAAAAATCCACCGTATCGATGTCCATCCACACGCTGCTCAGTTGCACCTGAGTGTGTTCTTCACATTGCTTGAACAGCGCCAACTGGCCAAGCAACCAGCGCACGGTCAGGGTCGAGGGCGCCTTCAGGCGCAGTTGCTGGCGGTCCTGCCTGAGCAGGCCACAGGCGTTTTCGATGATCTTGAAGCCGACTTTCAGCTCCTGGGCCAGCAGTCGGCCCGCTTCGGTCAGCACCACTTTCGGCCCGCGACGCTCGAAAAGGGCGCAGGCGAACAGGCCTTCGAGGGTTTTGATGTGATGGCTGATGGCGCCCTGAGTCAGGGCCAGTTCTTCGCCGGCGCGGGTGAACGAACCATAGCGCGCGGCCACCTCGAACGCCCTGAGCGCCTGCAATGCGGGAATGCGTTCGGTCATGGCCGCCTCTAGCATGAGTCAAACTAATAGAAGGCCACAGTAACAGGCGTTTTACAACCGAACCGGGCCTGCCGAGAATTGCACTCCCGACAAACGCCCTCGAGACACGCCCGTGAACAGTCCCCTGCTTGCTACCTACGCTCTGACCGTTGTGCTGCTGATCGCCAGCCCCGGCCCGGTGGTGGCGCTGGTGGTCAACACCACCGCCCGCGCCGGGCGCAAACAGGCACTGCTGACCGCCCTGGGCACCAACGGCGCGTCACTGGTGCTGATTGCCCTGGCGGCGCTGCTGATCTTCAGCAGCGCCGCGATCAACCCGCTGCTGCTTAGCGCCTTGAGCGTGTTCGGCTGCCTGTTCATCGGCTTTCTGGGCCTCGGCGCGCTGGCCGAACTGCGCCGGCCCGCGCACGCCGCAGCGCCAGCTGCGGTGCGCCAGGGCGGGCTGTGGCAAGGCTTTGCCATTGGCCTGTCGAACCCCAAGGACATCCTGTTTTTCGTCGCCTTCTTCCCGCAGTTCATCCAGGTCACCGAGCAGTTCAGCCACAGCCTGATGCTGTTGGCGCTGGTCTGGCTGGTGCTCGACCTGGGCATTCTGGGCCTGTACATCCTGGTCATCGGCCGCCTGGCCGAGCGCCTCGACCGGCGCCTGATCAGCGCCATCAGCGCCGTGGTACTGCTGGCCATCGCCGCCGTCGGGCTGGTCTACAACATCCGGCAACTGTTGCCCTGACGGGCTACGCTTTCGGGCGCGGGCCCGGAGCGGTTAGAATGGCGCGCTATCACCCAGGCCAGCCACACTATGGACAGTCGGATTGAACCCTGAACAGCGCAGTCGTCTCCAAGCCAACATGCATACCCGCCCGGCCCCGAACTCCAGAGGCACTTCCTTGATCCGCTCGCCCCTTTTGCACGGCCTGCTCGCCGTCGTGCTGCCGACCTCGGTACTGGCTGCCGGCGTACAGATCGACCCGCATGCCGACCTGCTGTACCGCCAGGCCGTGAGTTTGCTGGAACAGGCCGACAACCAGAGCGCCAGCTTCACCCTCAAGACCAGCACCACCGACCAGGATCTTGCCCAGCAAGGTCAGGCCCTGGGCCGCACCCTGGCGCCTGCGGTGAGCCTGTTGAAAAAAGCCGTGGAGCTTGACCACCCGGCGGCCCAGTATCGCCTGGCGCTCTACTACATCACCTACCTGCCGGCAGCGCAGATTTCCGCTGCCGCCTGCCCGCTGCTCGAAGCCAGCATGGGCCAGGGCTTTGCCCCGGCGGCCCTGGGCATCGAGAACTGGTGCCCCAACTACAGCCGCAGCGAATACCGCAGCGCGCTCGAAAGCGTGCCCAACCTGGCCAGCCTCTACGCCCCTTACTACCCGCAACCGACCGTGCGCCTCCTGTGCCACCGCGAGCAACCGCAAGGCCTGGCCATGCAGTGGGGCCGCCAGCGCGACTACCAGGCCGAGGTCTACCGCCTGCTGGCCAGCGCCGACCCGGCGCAGAGCAAGGCCTACTGGCAAAAAGCGGTGGACATCAATGGCTGCATCGCCGCGCAACGGCGGCTGGCCAGCAATCACTACTGAGTACTGGGGCCTCTGCGCCGCTGCTGACAGCAAGATCGTTCAAGTCAGCGGCGCCCGCCTCTGGCATGCTGTGCAACCGTATTCATTGATTGTTGCTGCCGTCCATGTCCAGTCCGCCGTTCGCCCGCCAGGCCTTTATCCGTGGCGCCATCGCCATCCTGCCGTTGTCCCTCGCCGTCGCTCCCTGGGGGCTGCTGGCCGGTTCCATGGCCATCGAAGCCAACCTCACCCCCTGGGAAGGCCAGGGCCTGTCGGCGATCGTCTTTGCCGGTGCCGCGCAGCTGGTGGCAATCGGCATGCTCAAGGGCGGCGCCAACCTGTTCTCGATCCTGCTGACCACCCTGTTGCTGACCTCCCAGCACCTGTTGTACGGGCTGTCGATGCGCCCGGTGCTGTCGGGCCTGCCGACCCGCTGGCGGCTGGGCCTGGGCTTTTTGCTCACTGATGAGTTCTTCGCCCTCACCAGCCAGTACGACCAACAGCAGTTCAATCGCTGGTATGCCCTGGGGGTCGGCCTGACGTTCTACATTGCCTGGAACCTGTTCACCCTGGCCGGGATCATCCTCGGCCAGAACATTCCGCACCTCGACCAATTGGGCCTGGACTTCTCGATCGTCGCCACCTTCGTTGCCCTGATCGCGCCGCTGGTGCGCAACCTGCCCACCGTGGTGTGCGTGGCGGTGTCGCTGTTCTGCTCGGTGCTGTTCAGCGCCTGGCATTGGGACATCGGCCTGGTGGCCGCCGGGTTGCTGGGCATGAGCGCAGGCTTCATCTGCCAGAAATTCAGTGGAGCACGCACATGATTTTCGCCCTGATTATCGGCATGGGCCTGCTGGTGTTCCTCAACCGCTATGCCTTCCTGGAACCGCGCCTGCCCTTGCGCCTGAGCTCCAATGCCCGACAGTTCCTCGGCTTTGCCGTGCCGGGCATGCTCACCGCCATTTGCGGGCCGATTGTATTCTTGCCCGGGCACCAGCTCGACCTGAGCCTGAGCAACCCGTACCTGATCGGTTCGGTAGTGGCGGTGGTGCTGGTGCTGTTGACCCGCAGCACCTTGATCAGCATGCTGCTGAGCATGGCCTTCTTTTTTGTCTTTCGTTGGTGGTTGAACGGCAGTCCATGAACCCTGCACACAAGGAACAGACCCGCTTCTGGCAAGCCTCGGCGCTCGGTGATACCGAGATGCTGCACGCGCGTTATTTTCAGCAGCGCTTCGCTCCCCATGTGCACGAAGGCTACGTGATCACCATCATCGAGTCCGGTGCCCAGCGTTTCTGGCACCGCGGCAGCGAACACCTGGCGCCGGTGGGCAGCATGGTGCTGATCAACCCCGACGAGCTGCACACCGGCGCCAAGGCCAGTGAAGATGGCTGGCGCTATCGCGGTTTTTACCCCGACAGCGAGCGCATCACCGGCGTGCTCGACGAGCTGGAGCTCAAGCGCGACGGCCTGCCGCGCTTCGACGCCAGCGTGCTGCACGACCCGCAACTGGCCAAGGCCTTCAGCTGGCTGCACTGCTCGGCTGAACACGGTGCCAGCGCTCTGGAACAACAAACTGCCTGGCGCGAAGCCGTATTGCTGCTGGTGCAGCGCCATGCCCGCGCCGGCACCGCGCGTACGCCCGGCAACGACCCCTGCGCCGTGGCCAGGGCCAAGGAACTGATGGACAGCCGCCTGGCCTACCCGCCATCGCTGGAGGAGCTGGCCACGGCGGTGAACCTCTCGCCCTTTCACTTTGCCCGGGTGTTCCGCCAGGCCACCGGCCTGCCGCCCCATGCCTGGCTCAAGCAACGGCGCCTGAGCCGCGCCCGCGAACTGCTGAAAAACGACTGCCTGCCGTTCAACGTCGCCTTCGCCCTGGGCTTTTCCGACCAGAGCCATTTGAACCGGCAGTTCAAGCAAGCCTATGGCGTAACGCCGGGCGAGTACCGGCGCGCCTGTATTCATTGACGGACCACCCCCATGCCCTACCCGCTTGCCTACCGCTGGTTCATCCACAAAGGCCTGACCGACTGGGAGCCTTGGTATTTCTGCGATACCCCGGCGTCACTGCAACAAGGCCCGGACCTGAACAAAAACGCCTTCGCCGCCCGGGCCTTTGCCAAGGAGACCGGCGCGGACTTCGAGGTCTACCTGTTTGCCCGCCGCCAGGACCGCGAAGACTTCGCCTTTTTCGTGGTGCGCGACGGGGTGATCGAAGACAAGGTGATCACCGTACACCTGTCGTTTGCCGACAAGCTGGAGCTACGCTCGCGGCTGAGCTATGAACAGGTGACCCGCAGTTTCAGTGAGTGGGTGGCCGAAGTGGCACTGGCGGACGCGGTGGAGTGGATGAGCGAGGAAGACCTGCAGGATTGAACCTGGGGCTGCTGCGCAGCCCATCGCTGGCAAGGCCAGCTCCCACAGTGTGGACTGCGCACGCCAAAGGAGCTGGCTTGCCAGCGATCGAGCGCAAAGCGCTCGCAGCGCACTCACCCCGGACGCTGCATCAGCATCAACCGCAGCGCCAGCAACCCCAGCACACTGGCCAGCAACCGCGGCTGCCACCTGGCCATACGCCCCTTGCCACTGAACCTGCGGCTAACCACCCCGCCACACGCGCCCAGCAGCACATGAAACACCAGGGCAATCACACTCAGCAGCAGCCCCAGCAGCAGCAACTGCTGGGCCACCGCGCCTTGGCCCGGCACCACGAACTGCGGCAGGAACACGATAAAAAACAGCAACGCCTTGGGGTTGAGCAGGCTGTTGAGCGTGGCCGCAACGAACACCGCCGCCAGTGACGTTTCGCGCAGCCCTTCTCCCGTGCCAACCTTGCGCGGCTGCAGCAGCTTGAACGCCATCCACAGCAGATACAACGCACCGCTGAAGCGGATGATGTCGAACGACGGTGGCCAGGCGGCGATCAGCGCGGTAACGCCGGTGGCGGTCAGTACCGTCAGGATCAGGTCGGCAATGCTGATGCCCAGCGCCGCCGCCAGCCCGCCGCGCCAGCCCATCGACACAGCATGGCTGATGACAAAAGCCATGTTCGGCCCGGGTGACAGCAGCAACAGGATCACCGCGCCAGAAAAAATCATCAGCGTTTGCACCTCGAGCATCGCATGCCCTCCTGGCTGAGCTAGTCACCTCGACAGTAACGGATACTACGCACCGGCAAGCGCTACAGCGCCGCGAATTTATTGCGCAACAGTTGCCTCAGCGGCAATACGCCCGCGGCGTGCTGCCGGTCATGCTTCTAAAGAAAGCGATAAAAGCACTGTCGCTGGCAAAGCCCAGCTCCAGCGCCACCTGGGTCAGCGGCTGATGGATCGCCAACTGCTCCACCGCCCGTACCAGCCGCCACTGCTGGCGCCATTGCTGGTAGGACATGCCGGTGTCACGGCGAATCAAGCGACCGATGGTTCTCTCGCTGGCGCCCACCGTGCGGGCCAGTTCGTGCAGCGGCGGCGGCAACTGCTCAAGGTTCTCCACCAGGCTGGCCAGGCGCCGGTCCCTGGGCAGCGGCAAGCGCATCGGTTGCTGCTCGGCAGCCTGCAGTTCCGCAACGCACAAGCCGGCCAGGTGCGCTGCGGCGCCTTGGCTCCAGTCTGTCTCGAACGGCGCCTCGGCCATGCGCTCGAGCAGCTCGCGCAGCAGCGGGTTGACGTCGAGGATTACCACTTCATCCGGCAAGCGCGGCCAGTGGCGGGTGTCCAGGTACACCGAGCGATAGTCAACGGTCGCCCGCATCCGCGCCCGGTGGGCGGTGCCCGGGGGGATCCACGCCGCGCGGGTCGGCGGCAGCAGGCAGAGCAGCTCCGGTGCCTGCGCGTCGATGCGCACACAGCCCTGGCGGGTGAACAGCACCTGCCCCATACGGTGCTGATGGACGCCGGAATCGTGATCGCCCAGAGCCGAGCAGATGCCGACAATGGGCGCGCCGAAGCCGTCCGGGTCGAAGCTAGCGGTGGGTTCCAGCCAGGCCATGCAGGTTGTCCGATTTTCACTATTTTTAGACCAGACCGCGACAATACACCTATCGCCCGCCACCTACCATGAGCCCCCCTTTTACCCACGGGACGCTGCTCATGACCCACCGCACCTGGTTGCCCCTGGCCACGGCCCTGCTGATGTTCCCGCAGATCGCCGAAACCCTCTACAGCCCCGCCCTGGTCGATATCGGCCAGGGCTTTGGGGTGACGCCTGCGCAGGCGGGGCAAACCCTGTCGCTGTATTTCGCCGCCTTTGCCGTCGGCGTGCTGGTCTGGGGCCGCCTGTGCGACCTCTGGGGCCGGCGCCCGGCGTTGCTCGCAGGCTTGCTGCTGTACGGCCTGGCTTCGCTGGCGGCCCTGTTAGCCACACATTTCGCCGGCCTGCTTGGCGCGCGCATCGTCGCCGCCTTCGCCGCAGCGGTCGGTTCGGTGGTGACGCAAACCGCGCTGCGCGATGTGCATAGCGGTGCGCAACTGGCGCGGGTGTTTTCCCTGATCGGCATGTTCCTGGCCATCAGCCCGGCGATTGGCGTGCTCTGTGGATCGCTGCTGACCCAGGCCTTGGGTTACCGTGGCGTGCTCGCCGCGCAGTTGCTGATGGCGCTGGCGTTGCTGATGTGGAGCTGGCAAGCGATGCCGGAGACCCACCCGCAAACGCCCCACCCTGCCAGTGTGAGCGGCACCTTGCGGCGCATGCTTGGTGATCGCCGGGTGCTGCTGGCGACGCTGCTGGTGGCGTTGTTCAACATCGGCGTGTTCAGTTGGTACAGCCTGGCGCCGTTCATTTTCCAGCGTTTGCAACTGCAAAGCCTGTTTGGCTACAGCGGCGTGCTGCTGGCACTGGGCTCGCTGCTCGGCGCGCGCCTCAATGCGCGACTGCTGGCGCGCGGTATCAGCCAGGCAACCCTGCTCAACCTGGCGTGCGCGGTGAACCTGCTGGCAGCGCTGGCGATACTGCTGCTGGGCGAGCACTGGCTGATCGCCGTGGCCATGGCCTTCATGCTCGGCGCCTTCGCCATGGCGATTCCGCTGGTACTGGGCTCGGCGCTGGTCGAGTACGGCGATTGCCGGGGGACGGCGGGGGCGTTGTTCGGGCTGTTGTATTACGGCTTGATCGGCGCTGGCTTGAGCCTGGCGGGTGAGTGGCAGGCATTGGGGGTTAGCCTGGTGTTGTGTGCAGCGCTTGCCAGTGTTGCGGCGCGGGATTATGGGCGACAGCGCTTATAAGTGCATCGAGGTGCCCATTGAACTCAACCCATAAGCATCCCAAGAACCCGATCATCAACTTGCCGCACCCAGGCGGCAAGTTGATGGGGGTAGCGTGCTGACCTGTCAGGGGCTGACGGGATCAAGCGTGAACTGTTGCATTGGCGTGCCGTTCCAGCGGTCCAGCCAGGACATTCCCAGGTCGTCGAGAAAAGCGGTCAAGGCTTTATCAGCCGCGCCCGGGCCCTGAGGAAAGAGGCCCTTTCGCCGACTGTTGTACGTCCAATGTTGGAAGGCCTGTGCCTTTGAAGTGCGCGGGCGGGCCCAAACAGCGGCTCGGCCAACCTCTATATTTTCCCCCTCCAGCAGCAATGCCCCGCCCTTGCTGTCGGCCACTGCGGAAATCATTTCGTTATCTGCAGTGTGGCGCCATTGCTGCGCTGGATCCGTGGCGTTGCAAGTAACCAGGCCGACACGGCGAGTCGCAAGCGATTGCGTAGCATCAAGCGCTCCTACGGCCAGGCAATGGCCATTACTCTGTTTGATTTGTACCCACGGAGCGACGGGCTGCTGAATCGGCGCAATAGTAAAGTTCTGCGTGACACGGCCACTGACCCGCGGATCCAACCAACCACGGCCCTCGGCAAATACAGTTAAAGCAAGCCCTGCATGAGCCGGAATCTGCGTCGTCAGTGTGTTTCGCTGGGCATCATGTTGCCAGCGGTAGTGGGGGGAAACTGTTGAAGGTGGCGATGTTACCCAAACCGAAGGTCTGCCGCCGACTATCTCCATCCCATACAACATCAACCGCTCTCCACGCGGGTCGGTTATCTCGGAAAGCATTTCCTTGTCTTCGGTGTAATGCCATTGCTGCGCGGGGTCCTGACCATTGCACGTGGCCAGCCCAACATATCGTGTATAGGGGTTATCAAAGTTGAACGCCCCCACGGCCAGGCAATAACCATCTATCCGTTTAATCTGTACCAATGCTACGAGGGACTTTTCAGGGGGCTGGGCATCAGGCGTTGGCGGGTGCTCGGCACACCCTGCGAATAGTGCTAAAGCGATTGCCACTATCGGGATCTGGAATACAGTTGCAGTGAATGATCTGAGGCTCATGACATTCTCCGATGACGCTGTCAGCAGGATAAGTTCGATCTACGGCACGCATTTCCAAACAGCGGCAGTAAGGCGACCTTGAGTTATCCACTGGCTTGCGCACTTGACGTCGGCGAAGGTCAATTGCTTCATTGAAAAACTGAACGTGATCCGAATGGGAATTTAGACGGCCACAGGCAATTTGCAAATCAATCGCTAAAACACTGCAACTTGCCCACTATCAGGCATGCACCCAACGCCGATGCAAGCCACGGGCAAGGGCATCAAGCATAAAGCCCAGCACGCCGATCAGCAGCACCATCGCCATCAGCTCCGAATACGCCAGCCGGTCACGGGTATCGAGGATGAAGTAGCCCAGCCCGGCACTCACCCCGAGCATCTCGCACGGCACCAGCACGATCCACAGGATGCCGATGGCCAGGCGCACGCCGGTCAGCACATGGCCGAGCACGCCGGGGATGATCACCTTGCACAGGGTCTCCCAGCGTGTGGCACTCAGGCTGCGGCTCAACTGCAGCCAGCGTGGGTCGAGCTGGCGCACCCCGGCGGCGGTATTGAGCAGGATTGGCCACAGCGCGGCAAAGGCCAGGAGGAAGTAGATCGGCTGGTCGCCCACCCCCATCAGCATCACCACCACCGGCATCCACGACAGCGGCGAGATCATCCGCAAGAACTGGAACGCCGGGGTGGTCGCCGCTTCCAGGTGGCGATAGCTGCCCACCAGCAAGCCCAGGGGCACGCCGAGCAGCAAGGCCAGCAGCAAGCCGATGAGGATGCGTTTGAGGCTGACCCAGATGTGCTCATAGACCTCGGCCTGGCCCAGCAGCTCGATCAGGCTGCTGAGGGTCGCCTGCGGCGAAAAACGCGCCGACAGGCCATCGGCCTGGCCAAACACATGCACGCCCAGCCACCACAGCAACAACAAGCCGAACAGGCCGGCAACGCCCAGGGCGCCATGGATTGCATGCTTGCCCATCAGATCGAAAACTCCTCGCTACGCTCGAAGCTCTCCGGCAAGCCGAAAGCCTTGAGCCCGCCAACGGCGGCGATGCTGTTACGCACGAAGCGATCGTCGACCAGGTCGCGGGCGGTCTGTTGCGGGTCGAGGCCGGCAAGGAAACCCTTGTCGCCCTCGATCAGGGTGTTCTGCAGGCGACGCACCAGTTCTTCGGTGTAGCTGGGGAACGGATAAGGCTGAAAATCGATGCGCTTTTCGTCCCATTGCGCATGCTGGATCGCACCGCTGGCGATGTAGGCGTCACGGTCCGATGCTGTCGGCGCCAGTACCTGGCTAAGCACCTGCGGGGTATGCGGGGTGTATTTGTTCGGCCCGCTCTTGGACAGCAGTGCGGCGGCTTCGGCGCGGTGGTCGCGGGTCCACAGTTGGGCCTTGACGATCGCATTGACCACCTTCTGCGACCACTCGGGGCGGTTGTTCAGGTCGTGCTCGTGCATGAACACCACGCAACAGGCATGGTTACGCCAGATGTCGCCGGTAAAGCGCTGCACGCGGCCAACCTTGAGGTCTTCGGCCAGGGCGTTGAACGGCTCGGCGACGATGTAGCCGGCGATGCGCTTGCTGGCCAGGGCCGGCGGCATGTCCGACGGCGGCAGCACCACCAGGTTGACCTCGTTGGCCGCCAGCTGGGCAGAGGCGGCCTTGGACACCGGGCTCAGGCCATGATCACGGAACAGCTGCTGCACCACCACGTTGTGGATCGAATACCAGAACGGAATGGCCACGGTCTGCCCGCCCAGTTGCTTGACCTCGGTGATGCCCGGCGCGACGGTCAGGCCCGAGCCGCCGACGTGGTTCCAGGCCACCACTTTGGCCGGCACCTTGCTGCCATAACGGGCCCAGACGGTCATCGGCGACAGCAGGTGAATGACGTTGACCTGCCCGGAGATGAACGCCTCGATCACCTGCGCCCAACTGCGCAGCAGCACCGGGCGCTCGGCCTTGATGCCTTCGGCCTCGAACAGGCCATTGTTGTGCGCCACCAGCAGCGGCGTGGCGTCGGTGATCGGCAGGTAGCCGATGCGTACCGGTGCATCCGGGTCGCTGGCCGCGCGCGCCTGCAGGCTGCTCAGCAGGGGCATGGCGCCACCGGCGGTGAGCAAGGCGCTGAGTTTGATGAAGTCACGACGAGTGTGGGTGAAGTCGTCCAGGCACATGGGCAGTCTCCGACGGCAGCGGCATAGGTTCAGAAGAAGGTTCGGGTGTGCGGCTGGCCCGCCGAAGGGTTTTGAGTATGTCGATGCGCAGCGCGCCCAGTTCCTCGACCCGCTGCTCGCGTGGTTGCGGCAGGTCGATAGGCCATTGGCCGAGGGTGCGCGCCGGGTGGTTGCCCAGTAGCAGCACGCGATCGGACAGCAGCAGGGCTTCGTCGATATCGTGGGTAATCAGAATGGCCGCGGTGTTGTGCCGGGCAATCAGTTGCAGCAGCAGTTGCTGCATGTCGGCGCGGGTGACTTCATCCAGCGCGCCGAAGGGCTCATCGAGCAACAGCACTTGCGGCTGGCGTGCCAGGCAGCGGGCCAGCGCGGTACGCTGGGCCATGCCACCGGAAAGCTGCGCCGGGTACTGCTCACGCGCATGCTGCAGGCCGACCGCCTCGATGGCGTGGTCGATCCGCGCCCGTCGTTCACTGGCGGCAAGCTTGGGCTGGCGGGCGAAATCCAGGCCGAAGGCGACGTTGCTTTCCAGGCTCAGCCAGGGCAACAGGCTGGGGTCCTGAAAGGCTACCGCCAGGCGCGGGTGCGGGCCCTGCAGCGGCTCACCGAGCAGGCTGACGCTGCCGGCACGGGCCTGCTGCAGACCGGCCAGCACCCGCAACAGGCTGGACTTGCCGACGCCACTGGGGCCGAGGATGGTGATCACCTCGCCCGGCGCCAGTTGCAGGTCGAAATCTTCCAGCACGCTTTGCCAGCCTTGTTCACGCGGGTAGCCGAGGCTGATGCCACGGGCTTCGAGCAACACCTCGGTCATGCTGACGACGCCTGGCGTTGCAGCTCGGCGCGCAGTTGCACCAGGCTTGGGGTGACGATCGGCACGAACGCCGACTCGCGCCAGCGCCGGGCAAAACCTGCGCCATAGGCGGTCAGGTAAGCCTTGCCGCCACTGGCCTGCAACTCAAGCTGCACGGCATCGGCAGCGGTTTCGGCGAGGGTGATGCGCAGCTTGAACAAGGCCGCCGGCTGGCTCAGGAAGCGGCCGTCGAGCAGGCCCTTTTTCAGTTCGCTGACGGTGTTCTCGAGGCGCTCGCGCAGCACCTGCAGCGCCTCGCCAAGGAACGAGCGCATGCCCTGCAGGTGCCCCTCCACTTCACTCAACGAACGCCGCGCCAGGCCAATCGCCATGCCACATTGCAGACCCAGGAACGACGGGCGCACGGCAGGCAGAAACTGCTTGGCGTTGTCGTGCAGCAGCCAGTCGCGGCTGATCGAAACCTGCTCGAAACTCAGCGCAGCGGTGTTGCTCGACTGCAGGCCCATAAGCTCCAGGTCGTCGGAGCGCGTGAGCCCGGTAGCGTGGTCGGGAATCGCCAGCACGAAGGGCGAGGCGCCCTCTTCTTCAATCGCCGCCGCCACCACGAAACCGCCCTTGCGCAGGTTGGTCACCCAGTGCAGGCGCCCGGCCAGGGTCCAGCCCTGGTCGTCGCGCAGGCCTTTGACCTGCAGTGCTTCGATGCCCGAGAGGTACTTCATGGCGTTGGAAAGCCCGGTGGCGCCGGCCAGTTGGCCGCTGAGCAGCTCAGGCAGCAGGCGTTCGCGCAGCCCGGCGTTGGGGCTGTGCAGCAGGTATTCGATAAAGGCGCGCTGGCCCCAGAACACGAAGGCTGCCGCCAGGGAATGGCTGGCGACCGTGGCCAGGGTCTCGACCGCGTCGGCGACCGTGCCACCACTGCCGCCCAGGTTCTGGTCGATACCGACGCGCAGCACCTGCGCCGCTGCCAGTTGCCCCAGCACCGCCTGCGGGTCGCCGTGGCCCTGGTCGAGGGCTTCGGCCTGGGCGTCCAGCCACGCGACCAATGCGGGATCGAGCATAGGGTTTACTCCTTTAACAATGCGCCAGCCTGCGCTGGCGCCGAGGGTCGTTATGCCGAAGGCTGCCAGCGGTACTTGCTCAGCTCGTCATTGAGCGGCGTCTGGGCGAACACATTAGCAAAGTTGCACAGGGTTGCCAGACTGACACCGAGGATCACCTCCAGGGCATTGCCTTCGCTGTAGCCGGCTTCGCGAAACGCACCGTAGCCGGCTTCACTGACATTGCCGCGGGTGGCGATCACTTCGCGGGTGAACGCCGCCAGGGCTTCGAGCTTCTCTTGTGGCAGCTCGCCCTTGGCGCGCAGGGCGTCGACCACCTCCTGCGCCAGCTTGGCCTTGTTCAGTGCCACGGCGGTGTGGCCGGCCACACAGAAGTCGCAGCCATGATTGGTGGCGGCCACCAGTTGCACCACCTCACGCTCGGCGAGGCTCAGCTCGGCCTTGCCGTTGAGGGCCGAGACGGTGACGTAGGTTTCCAGCGCCGCCGGGGCGTTGGCCAGCACGCCGAGCAGGTTGGGGATGAAGCCCGAAGCCTTCTGGGCGTTTTCCAGGTAAGGACGGGCGGCCTCTGGGGCGCTTTGCAGTGTATGGACAGTGACGCGCGACATGGAGTGGACTCCTGCATACTAGGGGTGTGCCACAAGTCTGTTGGTTATAAGAATTAGCTGCCATATTCTGCAGTCGCTATTACTTGCTCCTGAGTCTTTTCATTAGATGATTTCGTCCAGCCCAGTAGTCGATTGGTTATTAGAAAGCCTTGAGCTAGACGCCAGCCTGTTCCATGTCGGGCGTTACTGCGGTGGCTGGCACGCCAGCACCCACGGCCTGGCGCGGGCCAGTTTCCACCTGATCGTCCAGGGCCATTGCTGGCTGCATATCGACGGCCAGGCCCAGGCCATTCGCCTGCAAGCCGGCGATGCGGTGTTCCTGCTGCGCGACTTCAACTATCGGCTGTCCAACGCCGAAGCGTGCGAACTGGCCCAGCAGCAACCACGCCAGGCTATGCAGCCGCTGGACAGCGAAGCCACCGATGGCGTGGGCCTGGTGTGCGGCTTCTTTCATTTTCAGCCGGGCCTGTCGTCGCTGATCATCGAAGGCCTGGACGACTGGATCATCCTGCGCGCCGGCGACCCGGCGCTGAGCGCGGCGCGGGCGCTGTTCGAGCTGATCCTGGCCGAGTGCCAACGCCTGCCTTCGCCCTCCTCGGCCTTGCTCGAACGCTTGAGTCATTTGCTGTTCTTGTACGTGCTGCGCCAGCGGGTCAGTGACGACCAGAGCATCCGCGGCCTGGTCGCACTGGCCCGCCACGGCAACTTTGCCAGCCTGCTTGAGCAGTTGATCGAACACCCCGAGCAGCCCTGGTCGCTGGAAAGCATGGCGGCCTGCACCGGGCTGTCGCGCTCGGCATTTTTCAAGCGTTTCAGCGAACTGGCCGGGCAATCGCCGGGGCAGGTATTGCTGGCCCTGCGCATGCGCCATGCCTGCCAGTTGCTCAAGGCCAACAACACCGTCGAGCAGGTGTGCGCGGCGGTGGGGTATCAGTCGATTGCCGCGTTTACCCGCGCCTTCAGCAAGGCCGTCGGCGTGCAGCCGGGGGCCTATCGGCGCCAGCATGAAGGGCGCTGAGGTAAACAGCGGGCGGTAATCGAACACAAGCGGCCTTGGCCCCCTCAAGTCCGCCAGCAGTCACTCCGATAGCAGACCACCCACCGCCGTTGCCGCGGCAAAGCGTGGTGCTGATAACAACTCAAGGAGTACTGCCCGCATGTTCGCCGACCTGAAAATCCGCACCGGTATGTTCTGGGTGTTGTCGCTGTTCAGCCTGACCTTGCTGTTCTCCACCGTCAGCGCCTGGCGCGCGGCGGTGGGCAGCGACCAGCAGATCAGCGAACTGGACCAGACTGCGCACCAGTCGGATCGCCTGAATAACGCCTTGCTGATGGCGATCCGCGCCAGCGCCAACGTCTCCTCGGGCTTTATCGAACAGAGCGGCGGCCACAGCGACAGCGCCAACAAACGCCTGAAGCTGTCGCAAGAACTGCTGGGCAACAGCGCGCAACTGATCAGCGAACTGGTCAGCAATGCTCAGGAGGCCACCTTCAAAGGCCTCGCCGTCGAGCTGCAAACCACCTTCGGCGACTACGCCAAGGCCGTGGCCGGCCAGCGCGAAGCGACCGGCAACAACGACCTGCAGCATTACTTCAGGGTCAACACCGACGCCGGCAACGCCATGGGCCGCTTGCAGGCGCTGCGCCAGCAACTGGTGGCGGCGTTGAACGAGCGCAGCCAGCAGATCATGCTCGAATCCGATCGCCGCCTGAGCAGCGCCCAGGTGCTGAGCGTGGCGCTGGGGCTGCTGACCTTGCTGCTCGCGGCGCTGTGCTGGAGCTTCATCGCCCAGCGTGTGTTGCGCCCGCTGCGTGAAGCCGGGCAGCACTTTCAGCGCATTGCCGGCGGCGACTTGAGCGTGCCGGTGGCGGTGCATAGCAGCAACGAGATCGGCCAGTTGTTCAGCGAACTGCAGCGCATGCAGCACAGCCAGCGCGACACCCTGGGGCAGATCAGCAGTTGCGCCACGCAACTGGCCGAAGCTGCCGGTGCGCTCAATGGCATCACCGAACAGAGCTCGCACAGCCTGCGCCAGCAGGACCAGGAGCTGGAACAGGCCGCCACCGCCGTCACCGAAATGACCACCGCGGTGGAGGAAGTGGCGCGCAATGCGGTGTCCACTTCGCAAGCGGCCAGCGCCTCGAACGAGCTGGCCGAACAAAGCCGCCGCCAGGTCAGCGACAACCTCGACGGCACCCAGGCCATGGCCCGTGAAGTGCAAACCAGCAGCGAGCACCTGGAGCAACTGGCCGGGCAGATTCGCAACATCGGCCAGGTGCTGGAGGTGATCCGCTCGGTGTCCGAGCAAACCAACCTGCTGGCGCTCAATGCCGCCATCGAGGCAGCGCGTGCCGGTGAAGCCGGGCGCGGCTTTGCCGTGGTCGCCGACGAGGTACGCACCCTCGCCTACCGCACCCAGCAATCGACCCAGGAAATCGAACAGATGATCGGTCGCGTGCAGCATGGCACCGAAGCGGCGGTGGCCTCGATGCACGCCAGCACCCAGCGGGCGCAATCAACCCTGGGCATTACCCAGGCCTCGGGGCAGGTGCTGGAGGGAATCTACCGCGCCATTGGCGAGATCAACGAGCGCAACCTGGTGATTGCCAGCGCTGCCGAGGAACAGGCGCAGGTGGCGCGGGAGGTGGATCGCAACCTGCTGAACATTCGCGAGCTGTCGACCCGCTCGGCGGCCGGGGCGCAGGAAACCCGCGAGGCCAGCCAGGCGCTGGCGGGCCTGGCTGGGCAGCTTACGGCATTGGTGGCGCGGTTCAGGGTGTAATCAGCGTTCACAGTTCCCTGTGGGAGCCGGCCTTGCCGGCGATGGGCTGCAAAGCAGCCCTAAAACCTCAAGCCTCCACCAGAATGTTGAACCCACCAAAAATCATCCGCATGCCATCGAACGGCATCGGATTCTGGTCCGGCTGCAAGCGCGGGTCTTGCATCATTTTCTGCATCCCGGCATCGCGCACGTCGCGCGATGGCCAGAGGATCCAGGAGAACACCACCGTCTCATCGTCCTTGAGCTTCACGGCCATGGGGAACGAGGTGATCTTGCCGTCCGGCACATCATCGCCCCAGCACTCGACGACCTTCAGGGCGCCGCATTCCTTGAACACCACGGCGGCCTCTTCGGCGTGTTGCTTGAAAGCGTCGCGGTTGGCGGTGGGGACTGCGAGGACGAAACCGTCTACATAGGACATGGGGGAACTCCTGCACGTGGGGTATGTGCAGGATGGTCGATTGGGCCGGGGTTGGATCGACAGGCTTGCACGCAAGCCCGACCGATGGTCATCGCACCCTGTGGGAGCTGGCTTGCCAGCGATGAGGCCGGCAGCCCCGGCTCAAAACCGCGTCGTCGCACTCACCCCGAAGGTACGCCGATCCCCGCGCGCATCCCAGGCAATATCAAATGGCAACGGCACGCTGTCGGTCTTGTACTGTTTGTCGGTCAAGTTGTTCACGTAGGCGGTCAGGTCCAGGTCATAGCGCCCGCCCAGGTGATAGGTGGCACTGGCATTGCCCAGGGTATAACCGCCCTGGGACACGCTGTGATCCTGCTGCGCCGTGGGCAGGAAGAAGATCCGGCTCTGGTAGCGCCAGTCCGTGCCCAGGCGCACTTCGTCGCCATTTTCCAGCGGTATCCGGTAACTGCCGCCCACCGCCAGGGTCCGCGACGGCGAGCGGGCAATGCGGTTACCCGAGTAATCCTCCCCGCCCGACTCGAAGTCCTGCAATTCGGTATGCAGCAAGCCGAGCGAGCCATGCAGCTCCAGGTTGCTGAACGGCAAGGCCTGCAGCTCGAACTCGGCGCCGCGAATCACCCCCTGGCCGCTGTTGGTCAGCAGCGATACCACCTGCCCGTCGCGCACCGACACGGCATTGACCTGGATGTCCGAGTAGTCGTAGTAAAAGACGTTGGCGTTGGCGATCAGGCGCTCATCGAACCACTCGCTCTTGACCCCCAGTTCATAGGCATCGACGTTCTCCGGCGCCACCACCGACGCCTCGGCTTGCACCTGCGCACCACCGCTGAAACCACCGGAGCGAAAACCCTTGGCATAGCGAAAATACACCCGCGCGTTGTCGTTGAGCTGGTACTCGGGGGTGAAGTCGTAGGTGAGTTTGTTCCAGGTGCGTTTTTCGTCCTGTTCGACGCGGGTCACCAGGTCGCCGGTGTAGTTTTTCCACCAGTCGCGCTCGCTGTTGTAGCTGACCGCGTCGGCATCCGGCGCGGCGACGCGATGCAGGTCAATGTCCTTGGTTTCGCGGGTCCAGCGCAGGCCGGCGGTGAGGCTCAGGTTGTCAGTGGCCTGCCAGGTGCTGCTGCCAAAAATCGCGAAGCTGTCGGTGCTTTGGTCGATATCGGTACGGCCATAATCGGCCACGCCAAAGGCCTGGTTGTAGGGCTTGGGCAACAGGCCGTTGTCGTTGCGACTGTCGAGCTGTTCATGGAACAGATGGGTGCCGACGATCCAGCTGAGCGGCTGGTTTTTCGCCGAAGACAAACGCAGCTCCTGAGACACCTGCTTCCAACGGTCATCGTTAAAGCCGCGGCCGAATTCATAAATGCTCATGTTCGGGCTTTCGGCTTTTTCGTGGATATCGTCGAAGGCGGTAATCGAATCGAGCTGCAGGTCGCCCAGGTCCCACTTCAACGCCAGCTGCACACCGTTGTGCTCGATGCGGTCTTCGGCCTTGCCGGTAAACGCCGCCTCATCGGTATCCGGTTTGGGTGCCGGGCCAAACAACGTGTTGCCGCCCGGCCCCGAGCCCCAGGCGCGGGTGGCAATGCCCTGCCCTTTATAGTCACGGCCATGCAGTTGCAGGGTGGCCTGCAGGTCGTCGTTGATCTGCGCCAGCAACTGCAGGCGCAGGGCCTGGTCATGGATATCGCCAACGGTGTGGCCATCGACCTGATTCTCCAGTTGGCCATCGGCGCTCTGATCGACAAACGCCACCCGTGCGGCCAGCTTATTGTCGATCAGCGTATCGCCATAGGCACCTTCGTACAGGCGCGAATTGTAGTTGCCCAGGTCGAGCTTGAAGTAACCGTTGGCTTTCTCGAAATCCGGCTTGCGCGAAACGAAGTTGATCGCCCCGCCGGTGGTGTTCTTGCCCCACAGCGTGCCCTGCGGCCCGCGCAGCACCTCAACGCGCTCCATGTCGTAAAGCGGAAAACCGGTGGCGACGTGAGGGTCGATATACACGTCATCGGTGTAGATGCCCACCGGGTAAACCGTGGTCGAGGCCATGTCGCCCGAGCCCATACCGCGAATGTACCAGCGCGGCCGCTGGTGCCCGGCGAACTCCGGGGCGATGGCGTTGGGCACGTTCTGCAACGCCTTGCCGGCACTGAAACCGCCGCCGCTGTCGGCGATCTGTCTGGCGCTGACCACGGAGATGGCCGAGGGCACGTCCTGCACCGACTCTTCGCGCTTTTGCGCGGTGACGGTGACGGTGGGCAGGGCTTCGGGGCTTGGCTCGGCGGCGAAGCCGGGGAGCGTGGGCAAGGCGGCGATGGCCAGTAACAGGGGCACGCGGGCGAAGGGAGCGGTCATGAACGTCAATGTTCCACAGGGGGGGGAAAGAGACGGGGGGCTTCGCAATGGTTGTGCCAGATGGGTAATTGATTGATTTGTATGGAGTTTTGTTTTGTAACCAAGGATTGATGCTGCGCTATCAGCAGTGGAGCAGCATTGGTTGCATGGGGATCAGCAATGGACTTTGCCGTCAACGCCGTTGATCTGAAGGCCTTCAAGATCCAAACATAACAAGTGAGTTAACTTTACTTTTCTATGGAAAAGCAACGCAGCGCACCAACCGGGTTCGCTCGATTAGAGCCCTTGTAAAACAACAACTAAAACGTTTAAGCAGGGACTATTTATCTATAGACGCGAAACACAAGAACCAAGAAAAAATAGACTAGAAATTTAAGCCCCCCGAAAAAGTCGTTTACTGACCACAAAAAATCAATTCAAATCAACAGCTTGAAAAAAAGCAGCGTAAAAAGTTGGCAAAACGCCTTCATTCATTCAAAATACTTGAAAACTCAGCAAATTAAGGGATTAAAAATGGCTGAACCTCGCGCTTTTATTAGTTTTGACGTAGACCATAATAGTAGTGACAAAATCCTTTTTGCGGGCCAGGCATGGCACTCCAAAACGCCATTCTCACACGAAGACTGGTCTGCTAAATCACCGATGCCGCAGTCCCAGTGGGAAGCAATTGTTCGGGAAAAAATAAATAAAACCCACCTCCTCATTGTCTTAGCTGGCCGTCATATGGCCACAGCAACTGGAGTTGTAAAGGAAATAGAAATGGCCAGATCACAAAACGTTCCGATTTTTGGCGTATATGTAGATAGTGCCAACAATACCAGCCCTCTTCCTACAGGTCTGAATCGAAACCGAGTGATCGCATGGACTTGGGAGGGTATTGCCAATGCAGTTACCCAGATGATGGGGGAAGGTAAGAACTTAAGGAAATAACATGAAAAAAGCATTAGTGATTGGAATTAACCACTATGCAATCCTTAAAGTACTACACGGCTGCGTAAGCGATGCATACAAAGTAAATCAAGTGCTTGAGCGACACATGAATGGAGAACTAAATTTTGACGTCAAACTGACAACTGCAGTGGACGCAAATAGCGCCATCACACGAAGACAACTAAAAGAAGACATAAAAAACCTATTTAAAGACGACAGCCAAATAGCGCTATTTTATTTTGCCGGCCATGGGTACATTGAAGACTCCGCCGGATACCTTCTAACTTCAGAGTGCGAAGAAGGCGACGATGGCCTGCCCCTTCAAGAAATCCTTGATATAGCAAACGCCTCAAGCGCCAAAAATAAAATAATCGTATTGGACAGTTGCAATTCCGGAATTGCTGGCACTCAAAAATCTCTAGGCGACAAAGCGATACTTACAGAAGGAATGACAATCCTAACCGCTTCAACCAAAGATCAATACGCAGAAGAGGTCAACGGATCCGGAGTCTTCACTTCATTATTTGTTGACGCCTTAAACGGAGGAGCCGCGAACTTACTTGGTGATATCACACCAGGTAGTATCTATGCTCATATTGACCAATCTTTGAGTCTGTGGGAGCAGAGGCCGGTTTTCAAAACAAACGTCAAAGCTTTCACTTCTTTAAGAAAGGTAGCACCGCCGATTCAGATTTCCGAATTGCGCCAATTAACAGATTTTTTCGAGACAGCAAATTCTGAATTTGCACTCGACCCAAGCTTTGAACCCCAACCACCCGCGCCCAATCACGGAATTGAGCCAAACCCAGATAACACAAAAAAATTTGCAGTACTACAAAAACTGAACCGACTTAACTTAGTAAAACCAGTAGACGAGGAGCACATGTATTTCGCCGCCATGAACTCCAAGCCGTGTAGACTCACAGTTCTTGGCGAACACTATTGGAATCTAGTAACCAACAAACGCATTTAAACACACACAGGTGCGCAGTTGACACAAGACAAATTATTCGAATATTACGAAAAAATATACTTTTACGAACTATCTAGAAAAGAGCAGATATTTTCCCGCCTCAGCATCCCCCTAGCGACTATAATTGCTATCAGCGGATTCTATTCGGTAATACTTGGGGGCGACAGAGCAACTCTAACCCTTGGTGCAAAAATCTGGTTTCTAACAATACTAACAACGTCTGCCGCATCCTTAAGCGTTGGCGTTTATTTCTTCATCGATGCACTCCTTGGGAAAATCGATGAGAACATGCCAGAACCAAACACAATAGAAAAATACAGGCTAGACCTGCTTGAGTACTATAGCGACGAAGTCGAGGCAGAAACAAAGACTGCAAAGGCACTCAAAGAATATTACTATGAAAAATACATGAACTGCGCAACCATCTGCACAGTCAACAATGACAGAAAGAGTTCAAGCCTATATTTTTGCAACCTAGCACTCATTAGTGCTGCACTAATCGCCGTAATAGCGTACGCAGTTATAACAATCCCCAAACTATAACCAGGTGCAACCATGACACAAAAACCACCTCCTCCGTCACCGCCACCAACTCGAAATGTCAGGGGAGATGTTCGCCCACCATCCCCGTCACTACCTCCACGACCAAGACCAAAGCCTTCTAATAAGAAATAGAGAGTCCCGGCATCGGCCGGGACTCTTGTTTATTGAGCCCCTTCTTCGACCAGAGTTCAAACAACCCAAAAAACTCCCCGCGAGGTTCAAAAACCGAATAATAATCCACTGTATTTGTATATCTTTCTTGAAACAGACCCAAAACCTCGCTACCCTCCCCCAGTCGCTGTAAATCCAGCGACCGGGTTTGGTAGCCCGAGTACTCTAAGGCGTGCAGACGCCGCTCCCGATCAGCCGGCGTTTTTTTGTGCCTGCTGTTCGTGCTATGGCGGCTGTGCGTGGGGCGCATTCGTGCGCGCTGGGTTCCTAGAGTCCCGGTCTACCAACCTGCGTACAGCCGTCACCAATCGTTTGGTAGCGATTGATGCTGGCTCCACCACTCTAGGAGCACAACAATGACAAAGCCCGTCCCCGATCCACCCCTCGTCACCAAAACCGCCACCACCTTCGGCTCCTGCAACGGCAGCCACGCCCCTCTGTTCGCCGTGCGCACGGGTGCCTGTGCCGAAGACGCGCTGGTGCATGCCACCGTCCTGCTCAAAAGCGCCTACCAGACCAACGCCCAGGCCTGTGAAAAGGTCGATCCTGACGTGCGCGGCCTGCTCTGGGCTACTCAGCACTCGCTGGAAATGAGCATTGCGCTGGTCAAGGCGTGCCTTGATGAAGTCGAGGCACACGCCATGGCTACAGCTTTGCGGCGGCGCGTTGCACAGGCGGATCAAGCTGCGCTGAAGTGATGACTGCAGGCTAACCCCGGGCCGCCGACGCGGCCCACCGAGCGCATGCTCATCCGCTGAAAGTTCATCTTGAGCAAACCCGGCTAGGCGCAGCCACGCGGGTATAGTCGATGCTATGCCGACCGTACTTCCAAGAGCCTGAAGCCGTGCCCGACCTGCCGCCCAACGCCGCCTACACCCTGCGCTTCAGCGCTGTACTGGCCTACATCGACGCCAACCTCGACGGTGATCTGTCGGTAAAAACCCTGAGCCAGGTGGCGAACTTTTCGGTGTTTCACTTTCACCGCCAGTTCACAGCGTACGTCGGCGTGCCGGTCTCGCGTTATGTGCAGTTGATGCGCTTGCGCCAGGCGGCGCACCGGTTGGCGGCCAATGCCGAGCTCTCGGTGCTGGAGGCCGCCCTCGCGGCAGGTTTTGAAAGCCCCGAGGCATTCAGCCGGGCGTTTCGGCGGGCGCTGGGGGTGTCGCCGAGTGGCTTTCGCCGACAGCCGAACTGGCAGGCCTGGAATGCGGTGTTCGCTATCCCTCACTTTTCCAGGAGCGTCATCATGCAGGTACGTATTGTCGAGTTTGTGCAAACCCGGGTCGCGGCGCTGGAGCACTGCGGGCCGCCCGCGCAGGTCAGCGAGAGCGTGAGCCGGTTCATTGCCTGGCGCAAGGCCAGCGGGCAGTCGCCGGTCGCGTCGAGCCGTTCTTTTGGCATCCCCTATGGCAACCCCGATACCACGCCGGCGGAGGATTTTCGTTTCGCCATTTGTGGGGAAATTAATGAGGCGGTGGCGGCGAATGAAGCCGGCGTGCATGAGCGGCTGATTGCTGGCGGGCGCTATGCCGTGGTGCGGCATGTGGGTTCGCCCGACCATATTGGTGAATCCATCTATCCGATCTATCGCGACTGGTTGCCGGACAGTGGTGAGGAGCTGCGCGATCAGCCGCTGTTTTTTCATTACCTGAGCGTGTATCCAGAGACGCCGCAGGCGCAGTGGCAGACGGAGATCTACGTGCCGTTACGCTAGAGAGGTGTATTGGGGCCTGTGGGAGCGGGCCTTGCCCCGCGATCGAGCGCGAAGCGGTCGTAACTCAGGCGCCGCCTTATGGGCTGGCTGAACTGGCCTGATCGCGGGGCAAGCCCGCAAACCCCGGTTTACCAACCGCTGAGGTCGATCACAGGGCCCACATCCGCACCCGTGCAAACTCCAGGTCCACGCTCACGCACTCACGCCCATCTACCCATTCGTCCTCCCGAAGGCGGCGCCCGGTAGTGGTTTCCCGCTCACCCTTGGCAATAACCAGCACAAACAATCGGGTCGGGCACTGGAACGAGCGCAACCGGTCGACATCAGCACGGACCGACCAGTCGCCTTCCAGGCACTTGGCTTGCGATACATCGCCCAGGCATTTGATTTCGGCAACCATCGCCGGGGCGCCATTGGCATCCAGCGCGTACAGGTCCGCTTTACGCCGCTCGCCTATCGGCAGCTCGGTCCAGATTTCAATGTTCTGTTCAAACCAGGCGTGCAGGCTGATTTCGGCCTGTATCCAGTGTTCGCGACAGCTGTTCAGTTGCACGACTTGCTCAAGTTTCTTTTCCATTTTGCGAAAAGCTTGCTCGAACAAGGCGAGCCATTGCGGTGTGTTCATTGAGTACTCCCTGTATCCGGCGAATGGATCGCGGGGCAAGCCCGCTCCTACATGAAAAACTGCGCCAACCTAGCCACAGCGCTGATTCGCGCCTACTATAGCGCCAACTCGTATTACCGCGGCTGCTGAACCCGGTACTCACGAGGAAATGATCATGCAAAGAACCCGCGCCTGGAGACGCTCACAGGCCCGCAAAAGTGGCAAAACCAAAGCGGCAAACCCGCTGGTGTTCAAGCCCGAAAAGAACTGGAAGCTGCTCTACACCCGTGGCGACAAGTTGCTACGTGCACGCCAGCTTGGCCTGAGCTATCCCATTCGCTCCACCCGCCAACTGTTGGATCAAGAGTGACTAACCTCCTGTTCGTCTGCAGCCGCAACCAGTGGCGCAGCCCTACCGCAGAAGCGCTCTGGCGCCGCCGCCCAGGCTTTGATGCCCGGTCGGCGGGCACTAGCCCGAATGCGCGCAAACCCATCGGCCCTGCGGACATTCGCTGGGCCGATGTGATTTTCGTCATGGAGCGCAAACACCACAATCGCCTGCAGGCGCAGTACGCGCGGCTGCTTGAGCACAAGCAGCTTTACACTCTGGATATTCCCGACGATTTTCAGTACATGGACCCGGCGTTGGTGGCCAAACTCGAAGACGCCGTCGCCTCCTGTCTTGCTACCTTGGGTTGATGCGCAAACGGTAGCAACCGCAGCGTTCTACTATCCTGTTGTATTCCCTTGCGAGAAGGCCGCCATGATGAACTACAGGTACGTACTTGGAACTGCCGCGTTGCTGTTTGCCTCAGCCGCCAGCGCGGGTATTCCACAACTCAACTACGAATGCCCGACCCACCTCGCCGTGCATGCCGACGAAGGCGGTCCGGTGTATATCAATGGCAAAGAAGCAAAGCTTAAGAAGTTCAATGAGAACGCCTACGAAGCCAGGGGCGCTGGCGTAGCCATTACCCTTACGCGTAATCCGGACCAGTCGTGGGCTGCGTCCTATACCGGTAAAGGCGGCGCCAATGGTGTTTGCACATCAGCAGCACCCGCTGCAGCGCCGAGCAGCAGCAACAAAACCGGCGGCACCCCGGCCACCGCCAAGGCCGAAAAAGCCTGCCTGGCCGAAGTGGCGAAGAAAACCGGCGTGGCCAGCAGCAAGCTTTCCGTCATCGAAGTACTTAACAGCGAAGCGGGCATCGGCGTGAACATCCAGGTGCCCGGCGCCGATGCGCCATGGTCGTGCCTGTCTGACGCCAAGGGCAAGGTGCAAGGCGCCAGCTATACCGGGTCGGAAGGTAAGCTCTGATGGGTAACACAGCCAGCCGTTGGCCGTGCTGCCGCTGGGCGCCGAGTTCGGCGCTGTCTCGATGCCGTCGTGCAGCGTCGGCGTAGCCTTTTACCCCCAGGACGCGGAGAATGCCGATACCCTGCTCAGCCATGCCGGTGGCGATATGTACCGGATCAAGAACCACCGCTGCGCACAGCGGATAGCCTTCCAGCATTTACAAACCGAGTAACAACGTGAACCGTCAAAAGAAAATCAAGCAGCTGTTAAAGGCCCACGCGAAAAAGGCCAGCGCCAAACTGGCGCCCAAGAGCAAGCCTAAATACATTAGCAAGGCTGACCGGTTGAAACTGGAAGCTGAGGCCAGCGAAGCTACCGTCACGCCTTCAGAGTGAGTGCTGCGTATCCCGGAGCGTAGCCAACGACTACTGCTACAGACTCATGCATCAAGCTCGGCAATCACCTCTGCCCGGGTCGTAACCTGACGAAAGTGATGCTTCCACAGACTGATGCCCAACTGCCCCGAGCGGTCCAGCGATGAGCCCACCGTAAGGTCGGTCACCAACGTCGGCGAGAGCCCGGCATCGAACAGTGCAAAGCCGGCGGCGAGTACGCAGGTTTCGGTCTGGATGCCGCACACCAGCACGCGCTCGACGCCGAGCTGCTTGATATATTCGATGGTTTCAGCGGTCTGCCCGTAACCGTGCTTGATAAATACTTTATCGGCCTCGACCAGGCTCTCGTCTTCGGCCGCAGGGTGCCAGCCGAGTTGCTGTTCAAACGGCGTCACCTGCTCATCGTGCAACTCGACCGAGGCAATCGTCAGGATCCGTTCTGACAACGCCCGCACGCCATCGACCAGCCACTCGGGCGGGCTGAAGGTGGACTGGACATCTACGATAAGCAAAACCTGGCGCATAACGTTCTCTTGAGCATCAATCAATGGCGCGGAGTATATCGTCCTGGCACGGCTGTTCGCCCGCCCAATGGCCGCGCGCGTTCAGGCTTGCCGATAAAAACTGCAGCGCGCGCTGAAAGACCGGATGGCAATCGGCAAGGGGCAAATGCTCGAGCGCAGCCCAGAAGAATTCGAAGGTGTGGCCGTGGTCATCGAGCGTCTGATGCGTCCATTGCTCCGGCAAAGGTCCGCTCGCCTGGCACAGGTGGAACGACCAGACCTGGCCCAGATGCCCGGCGTCCCAACAGCCAAGATCGTCGGTGAGGGTCGCGGCATTGATGCCAGACTCTTCGGCCAGTTCCCGCAGCGCTGCCTGGCCCGCAGTTTCGCCACGTTCAATCGTGCCTTTTACCAATTGCACCCCTGCCAGCGGATGACGAAACAAGAGGATCCTTGGGCGCGGTGTCGATGAAACAACCACGGCGCAGGCCTTGTTGGGGAGCATGGCGATTTCCTTGTCGGCAAAGAGGGCCGAGCATCATACGCCAGTGCCATGGCAGCGGCGCCGTAGAACTTTTCTCTGTTTACCGGTCTATTGGGATACGTTCAATCGTCATTCAGAGGTTGTCTTCGCTCATGAAATTCCATGCCCCACGGATGCTGCTCGTTGCCCTGTTCACGTTCGCGGCAGCGGGCTCGGCATCGGCGACACCGATGAAGACCTCCACCCAGGCTTCGGCCCCTGAAGCCCCGGCCGCCCGAGCTGCCGACAACCCCTGGCCGAGCCTGGCGCGCGGGCTCGACCAGCAGCCCGGGCCGTTGCTGGCCCATGACGACCGCTACCGGCATGACCACCGTTGGCACGACCGCAGGGACGACTGGCGCCGCGAAAACTGGCGCAGGGAACAATGGCGCCGTGAGCAAGCCCGACGCGAGGCCGAGCGCCATCGTTACTGGGAACGCCACCATGACCGGGCCATGCGTTACCGTTACGAGGACGACCGCCGCTACTATCGGCGCTAACGTGCCGGGCGACAACTGAACGGGAGTGCGGGCCAGCCTCGCTCCTACACACGCTCAAGCTTGGGAGTTCGCCGCCGATAGCCCTTGAACAAGTATGGACACATGGGTACAGAGCATGACCCCAATCAACGCAGGATTGCGCATTGCCCCTGCCTACACGGCTGCGCAGCCAACCCCGGCAAGCGCTGTGAGCAACCGCACCGATCAAGCCGCGGCAACACCGAGCACCACCGTCAACCTGGGTCAAAGCCCTCGTAGCGACGACACAGCCACCTATTCGTCCCGCGCAACCCTCGCGGTGCCGTTGCGCTATGTGCTGGAAAACGACAGCCTGAACAAGCTGAGCATGAACATGAAGATCGGTGTTCAGGCCAGCGCTATCGGTTCGCGCTTCAACGGGCTCGGCGCAGCGTTGGTGAATCAATTGGCAGCCAATGGCGGCCAGTCGTTCACGCAATCGGTGTTCGCCTTCGCCGAGGGTGCCCAGCCAAGCGCCGAAACACTCAGGATCCAGGGCAACAACCTGCGCCAACACCCGGCCAATGCCGTCAACCTGACCCTGACCACCGCCTCCGGCGCCACCGTGACCCTGTCGCTGGCCAGCAATGAGCAAGGCCTGGCGGTTAGCGCCGATGTGCAGGATGGCCAGCTCAACAGCGATGAACTCGAGGGACTGGCAGCGCTGGCGGACAGCTTCCAGGGAGCCATCAACGGCCTGAGCGAAGAGCCGCCGCGCCTGCAACTGGGCAAGCTGGCCACGCTCGACCCAACCCTGTTCAGCTCACTGCAGATGAACGCCAAGCTGGACACGGTAAATGGCGAACAGCTGACGTTCGACCTGACCCTGGACGACAGTGCGCGCAAGCTCAGCTTGCAGGGCCCGGCCGGTAACGTGCAGCTGAACCTCGACACCCGCGACACTTCGCTGCTGGGCAAAAGCGCCCAGCGCCAGGCGGCGATCAGCAATTACCTGGGCCAGTTCGATGCAGCTCAGAGCCGCGGCAAAGGCGACGAGAACCTGGTGAGCCTGCTCAAGGACGCCTTCGTTCAGCTCAACAGCGCCGACGACATCGCCAAGCCGTCGACCGGCCGCATCCCGCTGCTGGCAGCCAAAGACACCGCCTTGCTCAGTGGCCTGGCCGACTTCAGCGCATCAATCAGCCAGACCAGCCAGCAGCCCAATCCGCTGCGCCCCACAGAGCTGGATCGCTTCGACTATCAGGTGTCCCAGTCCACCAGGGTCAGTGGTGCCTCCCCGGCAAATCGTTCGGTGCAACAGGATCAGCAGGCGAGCCTCTCGGCCGCCTACCACACCAGCCTCAACCCGCAGATGGCCCTCGTCGACGCCCTGGCGACGCAGAACTATCGTTACCACGAGATCAGCGATCAATCGAGCACCAGCACACGCTTGCGGTACGACAAAAACAGCCTGGTCGAAGCCAGCGTCAGCCAACAGGCCAGTCGCAATGAACGTGTGCGCTCTTACGCCGATGGCGTGCTGGAAAGCGACGTGAGCACACCAGCGTCGGTCTCTGAATCGCGCAACCTGCTTGGCCTGCTCACCGACTTGTTCGATCGCGAGCGTATCTCCCAGCGTGACCGCGGTGTGTCGATCCTGGAGGCACAGTTGCAGTCGTTACGCAGCCAGTGGCAGTTGCAGTCCGATCCGACGCTGATCCGCCCTCAGGACACCCAGCAATAGCGGTGACTTTACTGGCCTCATCGCCGGCAAGGCCGGCTCCCACAATGGATCTGCATGCGCCGGACCTGTGGGAGCTGGCTTTGCCAGCGATCGAGTGCGCAGCGCTCTCGTAATCCAGACGCCAACTGATGTGCTGGCTGTACCGGCCCCATCGCCGGCAAGGCCGGCTCCCACAATGGACCTGCATGCACCGGACCTGTAGGAGCTGGCCTTGCCAGCGATCGAGCGCGCAGCGGTCGCAATCCAGACGACACTTGAGGTGCTGACTGCACCGGCCTCATCGCCGGCAAGGCCGGTTCCCACAATAGACCTGCATGCACCGGACCTGTAGGAGCTGGCCTTGCCAGCGATCGACTGCGCAGCGCTCGTAATCCAGACGCCACCTGATGTGCTGGCTGTACCGGCCTCATCGCCGGCAAGGCCGGCCCACAATGGATCTGCATGCACCGGACCTGTGGGAGCTGGCTTTGCCGGCGATCGAGTGCGCAGCGCTCGTAATCCAGACGCCACCTGATGTGCTGGCTGTACCGGCCTCATCGCCGGCAAGGCCGGCCCACAATGGATCTGCATGCGCCGGACCTGTGGGAGCTGGCTTTGCCGGCGATCGAGTGCGCAGCGCTCGTAATCCAGACGCCACCTGATGTGCTGGCTGTACCGGCCTCATCGCCGGCAAGGCCGGCCACAATGGATCTGCATGCGCTGGACCTGTGAGAGCTGGCTTTGCCAGCGATCGAGTGCGCAGCGCTCGTAATCCAGATGCCACCTGATGTGCTGGCTGTACCGGCCTCATCGCCGGCAAGGCCGGCTCCCACAATGGATCTGCATGCACCGGACCTGTAGGAGCTGGCCTTGCCAGCGATCGAGTGCGCAGCGCTCTCGTAATCCAGACGCCACCTGATGTGCTGGCTGTACCGGCCTCATCGCCGGCAAGGCCGGTTCCCACAATAGACCTGCATGCACCGGACCTGTAGGAGCTGGCCTTGCCAGCGATCGAGTGCGCAGCGCTCGTAATCCAGACGCCACCTGATGTGCTGGCTGTACCGGCCTCATCGCCGGCAAGGCCTGCTCCCACAATGGATCTGCATGCGCTGGACCTGTGGGAGCTGGCTTTGCCAGCGAGCGAGTGCGCAGCGCTCGTAATCCAG
The DNA here is from genome assembly GCF_050435905.1 of Pseudomonas sp. 2835. NCBI lineage: Bacteria > Pseudomonadati > Pseudomonadota > Gammaproteobacteria > Pseudomonadales > Pseudomonadaceae > Pseudomonas > Pseudomonas sp. 2835. The sequence goes on along the minus strand of NZ_JBNDLE010000031.1, from coordinate 22,233 downwards.
ACGCCACCTGATGTGCTGGCTGTACCGGCCGCATCGCCGGCAAGGCCGGCCCACAATGGATCTGCATGCGCCGGACCTGTGGGAGCTGGCTTTGCCGGCGATCGAGTGCGCAGCGCTCGTAATCCAGACGCCACCTGATGTGCTGGCTGCACCGGCCGCATCGCCGGCAAGCCAGCTCCCACAATGGATCTGTGTACCCGGACCCGCGATCGAGCGCGCAGCGCTCGCAATACAGCCGACACACGCTTTATCCTTGCGCCTCTTTGCCCACTGGCCTTCGGAGTTGCAATGCACATTGATGTACCCCGCCGCCTGGTGTTCTTCGACAAAAGCGACAGCATTCGCCCCGCGCGCCTGACCCAGTACAACCCGGACACTGGTGCCTTGACCCATCCAGCCGGCCCCTTGGCCGACGACAGCATCTGCGACATCGCCCGCGATGGCCGGCGCATGGCCCTGCAAGGCTGCGACTGGCAGGTGGTGCGCGGCGCCAGTCGCTCGCGCCTGAGCTTCCTTGATGGCCAGGCATCCGTGCATGAGACCGACAGGTTCCTGTCGTACTGGATGCGCTTCGACCCCAGCGGCCGCTATGCCCTGGTCGGCGTCGGCAACGAGAAAAAGCGCCCGGTGGTCATCGACCTGTACAGCGGTGAATGCAGCGAGCCGATCGCCCGTAATGTCGATGCCAGGTTCGGCTCGATCGACCCGCTGCAAGGCAAACTCTGGGCGCCCGACGAGCGTGCCGGTAACAGGCTACTGACCGTCGACTGCGCCACTGGCGAGATCGCCAAGGTCAACCTGAAGCTGGAAGCCAAGGTCAAAAGCCTGCGCTTTTCCCGTGATGGTCAGTACCTGTTTGTCAGCGGCGAAAACAACCGGCTGCTGTGCTGTGATCGCACTGGCGCGACGCGTTGGTCCAGGGACATCGGCGAGTACGGCCAGATAGGTGCCGGGACGATCCTGTTCAATGAATCCGGCAGTCACCTGTGCCTGCCGATCTCGGCAACCCAGCGCTCGAACTGGGGCGAAGACATCATCCTTGCCGCCGACAGCGGCCAGACCGAGACCACGGTGATCCGCCAGAAAGGCCCACCCGGCCGGCTCGCCGCCGACTGGTTTGGTGACCGGCTGTTAACCCATCGCCTGGAGGTCGTGGACTTCTTCACCGGTGCTGTTGTCAACGTGCTTGATCTGAGCAGCGCCCTCCCCTCTGATAGCCACGCCTGAGAATGAACACCATGCTTGTACTGCCAAAAGGAGAAAGCCACGGAATACAGGTAGCACCGCGCTGGCCGTCTTCCGACGTCGCCATCGATCAAGAAACGTTGCAAAAGTTGCTTGAGGCCCAGGCAATGCTGCCACCCGGCATTGAGCTGCTGCTGGTGCGCGGGTATGAAAACAGAAGCAGCCATCTGGGTGTGTTCAGAACACTCTCACGCTGGCTGGGCATCAAGGTATTTTGCGCCTGCTATCCCGGGCGCAAAGATGAAGTCGGCGAAATATTCGGCGCCAATGGCCATGACGTGGATGGCTCACATGTCGATGTCTCCATTGTGCTGCAGGGCAAACGGCTGCGCTTCCTGCCCCTTGGCGTGTTCACCTCGCTGACTCGCCAGCGCGCACGCGCAGCCCAACACCTGGTTGTTATCGAGCAGGTCAAAGCCGCATTGAAGCACTGCGGCTTTGATATTCATCGCAATGAAACAGAGAGCATGCAGATCCATTGCGACTACCGGCCTCAGAAGTCGTGATGCAATAAAGTCCGCGCCCACAGGTTCATCCCATCAGCTTCTCCAGGCTGATCGGCAGGTCGCGCACACGCTTGCCGGTGGCATGGTAAACCGCGTTGGCCACCGCGGCCGCAAGGCCGGTCACGCCGATTTCGCCGATCCCGCGGGCGCCGAATTCGTTGAGGTTGTAATCGGGGTAGTCCAGCAGGATCACATCGATCTGCGGCTGGTCGGCATGCACCGGCACTACGTACTCGGCGTAGTTGTTGTTCACCGGCATGGCGTCGCGTTCGTCGTAGTCGGTCGCCTCGAACAGCGCCATGCCGATGGCCATGACGATCGCGCCCTCGACCTGGTTGGCGGCGGTTTTACCATTGACTACCTTGCCGACGTCGATGGCGCTGACCACCCGTGACACGCGCAGGCGGGAAATACGCGGGTCCCAACGGACCTCCACAAAGTGCGCGCCGAAGGAGCTGAACGCATGCTTGGCGGTGTCGGCCATCCCGGTGCGCGCCTCGCCTTCGGCGCTGGCGACTTTCAGCCGGTTCAGCACCTGGGCAAAATCCAGGCTCGAGTCGCCGTTTTCCAGCTTGCCATTGCTCACCTTGATGGCCTCGGGCTTGACCCCGGCCATGCCGCCTTCGGCGCTGGCGGCAAAACCCTTGAGCTGTTCCAGGGCCATGCGGGTGGCTTCGGCGACGGCCGGCAGCACGCTTGCGGTGATCCACGAGCCACCTGAAACCGGCGCTGGCGGCAACGAGGAATTGCCCAGTTCGACATCAATGCGCTGCAGCGCCAAGCCGGTCAGCTCGCTGACGCATTGGGCAATCACCGTGTAGGTGCCGGTGCCGATGTCCTGGGCACCGCAAAACACCTGGGCGCGGCCATCAGCTTTTAGCGCCACCCGCGCCTGCGCCGGGGTGCGGAAGGCATCCCAGTTGCACTGGGCCATGCCATAACCGATAACTTCCTCGCCCTCGCGCATGCTGCCGATCCCGGCCGTTCGCGCCGCCCAGCCAAAGCGCCGGGCACCCTGCTCCAGTGCTTCGCGCAAGTGATTGCTCGACCAGGGGAGTTTCTCCTGTTCGTTCTGTTCGGCGTAATTGAGCTGGCGAAAGGCAAGCGGGTCGATGCGGCACTGCTCGGCCAGCTCGTCGATGGCCGACTCCAGGGCAAACAGGCCAGGCGCCGCGCCGGGCGCGCGCATCGAGGTGGGGGCGCCGCGGTTGACCCGGACCGTGTGATGGGTGATCTCGACATTCGCACAGGAATACAGGCTGGCACTCATGCCGCCGCAGTTCTCGACATACTGATCACCGATCCCCGTGGTATTCACAGACTCGTGGCGCAGGGACAACAGCCGGCCCTGGTCGTCGGCGGCCAGGCGCATGCGCTGGCGGGTCTGCGGCCGGTGGCCGACGGTGGTGAACATCTGCGCCCGCGGCACTACCAACTGCACCGGCCGCCCGACCACCTTGGCGGCGGCGCAGGCTGCCACGGAATGCGGCCACGCCCACAGCTTGCTGCCGAAACCCGAGCCTATGAACGGCGCCCGCACCTCGACCCGCTCCGGCGGCAGGCCGAATACCTGCGCCAGGGTATTGCGGTGCACCACCACCGACTGGGTGGCCTCATACACCACCAGCCTGTTGCCCTCCCACAGCGCAACCGTGGCGTGCATCTCCATCGGGTTGTGGGTTTCCACCGGGGTGCTGTAGGTCAGGTCGACCTTGTGCACACCCTGCTCGAACGCCTGGGCCGGGTCGCCGCGTTTGTGCCCCTGGCCACCGTCGGCAGGCGCGCGTTGCTTGAGGCCTTGCTCAAGGTTGGCCAGTGCCGGGCTGGCGGCGTAGGTTACCTTGACCTTGTAGGCGGCCTCGCGGGCATGCTCGAAGGTATCGGCAATGACCAGGGCGACAAACTGCCCGGCGTAGCGGATGGTCTGGTCCTCAAAGGGCAGGCGTTTCTCGTCGGTACGCGACCCGGTCAATACCCCCGCCAACGAAAACGGCACCGGCGAGGTGTGGAAGGCCTGGGGGAAGTTGCCATGGTGAAGAATCTCCAGCACGCCGGTACTGCGCCGGGCCGCATCAATATCCAGGGCCTTGATCGAGCCGCTGGCCACGGTGCTGAACACCCCATAGGCGAAGACCATGCCGTCAGGGTGCTGGTCAGCGGCGTACTGCGCCTGGCCGGTGACCTTCAAGCGCCCGTCGATGCGCCGTGGGGATGCCCCTATCACTGGCTCAGTCATGCCACACCTCCGCTCAAGGTCATCAGGTTATGCACGATCGCCTGCTGGCCCAGGGCGACCTTGTAGCCATTGTGGGCATACGGCACCGCGCCCTTGAAGGCCGCCGCGGCAGCCTTGGCGAAGCGGTCGGCGCTGGCCGGCGCGCCGCGCAGCAGGCGCTCGGCCTCCTCGGCACGCCAGGGTTTGGTGCCGACGCCTCCCAACGCAATGCGTGCTTCGCGGATCACTTGCCCGTCCAGCACCAGGATGACCGCGCTGGAAGCCAGGGCAAACTGGTAGGAGGCGCGATCACGCAGCTTCAGGTATGCCGAGCGGCTGCCCGCGAGCGGCGCGTTCAAGGTGATATGGGTAATCAGCTCGTTCGGCTCCAGGGCATGCTCCTTCCAAGGCGTGCTGCCCGGCAGCAGGTGAAAATCGAGGAAGTCGATGTCGCGTTTGCCCGAAGGGCCCTGTACCTGCACGGTGGCGCCTATGGCAGCCATGGCCACGCACATGTCCGAGGGATGGCTGGCGATGCACTGCTCGCTGGTGCCGAGCACCGCATGCACGCTACGGTTGTGGCCGCCGATGGCCGCGCAACCCGAGCCCGGCGTACGCTTGTTGCAGGCCGAAACGCCATCGCGAAAGTAGTTGCAGCGTACGCGCTGCATCACATTGCCGGCGGTGGTGGCCTTGTTGCGCAGCTGCGTGGTGGCCCCCGAGAGCAAGGCTTGCGAGAGCAGCGCATAGTCGCTTTTGATCCGCGGGTGATGCGCCAGCTGCGTGTTGGTCACCATGGCGCCGATGCGCGTGCGGCCATCGCTCAGGGTTTCAATCTGGTTCAGCCCCAGGGTATGTACGTCGACCACATGATCGGGCTGCATGATGTCGAGCTTGACCAGGTCCAGCAGCGTCGTGCCGCCGGCGAGATACACCGTAGCCGGGTTGCGGGCCATCAACGAGATCGCCTGTTCAGGGCTGGTTGCGCGGGTATAGTCCAGGGTTCTCATCAGCTGGCTCCTTGCATCTTGCCGCGGGCATCCTGAATCGCCGCGAGGATGTTCTTGTAGGCGCCGCAGCGGCAGATGTTGCCACTCATGGCTTCACGCACGCTGGCGTCGTCCTGGCCGATGTTGGGGTCGTTGATGATGGCCACCGCGGTCATGATCTGCCCCGAGGTGCAGTAGCCGCACTGGAAGGCGTCGTGCTCCCAGAAGGCTTCTTGCACGGGGTGCAACTGGCCGTTGCGCTCCAGCCCTTCGATGGTGGTGATCTCGTCGCCCTGATGCATGGCCGCCAGCGACAGGCAGCTGTTCACCGGCTGGCCGTTGACATGCAAAGTGCACGCGCCGCACTGACCGTGGTCGCAGCCTTTCTTGGTGCCGGTCAGTTGCAGACGGTCGCGCAGCACGTCGAGCAACACCGCATTGCCGGGGACATTGAGGGTGTGCAGCAGGCCGTTGACCTTAAGGCTGATGCGTTGCTCGCCCTTGGCCAGGGCCTTGTCGCTGTCGTCTACCGGCGCGTCCAGTTGCCCGGCCTGGGCCCATACCGGCGCGGTGGCGGCGGCCATGCCGGAAATGCCGATGGTGCGCAAGAAATTGCGCCGCGAAGGGGCCGCCAATGCCTTGAACGGGTTGTCTGAATCGTCAGTGGGCTTGTCAGTCGGTTCGGTCATTGCTGCGGTCCTCATCAGTTTTTTATAGAGGTCAGGTCACAAGGCATCCCTCGCGACGCCATTGCGCACCCGAACAATGTCGGACATCACTGCCAGAGCTATTTCTGCCGGGGTCTTGCTGCCCAGGTTCAGGCCGATCGGAGCATTGATGCGCGAAAGCGTCTGGTCATCCAGGTGCCCGATGCGGCTGAGCCGCTCCAGGCGTTTTGCGCTGGTGCGCCGCGAGCCCATGGCGCCAATGTAGAAAGCCGGCGAGCGCGCCGCTTCCAGCAGGGTCAGGTCATCCAGGCGGGGGTCGTGGGTCAGGGCCACCACCGCCGTAGCGCCATGGCAGCCGCCCTGGGCAATGTAGGACGCCGGCAGCATCTCCAGCACCTTGACCCCCTCCAGGTGAAAGCCTGCGGTCAACTCCGGGCGCGGATCACAGACGATCACTTCGTAACCCAGCGAGCGGGCAAAGCCTGCGCAAAATTCGGCAACCGGCGATAACCCGGCGACCAGCAAGCGCTGGGCAGCGCCGATGCGGATGCGGACCTGGCGGTCTTCGACAACAACCGCCACACCCGTGCCGCTTACCGTGTCAACGCACCGCCGGGCTGCCCGCAGGTCGATGTGGCGCATGACCTGCTGCTGCCCCTGCAAGGCGCCCAGCAGCAGGGCAAAATGCTCCATGGCACCGCTGTGCGGTTCAAATCGTTCGACCAGTACATCCAGCACGCCGCCGCACGGCAACGCCAAGGACGGTGCCAGCCCGCCCTCGCCGTAGCGCACAATTGCGCTGTGAGCGGTGAACTCGTCACGCCCGAGCCGCTCAAGAAAGTCGTCTTCGACACAGCCGCCCGACAACGAGCCGCGAAACGCCCCTGTGGCCAGGGCTACCAGCATCGCCCCCGGAGCACGCGGGGCTGACCCATAGGTGGAGAGCACCGTGCACAACCACACGCACTGACCTTGCTTGAGCCAGTTCAAACCCTGCTGGATAACGTCGAGGTCCAGGTTGTTCACGGCTTGATCCTGTTGGTCAGAAGGGGATGGCGTGCCTGCATTCAAGTATCCAGCCAGACCCGCTCAAGGCATTGCCTGATGCTGTAGCCTGATTGCCTATTCCGGTCGTGTTTGCGTGGGACTGCCGGCCGCTTCCAATAGTTCGGGCGTATCGATGTCGAACAGAATGCCCGGGTCGCTGACCTCCAGGCGCACGAGTGCCCTGGCATGTTCGGCGATGACGGCCCTGGCCCCTTGATCGCCTTGCAGACGCTCAAGGGCGGGCCAGAAATCCCGGCCAAACAACACCGGATGCCCGGGGACGCCATTGAACAGTGGCTGGACAATGTTCCCGGCCGTGGCGGCATCGAACAGCGCTTGCAAGGTTTCGCGCTTCAGGTAGGGCATGTCACCGAGGAATATCGCCACTGCGCTCGCACCGCTGCTACGGGCGATGTGATCCATGCCGCAGGCCAGGCTGCTGCCCATGCCTTCGCGGGTCGGGGGGCAATGGCTAACTTGAATATGTGGGGCAATGCCAAGGCGCTGGCGATCATCCTCGTCGCGCACCATCACCCACATCTCGCTCAGCATCGCGCCAGGCAGGGCAAGGCTGGCAGCCAGCAATTGCCGGCCATCCTGAAGGCGGGCCAGGCGCTTGTCGCTGCCAAAGCGTCGCGAAGAGCCGGCTGCCAGCATCAAGCCAACGACGGTACTACAGGGGCCCGGACCAGGTTGATGGTCGTTCACGCTGCACCCTCTTGCACTAAGACTGCGCGCCGGGCGTTCAGCGGCGGCTGATCACCACCTGCAGGTACTCGCTGGGCACCACCAGCGAGGACGCTCCCGCCACGTTGTTGTCGTTCAACAGTTGGGTCAGGTCACTTTCCAGCGCGCTGGCCTGGTCGCTGTCGAGCGAGGCAAACGCCTTGTGCACCGGCCCGTACCAGGTCCTGAACACCTCGATGAAATGCGCCGCCGAGCGATAGCGGAAGTTGAAGTGCTCACGGCTGAGCTTGATAGAGCCTAGGTCATCGCCGAACAAGTTGTGCAATTGTTCTTCATCGCCCCAGCGTGACGGCGGTTGTGCACCGGGCGGTGGCGGCACATGACGGCCGAGGGTCTTGAACATCTGCCCGATAAAACCTTGCGGGGTCCAGTTGGCCAGGCCGATGCGCCCGCCCGGGCGGCATACCCGGCCCAGTTCCCTGGCCGCCTGCGCCTGGTCGGGAGCGAACATTACACCGAAAGTTGAAACCACAGCGTCGAAAGCACCCTCTTCGAACGGCAAGGCTTCGACATCGGCCACTTGAAAGGCCACGTTGAGGTGTTCGGCCCGGGCGCGCTCTTCGCCGCGCTTGAGCAGTTCGGGCACGTAGTCGGTGGAGGTCACCTGGCAGCCACGGCGGGCGGCGGCCAGGGTGACATTGCCGTTGCCGGCGGCGACATCCAGGACCTTTTCGTCCCAGCGCAAGTCGCAGGCTTCGGCCAGGCGTTCGCCAACCAGTTGCAAGGTGGTGCCAATCACCGCGTAGTCGCCGCTGGCCCAGGCGGCCTGCTGGCGCGCCTTTAACGCATTCAAATCCAGGGGTGTGCTCATGGTCTGCACCTGATGAGGTTGTTCACACGAACGATCAGCTAAACGCCAACCCCCTGATCCGGCAAGGCCCAGCGTTTGAGCGGCAAGACCCGTTGGCTACATGGCTATAACCGGGGCGCATAAACAAAAACAGCACCCGAAGGTGCTGTTTTTGCTGGCGCCTTTTAGCGCGACAGGTTGGCCACTTTGGCCCGTGCCGCGTGCAGCTTCTTGTAGCTGTCGATCAGGCGCTGGTGACGGTCCAGGCCTTCGAGCTTCATGCTGGTCGGCGTCAGGCCATGGAAGCGCACACTGCCGTCCACCGAGCCGAGCACCGCGTCCATGCGCGGGTTGCCAAACATACGGCGGAAGTTGGCTTCGTAGTTGGCCAGCTCCAGCTCGTCGTCCATGGCCACTTCAAGCACCACGTTCACCGCCTGGTAGAACAGGCCGCGCTCGACGGTGTTGTCATTGAACTGCAGGAAGGTTTCGACCAGTTCCTTGGCCGGCTCGAACTGCTGCAAGGCCAGGTGGATCAGCAGCTTCAGTTCGAGGATGGTCAGTTGGCCCCAGGCGGTGTTGTCGTCGAAGTCGATGCCGATCAGGGTGGTGATGTCGGTGTAATCGTCAAGCTCGCTCTCTTCCAGGCGCTCGACCAGCGACTGCAACGCCTCGTCATCCAGGCGGTGCAGGTTGAGGATGTCTTCGCGGAAGAACAGCGCCTTGTTGGTGTTGTCCCAGATCAGGTCGTCCACCGGGTAGATTTCCGAGTAGTCCGGCACCAGGATGCGGCAGGCCGTGGCGCCCAGGTGCTGGTACACCGCCATGTAGACTTCCTTGCCCATGTCCTCGAGGATGCCGAACAGCGCCGCGGCTTCTTCGGCGTTGGCGTTGTCACCTTCGGCCGAGAAGTCCCACTCGACGAACTCGAAGTCGGCCTTGGCGCTGAAGAAGCGCCACGACACCACACCGCTGGAGTCGATGAAGTGCTCGACAAAGTTGTTCGGCTCGGTCACCGCGTGGCTTTCGAACGTTGGCTGCGGCAGGTCGTTGAGGCCTTCGAAACTGCGACCCTGCAGCAGCTCGGTGAGGCTGCGCTCCAGCGCCACTTCGAAGCTTGGGTGGGCGCCGAACGAGGCGAACACGCCGCCGGTGCGCGGGTTCATCAAGGTCACGCACATCACCGGGAAGGCGCCGCCAAGCGAGGCATCCTTGACCAGCACCGGGAAGCCCTGCTCTTCCAGGCCTTGTATGCCGGCGAGAATGCCCGGGTACTTGGCCAGCACCTCCTGCGGTACATCCGGCAGGGCCAGTTCGCCTTCGAGGATTTCACGCTTGACCGCGCGCTCGAAGATCTCCGACAGGCACTGCACCTGGGCTTCGGCCAGGGTGTTGCCGGCGCTCATGCCGTTGCTCAGGTACAGGTTCTCGATCAGGTTGGAGGGGAAGTACACCACCTCGCCGTCAGACTGGCGCACGAACGGCAGCGAGCAGATGCCGCGCTCGATATTGCCCGAGTTGGTGTCGTACAGGTGCGAACCGCACAGCTCGCCATCGGGGTTGTAGATTTCGCGGCAGTATTGGTCGAGGATCTCCGCCGGCAGCGCATCTTTACGGCCAGGCTTGAACCAGCGCTCGTCGGGGTAGTGGACGAATTCGGCATTGGCGATGTCTTCGCCCCAGAACTGATCGTTGTAGAAGAAGTTGCAGTTGAGCCGCTCGATGAACTCGCCCAGCGCCGAGGCCAGCGCGCCCTCTTTGGTGGCGCCCTTGCCGTTGGTAAAGCACATCGGCGACTGCGCATCGCGAATGTGCAGCGACCAGACATTGGGCACGATGTTGCGCCAGGAGGCGATTTCGATCTTCATCCCCAGGCCGGCAAGAATCCCCGACATGTTGGCGATGGTCTGCTCCAGAGGCAGGTCCTTGCCGGCGATGAAGGTGCTGGTGTCCGAAGACGGGTCGAGCATCAGCAGCGCCTGGGCGTTGGCATCGAGGTTTTCCACTTCTTCGATGACGAAGTCGGGGCCGGTCTGCACCACCTTTTTCACCGTGCAGCGATCGATGGAGCGCAGGATGCCCTGGCGGTCTTTCTCGCTGATATCGGCCGGCAACTCGACCTGGATCTTGAAGATCTGCTTGTAGCGGTTCTCTGGGTCGACAATGTTGTTCTGCGACAGGCGAATGTTATCGGTGGGGATATCGCGGGTCTGGCAGTACAGCTTTACGAAGTACGCCGCGCACAGGGCCGACGAAGCCAGGAAGTAATCGAACGGCCCCGGTGCCGAGCCATCGCCCTTGTAGCGGATCGGTTGATCGGCCACCACCGTGAAGTCATCGAACTTGGCTTCAAGTCGAAGGTTGTCGAGAAAGTTAACCTTGATTTCCATGCGGGAATACCATACGAGCAAAACGATTTGGCCGCCATTATCCGGGTTTTCACCGGGAAGTCTTGTGCCTGACGCAATTACTCGGGCAAACCCGCCACCAAGCGCTCAAAGTCGTCGCCCTGCTGAATCGGCAGCCATCGTCAGCGTTGTCGCCGATGCAGCCTTGTTGGGCAGCGCCTGGATGCAGTCGATAAGCAGCCCGGGCTACCGGGCTGCCCTCTTGTCACGCGCCTTTACGCGCTTTCCAGCTGACCAATCGCCGCCTGCAGGCGGCTGCGGCTACGTTCGCTGAGATCCTTCTGGCTCTGGTGAGTCTCGGTCGGCGCCTGGCGTACGTTGGCATGCGGTACCACTTGCCAGCCGCCGCCATCCGGGCGCAGGTAGCGATAGCTGGCGGTGCCGCTGGCCCACTTGGCGTCGAGGATCCCGTGCAGATGGAAGGTCTGCTCCAGGGTGCTGAACGGGCCACTCGGGCTGCCGGTGAGGTTGATAACAATATGCCCCTCACCTTTGAGGCCGAGCTTGAGGTCCGAATAATCTCCCCAGACATCGGCATGGAAGTTCAGCGGCGGGTAGGTGGCAGCAAAGATGCTGGCCACACCGGTGATCTTCTTCTGCACGGTGTTGACCAGCAGATCGAGGGTCAGGACAGGTGCGCCGAGCAGGCCGGTGCGCACGTTGAGGCGGGTGTGGAACAGTCCGATTGCGGGCATGGTACGACTCCTTGTCTGGTCAGGCGCGGCTGGACTTGCCGGCCTTGCCGGAAGCGCTTTTGGTCGAATCGATGGCGGTGTTCAGGGCTGCGCCCGCATCACCGGCAGCCAGTGCCTTGAGGTGGGCGACATCGCCGGTGGCGATGGCCGCCTCAAGGGTCGCAGTGTGCAACAGCGCCTGGATATCGTGGTTACCGAAGGCCTTGATACGGGTGTCTTCCCGCTGCGCTGGCGCCTCGACCACGATCCATTGCCCCTGGTTGCTCCGGTAGCGGTAACCGGCCTGGCCTTTTTGCCAGTCCGACCCCACCGCCAGGTGCAGGCTGAAGATGATCGGCGAATTGGCCGTCGGGCCGCCGTGGTTACCTTGCAGGGTGATGAGGATATTGCTCGGGCTCGGCGGCAGGAACAGCTGATAGCTGTAGGTGCCCCAGACGTCCAGGTGCAGGTCCAGCGGTGGGTTGGTGGCCTGGGTAAGCTGGGCGCTGCCGCGCAAGGTGCGGTCAGACGGATGCACCAGCAGGTCGAGAACCAGGCGCTGAGCGCCGGGTGCATCGGTGCCGATGACATAGGACAGGGGGAAGAGTCCTATTACAGGTGCTTGTAGTGAGTCAGTCATGGTGCCTCCATTGCAAACAATGAGTGGAAACAAGCGCGTGGCTGTTTCTGGCGGGCGACTTCCCTGGCGCGCAGTTGGATGTAGGCGAACGGCGTTGCAACCTCCGCGCTGGCGTCACGCGCAGATTGCCTGCGGCGAAGACGCTGCGGTCCGGTACGGCCATGCCCGGTTGGACAAGGTTTACCGAGGTGCAACGGGTATGAAACCCTCCCTGGGCGCATAACTGCCTGCCTGGCAGCCCAGATCAGTTAAGCAGGGAAAACCGGGCTGACCAGAGGGGGGTGGCAAAAGTGCATTATGTCCGACAAATGGTTAACCGAGCCCCAGAACACACAAGAGGGCCTCGCCCATTTTGGTCACGCCGCTGACACGCCCAACTGCTAACCTCCTGAAGCTTTCCGCCCAACACCCCGCACGCATGGCGACCCTGAAGGTGTATTCAAGCATGACCCGCAAGCAGATCATCCTGCGCTCAGACAGCATGCACAGCGACGACTTCGGCGCCGTGTTCAGTAGCCTGTTCGGCAATCTGTACGCCGATACCCCGCCGCTGCCTGGCGACATCAGCATCGGTGGCGTCTATGGCCGCCATGACGGCGTGAGCTTTCGGCGCATGCACTATCGCGGCGACTTCACCTTCTGTTTTCCCGAATCCCAGGATGAAATCACCTTCGTCATCCCCTCCTCCGGCACCCTGATCCTTAACCCCGATCGTGACGCGGCGGGCTTTCGGCACATGGGCCTGGCGATCGACAAGGCCGATGTGCGCTCGATGCGCTTGATGGATGACCACGACCAGTGCGGCATCTCGATCCGCCGGGCGTTGTTCACCGAACGGCTGGCAACACTGCTCGGCAAGCCGATACTCGGCAGGCTGTATTTTGAGCCTGTGGTGCCGCTGGCCCACCTGCAGGGCATCAGGGCCCTGGTGGAGCTGGCCACCGGCAGCCAGTTCGACCTGCTGCTGCATGCCGGGGCGCTGATGCCGGCGCGCTTGCAGGAAATGCTCGTCGATGCGCTGCTCGAAATCTGGCCGCACAACTTCAGCCAGGCCCTGCAGCGCCCGGCGCCGATGATCGCGCCGCGACATGTGAAGCTGGCCATCGAGTACCTTCAGGCCCATCCACATAGCCAGGTCAGCGGCACCGAGCTTGCGCGAATGTGCAACGTCAGCCTGCGTGCCTTGCAGGACGGTTTTCGGCGCTTCATGGGTTTGTCGATCGTCGCCTACCAGCGCCAGGTGCGCCTGGAACACGCCCACCATGCGCTGCGCCAACGCGGCGTGGCGTCGGTCACCGAGGTAGCGCTGGCGTTTGGCTTCAGCAATGTCGGCAGGTTCTGTCAGTACTTTCACGGTGCCTTCGGCGTCAGCCCTGCCGATGTGCGCAACGGCGCGGGCCAGCGACGCAGGGCTGGCCCGGCTGAACGTCAGAACAAGTAGCTGGCCTTGAGGCTGCCACTGGCGCCGTGGCTGTCACCGCCATTGCTGGCGCCGACTTCGGCACCGACGCTCAGCGCACCCAGGCTGGCCATCAGGTTGACCCCGGCAGTGAACTGATCGCGGTTGTCGAAGGCGGCGCGCTGTTCGATGTCCAGGCCCAGCAGGTGGCCCTGGCTGTCGACCTGGTGATCGCCCAGCACATGCTCGTAGCCCACCTGCACGCCCGGCACCAGGTGCCAGCCACCCAGGTCGATGGCGCCGAGTGCAACATCGAGATTGGCGAATGCGCTGCGCCGGGTTTGCTGGATGCCATCGACCTCAAGGGCCAGTTCGCTGCCTTTTTCGTTGAAGCCCGAGAGGTCCAGGTGACTGATGCGCAGGCCCAGGCTTGGCTCCAGCGTGATGCCGCTTACTGGTGCGCGGTAGCCCAGGGCCAGGCTGGCGCCGCTGAGGGTGCCATGGCTGTCGCCTTTGGCCGTGCCCAGCCCGGCACCCAGCTCGCGCTTGCTGGCGTAGTCGAGCCAGCCGGCGCTGAGGTCGGCGTCGACGAACAGGCCACGCTCAAGTCCCGCGGGAGCGTAGCGCGCACCAGCCGTGAAGAAGGTCAGGTCGGTGTCCGCCTCACCGCCCGCGCCGCCGACATTGCCACGGCTGTAGCCAAAACCGGCGTGGCCGCTGAACTGCTCGGAAAAGCGCTGGGTCAGGCCGATCATCAGGCCCTGGCTGTGTTCGTTGCTGCTGGCGGCATGGCTTGAGCCATCGGTGCCCAGGTAGCCGGCCAGGGCGGTGCTCCACAAGCGGTACTGGCCGACCTTGAGCTCAGTGCCACGGCTGTAGGGCGCTGCGGCGCGGTCGAGCAGCGCGCCCTGGCGTAACAGGTAACTGGCAGCGTCGGCATGCACCTGGCCGCCGACCCTGGACTCGACGCCAGCCAGGTCACCGGCATCGATGGCCGACTGCAGGTAGTAGTTGTAGGCGCTGTAGGTGCCCGACAGGCTGCTGTCCTGCAACTGCTGCAACAACTGCGCACCGGCCGCAGCGTTGCCGAGCAGGCCTACTTGTCCGGGCAGGCTGTTGTAGGACACCATCTTGGCCCGCAGTACGTAGAGGGTCTCCTGGGACAGACCCAGGCCCTCTTTCAGGTAGTTGTCCATGCTGCCGTACTGGGCGCTGACCTGGTCGAGGCCGGCTTGCAGGTAGCTGGGATCGACGGCCAGCAGCGGCGCATAGATCGCCGCCATGCTCGGCGGCATATGCGCCAGGGTCGCTGCCACGCGCGCCGCGGTGTAATCGTTGGTGGCCAGGTAGTTGTCCATGATCGTCGCACTGTCGACCCCGGCGATGCTCAGCAACACTGCGGCGGTCCAGCCGGTGCGGTCCTTGCCGGCGGTACAGTGGAACAGCGCCGCACCCTCGCCTGCCGCCAGCTCGTTGAACAGCGTGGTGAACTGGCCACGCATGCCGGCATCGTTGACGAAGGCACGGTTGGTTTCCTGCATCATGGTAATGGCATCGGCAGCACTGGTGAAGCTGACACGGGTGATGTCGGCGCCAGAGGTGTTGTTGCCGATGATGTCGATGTTGCGATAGCGCGCACCCTCGATCAGGGTATCGGGGGTCGCGGCAATCTCGTCCGGCGTGCGCAGGTCGTAGATCGCCTGGATGCCCAGGCCGTTGAGCGTGGCCAGGTCTGCGGCCGACGGCGTCAGGGCGTTGGAGCGGTAGAACACGCCGCTGCGCATCGTACCGTCGTGGGCGGTGGAATAGGCATGGGTGGTGCCGGCGATATCACGAAAATTGTCGATACGCGCCAGGCGCGGGGTATCCAGCGGCGCACCTTCTGCGAGCGGGCTAGCGGCCTGGGCGGCAGCGATGGACAGGCTCAAAACGGACAGCGAACACAACAGTCGTTGATACACGATGCAGCCTCATGGAAGTCACGTTGGGCTGGCTACTATTGCGGGCTGACCTGCGACTGAATATTGCAAAAAGCCCGGATTGGCGAATCACTGCGCGATCTGTCCGGGGAATGCGTTTTTTGTCCGTATTACGTCGTGCTGGCGTCGCTTTATCGCTGCAAACTGCCTGCTCTGGCACAATCGTCGCCCTGTCAGCGAACACTTACGAATGGAAGAAAAGTGAACTACCTATGAAGCGGTATTACATTGTTACCCACGGACAGGCACAACATCACATCGATAACCTTGTCGGCGGCTGGTTTGATTCCAGGCTAACACCTAAAGGAATTGAACAGGCCCACGCCCTGGCCAGGTTTTTTACCACCCAGGGGTTTTCAAAAAGCCCGGCAATTTACTCTTCTGACCTGCTGCGTTGTAAACAGACCGCAACAATAGTTGCCGATGCCCTGGAGCTTGAGCTGAGCCTCGACGCACGGTTGCGCGAGATGTCGTTCGGCGCTCATGAGGGCATGGACCAGGCGCTGCATGACAGCATCATGAAACCTTGCGCCGAGAAATCCAGCGAGCGCATGGACCATGCGATTTGCGACGGGGCTGAAACCCGGCGGCAATTCGCACGTCGAATTTACGACTTTGTCGCAACACTGGAATCTGACGTTGACTGCACAATTATCGTAACCCACGGCTTTGCCGCCAGTTTCCTGATCAGCGCTTTACAACGCGTGCCGGTCGAGAGCATGGCGTTTATCTCGTTCAAAATGTCTGCAGGCGGTGTGTCGGAATTGATAGAGGATGATCTGTTCAAGAACGTCACCCTGACAAAGTTGAATATGCAGGTTTAGTTGTTGGCCAGGCATTTTGGTTGGTTTTAGGATCTGGCTTGCCAGCGATCGAGCGCGAAGCGGTCGTAATCCTGAACATCGATCACTGGTAACCTGCAGCCCCTTTCCGGCCAGTCAGCAAGGCAGATTATGGACAATCCAGGCTACTACCCCTTCCACCTCTTCGCCGCCACCTTCGAAAGCCAAACGCACGCCCGCCAGTTCGCTCTCGAGCAATGGCAGCCCGAGCCGCCCGCCAGCGCGAGTGCTGGCGAATTCGCCGCGTGGGAAGAGCGCAATCCGTCCTGGCAGCTTGCCCAGGAGCTTGAGTGGTTCATGGATTCGGACTTCGTCGAGCTGGATGAGTCGCTGGAATATGTGCAGAGCCTGATGGCCGACGAGGCGCAGAAAGCGCAATTGTGTTCCCGGTCTCTGGGCGGGTTCAGCCACTTTATCATCGTCGGCGACAACGCAATTTACGGCGACCGCCGCTCTGCAGATCAGGCCAATCTGCGGCAACCACAAAGCACCGCCACGCTCACTTACCTGGGGCATTTCAATTGAGCCGCGTGCAGGTGGTAAGGATTGATCTGGGCCAGGTGACCAGCGCCAGGCAATTGCATCACCTGTTAAAGGACGCCCTCGGTTTTCCCGATTGGTATGGCTGTAACTGGGATGCCTTCTGGGATGCGATCAGCGGGCTTGTGCAGATGCCTCGACAGTTGCAGCTCAGTGGCTGGGAGGCTTTTGCCAGGCGCTTGCCCAGAGACGCCGAACTGATGCAGAAGTGCCTGGCCACGCTGCAGGCCGAGTATCCGCAAATGGCCTCTGAAATATTGTTCGAGTGAGCAGGCCATCGCCGCGAGCCACTCACAGGACGATAAATCCTATTTTACCGTGGGACGTTTCCGGTTACGTCCAGCGGTGCGTCAAGGCGTGAATGCCAGTGCTAGGTTCCGGGGCTCTTTGCCCAAGGAACCTGCGCATGACAAGGACGCCATCCCCCGTTTTTTTCCCCTCCTCGTGCGATGACTGCCACCGGCGGCACTGCGCTGAGTGCTGAGGAAGCCAATTTCATGATGCGCCGGCGGTTATGGAGGCGGTCTGTTTGGAGAACACATGAGTGAGATGATCTAGGAGGTTCGTCTATGATCGACCTGAAAGCTTGGCCTCTGGAGGCTCAAATTGCTTTTGGCCTGACCCCCTTCGTATTGTGTTTATCTGGCTTGGGCATTGGCGTCTATATCGCATGTAGCCGACACTTCAAGGTCATGCTTAAGGCTCTTGAAAATAGCCCCTGGCTTCATCAGCAAGTCAACATATGGGGAATCACCAGCGTAAAGTCACGTACGCTTGTCGTCGGTAGCATTTGCGGTGCCCTGCTCAGACCGCATCTCGGCATCCGCAAAGGGGTTCTGGACCCGGTAGAGATTTCGGAATTTCCACTTTATCTAAAACGTAAAATGATCATCTCGTCCTGGTTGTCAATTATTGGCTTCGCATGGCTGATGATGGGCGCAGGACTGCTGAAACTCAGCAACGGATAAATAGGCGCAGGACAGGCCTCATCGCCGGCAAGGCCGGCTCCCACAGGGTTGGGAGCTGAGCACGAGCCAATCAAACTGACAGCAAAGTGGATATCCAGGCAAACCTGATTATGCTTCAAGAAACCTTGCAGCAATGCGAGGCCGTCAGTCTGTGTTCATGATTTGCGCAATCCGATGACATCACCCCAAGGCCTGGGTGCGGCAAGGATAGTGGGAACTCCGGCCTACAAGCACAAGACGGAGAAGACTCATGGCGGCAATCGACAATACAACCACGGGCAGCGCGCCCAACCGCAGGATCACCAAGGAAGAGCGCAAGGTGATTTTCGCCTCGTCCCTGGGCACGGTGTTCGAGTGGTACGACTTCTACCTCTACGGCTCGCTCGCCGCGATCATCGCCAAGCACTTCTTCGCCGGGGTCAACGAGACCACGTCGTTCATCTTCGCCCTCCTCGCCTTCGCCGCAGGCTTTGCCGTACGGCCATTCGGCGCGATTGTGTTCGGCCGGCTCGGGGACATGATCGGGCGCAAGTACACCTTTTTGATCACCATCGTGATCATGGGTATCTCCACCGCCGTGGTCGGTTTGCTACCCGACTACGCCACCATCGGCGTGGCCGCGCCGATCATCCTGATCACCCTGCGCCTGCTGCAAGGCCTGGCCCTGGGCGGTGAGTACGGCGGTGCGGCAACCTACGTCGCCGAGCATGCGCCCAAGGGCAAGCGTGGTTACTTCACCTCGTGGATTCAGACCACCGCAACCCTGGGGCTGTTTCTGTCGCTGCTGGTGATCCTCGCCTGCCGTACCCTTCTCGGCACCGAGGCGTTCGAGGCCTGGGGCTGGCGGATTCCGTTCCTGCTGTCGATCCTGCTGCTGATCGTCTCGGTGTACATCCGCCTGCAACTGAGCGAGTCGCCGGTGTTCCAGAAGATGAAAGCCGAAGGCAAGGCCTCCAAGGCGCCGCTGACCGAGTCCTTCGCCCGCTGGGACAACCTCAAGATCGTCATCATGGCCCTGCTCGGCGGTACTGCCGGCCAGGCGGTGGTGTGGTACACCGGGCAGTTCTACGCGCTGTTCTTTCTGTTGCAGATGCTCAAGATCGACCCGCAAACCGCCAACCTGCTGATTGCCGGCTCGCTGCTGATCGGCACACCGTTCTTCATCCTGTTCGGCAGCCTTTCGGACCGCATCGGCCGCAAGGGCATCATCATGGCCGGCTGCATCATCGCCGCGCTGACCTACTTCCCGATCTTCAAGGCGCTGACCGAATACGGTAACCCCGACGTGTTCATTGCCCAGGAGAAGAACCCGGTGACGGTGGTGGCTGACCCCGACCAGTGCTCGTTCCAGTTCGACCCGGTGGGCAAGGCTAAATTCACCAGCTCCTGCGACCTGGCCAAGAGCGTGCTGGCGAAAAAAGCCATCCCCTACTCCAACATCAAGGCAGAGCCGGGCAGCGTCGCGCAGATCCATATCGGCGACAAGGTGATCCAGAGCTTTGAGGGCACCGGTATGCCGGCCGCCGATTTCAAGGCCAGGAACGACGCCTTCATCGCCACCATGGGTACGGCGCTGAAGGATGCCGGCTACCCGGAAAAAGCCGACCCGGCCAAGACCAACTACCCGATGGTCTTGCTGCTGCTGACCATCCTGGTGATCTACGTGACCATGGTCTACGGCCCGATCGCCGCCTGGCTGGTGGAGCTGTTCCCGACCCGCATCCGCTACACCTCGATGTCACTGCCCTACCACATCGGCAACGGCTGGTTCGGCGGCTTCCTGCCAACCGTGGCCTTTGCCATGGTCGCCGCCACCGGCGATATCTACTACGGGCTCTGGTACCCGATCGTCATCGCGGTGATGACGGCGATTCTCGGCACCTTCTTCCTGCCGGAAACCAAGGACCGTGACATCACTGATACTTAAGTCTGATACCCGCCCTCTCCCCCAGCGGGAGAGGGCATTTGCCCTGATTTGGGCATCACCACAACCCGCGCAGAATTATGTACCAACTTGTTAATTAGCTTGCTAAGGGTATAAAATTCAGCCACTCCCTCCTTCGAGTTCTTTTCGATATGACGCACTCACCGCGCGCCACTGGCGCCTCAACATTCATCCTGGTTGGCCTGGGCGTGATCATCGCTCTGCTCGGCCTTGCGCTCGCCGCCGGTGGCGTGAAGCTGGTCAGCCTCGGTGGTTCCTGGTACTTCCTGCTCGGTGGCCTGCTGATGGCCCTCTCCGGGCTGCTGATCGCCTGCCGCAAGCTGGCCGGCGCCTGGTTGTTCGCCATCTTCCTGGTCGCTACCGCGATCTGGGCAGTGGCCGATGTCGGCCTGGTGTTCTGGCCACTGTTCTCGCGCCTGTTCATGTTCGGCGCGATGGGCCTGGCGGTGACGTTGGTCTACCCGCTGCTCAAGCGTGCCGCCGGTGCCGCGCCAGGCCGTGGTGCCTATGGCCTGGCCGCAGTGCTGGCAATCGCCCTGGCGGTGGCGGCCGGCAATATGTTCGTCGCCCACCCAAGCGTTGCCCCCACCGGTGACGGCCCGGGCCTGACCGCGGTCGACCCGGCCAAAGCGCAAAAAGACTGGGCCCACTACGGCAACACCGAAGGCGGCAGCCGCTTCGCTGCCCTGGACCAGATCAACCGCAGCAACGTCGACAAGCTGAAAGTGGCCTGGACCTACCACACCGGTGACGTGGCGATCAGCGACGGCAACGGTGCCGAAGACCAACTGACGCCGCTGCAGGTCGGCAACAAGGTGTTCATCTGCACCCCGCACAACAACCTGATCGCCCTCGATGCCGACACCGGCAAAGAGCTGTGGAAGAACCCGATCAACGCCAAGTCGGCGGTCTGGCAGCGTTGCCGCGGCATGGCCTATTTCGATGCCAGCGCGCCGATCGCCCAGCCGACCCAGCCCAACAGCTCACCGATCATCGCCGCCAGCGTGCCGGCCGGTGCCAACTGCCAGCGCCGCCTGCTGACCAACACCATTGACGCCCGCCTGATCGCGGTCGATGCCGATACCGGTGAGTTCTGCCAGGGCTTTGGCAACAATGGTCAGGTCGACCTCAAGGCTGGCCTGGGCAACGTTCCGGACTCTTTCTACCAGCTCTCCTCGGCGCCACTGATGGCCGGCACCACGGTGGTGGTCGGCGGCCGGGTCGCCGACAACGTCCAGACCGATATGCCAGGCGGTGTGATCCGTGGCTTTGACGTGATCAGCGGGCAAATGCGCTGGGCCTTCGATCCGGGCAATCCGCAAGATCGCAATGCGCCGACTGGCGACAACACCTACGTGCGCAGCACCCCCAACAGCTGGGCGCCGATGTCCTATGACCCGGCGATGAACACCCTGTTCCTGCCGATGGGCAGCTCGTCCACCGACATCTATGGCGTCGAGCGTACCGAGCTGAACCACAAGTACGGCGCTTCGGTGCTGGCCCTGGACGCAACCAGCGGCGAAGAGAAGTGGGTGTACCAGACCGTGCACAACGACCTCTGGGACTTCGACCTGCCGATGCAGCCAAGCCTGATCGACTTCACCAAGGCCGACGGCCAGTCGGTGCCGGCGCTGGTCATCGGCACCAAGGCCGGGCAGATCTACGTGCTCGACCGCGCCAGCGGCAAGCCGCTGACCGAAGTGGTCGAAACGCCGGTCAAGCCGGGCAACATCCCCAATGAGCCGTACTCGCCAACCCAGCCCAAATCGGTGGGCATGCCGCAGATCGGCGCCCAGCAACTGACCGAGTCGGACATGTGGGGCGCCACACCGTATGACCAACTGCTGTGCCGCATCGACTTCAAGAAGATGCGCTACGACGGCCTTTACACCGCACCGGGCACCGACCTGTCGCTGAGCTTCCCGGGCTCGCTGGGTGGCATGAACTGGGGCAGCATCTCCACTGACCCGGTGCATGGGTTTATCTTCGTCAACGACATGCGCCTGGGCCTGTGGATTCAGATGATCCCGTCGCAGAACAAGGGCCAGGCCGCCTCCGGTGGTGAAGCGTTGAACACCGGCATGGGCGCCGTACCGCTCAAAGGCACGCCGTATGCGGTGAACAAGAACCGCTTCCTGTCGGTGGCCGGGATTCCGTGCCAGGCGCCGCCCTTCGGTACCCTCACTGCTATCGACATGAAGACCCGCAAGGTTGCCTGGCAAGTGCCGGTCGGCACCGTCGAAGACACCGGCCCCCTGGGCATCCGCATGCACCTGCCGATCAAAGTTGGCCTGCCGACCCTCGGTGGCACCCTGTCGACCCAGGGCGGCCTGGTGTTCATTGCCGGCACCCAGGACTTCTACCTGCGCGCCTTCAACAGCGCCAACGGTGAAGAAGTATGGAAAGCCCGCCTGCCGGTCGGCAGCCAGGGCGGCCCGATGACTTATGTGTCGCCGAAAACCGGCAAGCAGTACGTGGTCATCACCGCTGGTGGTGCGCGCCAGTCGACTGATCGTGGCGACTATGTAATGGCCTACGCGCTGCCGTAAATCGCATCGCCCCATCGCGGGTCAAGCCCCCTCCCCGTGGGGGCGGGCGTGACCCCCGCTGGGGCTGTTTCCGACCACCCCC
>NZ_JBNDLE010000030.1:0-57823 GCF_050435905.1 Pseudomonas sp. 2835 | reverse complement strand
CTGGATTACGACCGCTGTGCGCTCGATCGCTGGCAAAGCCAGCTCCCACAGGTCTGGTGCATGCAGATCCATTGTGGGAGCCGGCCTTGCCGGCGATGACGCCGGTACAGCCAGCACATCAGGTGGCGTCTGGATTACGAGCGCTGCGCACTCGATCGCTGGCAAAGCCAGCTCCCACAGGTTCTGGTGCATGCAGATCCATTGTGGGAGCCGGCCTTGCCGGCGATGAGGCCGGTACAGCCAGTACATCAGGCGTTGCCTGGATTACGACCGCTGTGCGCTCGATCGCTGGCAAAGCCAGCTCCCACAGGTCTGGTGCATGCAGATCCATTGTGAGAGCCGGCTTTGCCGGCGATCGAGCGCGCAGCGCTCGCAGCTACCTGTCTCTCCTGCAACCGCCCCCCCAACATTCCCATGAGGCTTATCTGGCGCTGGTGCTGTTCTGCCCCAACTACAGCTCCGATTCCTACCCGGTGCTGATCCGCAATAAACGCTTCGCCATCCACTTGCTGTCCGGCGCCCAACAGGCCGAGGCCTATGCCTTTGCACGCGAAGGCAAAGACAAGGCCCAGGGCATCGCGTTTCGCTGAAGCTAACGTTCGTCGGCCCGGATCCAACCGCACCGCTGCTGTTCTGAAGGCTTTTAGGGTGTGGCCGCCTTCGAACCAAAGGCGGCCCACGCCTCTTCGGTAAAGCGCAGCGCCAAGCTTGCTTCGGCCTGGTCGCGGGCGCTGGCCAATGCCCTCAAACGCTCCAGGTAGTCAGCATCACGCAGCACACTCTGACTGTTCATGATCGTATCCAGCTGGTCGCGGTAAGGCCGATCAAGAGCCTCGAACTGCACTTTGTGCTGCTCTTTGAGGTGCTCGAGCCAGAAGTCCCGGGTACTGATGAACTGCTGCAACGCCGGTGTCTGTTCAAGGCCCTCGATGCGCTGGCGGGCGCCGGCGATCTCGCTCCCATCCAGCGGCGCCAGAGCCGGAAACAACATGCTCTGCGGCTTGCTCGGCAAGTCCAGGGCTTCGCCCAGGGCAATGCGGTAGGCCAGGTTCAGCTCGACGGCATCGACAGCTGTCGCCCCGCCCGCGCGTGCCTCAACCTGTTCGGCAACCAGCAGGTCGAGCTGTTCCTGGCGAAACAGACGCCGGCCCAGGCGCAGTAGGCGCTGTGCCAGTGGCTGGTCACTCTCAAGGTGTGTGGCGACGTACACCGAAGCCCTGGTTTCCAGGGTGGTGAAGTTCAAGGTGACGCTGTCACCGCAGGTGATCGGTGATGCCGCCAGCTCGAACAGCGACTCGCGCAGTTCAGGCGCCTTGCTGGTGGCTTCGAGCAAGGCCCACACCCGCACGCCCAGGTCAGCGGGCGTGCGCTGGAATTCGGCGGTGGTGCTCAGGTCGGCCAACAGTTGCAACAATGCGCTTGCCTGTGGCTCATCTGCCAGGGCTTGCCATGTGATCAGCGCCTGGGCGCTTGCGCCAGCAGGCGCCGTTTGCAACCACAGGCGCCGCGCCCTGCTCGCCGGCGACAAGTGACTGCGGCGCGAGGTCAGACGGATACCGGTGCGCTGCTGGTAGTGCTCAAGCTGTTCGAGGGTTTGCTCCGACAGCGGGTTGTCGTGCAGCGCCAGCGCGCGGTTGATCCAGCCCGGAGCATCGAGTACCGCCTGTGGCAGGGCCTCGATCTGGTTGTTGCGCAGGTCTAGGCGATAGCCGTGGAAGCGGTTCAACAGGCCGCTGGGCCAGGCTTGCAGCCCGGTGTTGCGCAACTGCACTTCTTCCAGCCGGGACAGGCGCTCAAGGTCTAGCAACGGGCCTATGGGATTGTCGTTGAGGTTGAGCCAGCGCAACTGTGAAAGCCCGGCCAGCAGCGTTGCCGCCTGCTGGTCGAGCTCGATCTGGTTGCCCGGTAACAATAACCGCGTCAGCGCCGGCATGCGGCCCAGGGCGTCCGGCACACGGGTCAGGGCGTTGTTGCCCAGGTTCAGCTCGCGCAAACGCTGGAAGGGCTGCAGAAAGACTGCCGACGCGTCGCCCAGGCCCATGTTGTGCAGTTGCAGATCAACCACATGGTCAAAGCTGACCTCGGCCGGCCAGCCGGGCAACTCGCCGGTGCGCAGCCCCTCAAGGCTCAGGCTATAGCCGATGACGCTGTGGTTGGACAAGCGCTTGGGCGACAGTTTGCGCCAGGCGCGACGAATCAGCAGCGCCGCCTGCTGGCGGCTGCGGCCCATGGCCTGTCCGGCCTCGCCGCCCGGAAGCGATTTGCTCCAGGCTCGCAAGGTGTCGTCGAGCAACTTGAATTCACGTTGATAGGACTTGATCCGCGCAGCGACATCGACACCACTGCGCTGCAGCGCGTCAACGAAACTGTCGGCATCAGTATCAGACAGCCCCGGGTAGAGCTGGCGTACATCCCTGACCTGCGCCGCGCGGCGCCCGCCGAACAGGCCGCGACCACTCAAGGGGTAACCGATACGGCCATCGGCCAGACGCTGCGGCGGATTGAACCAGGGGCGTTGCTCGGGCATCAGTTGCAACCACTGGCCGACCTGGTCGCGGTGCTGATGCAACAGCTCGCCGAGGCGGCTGCGCAACCCTGCTTGCGGCGCTTCCAGCGCAGCCTGTTCGGTGCTCGTCAGCACGGTGCGCAAGGCGCTGAACAGATCGGCACAGAATTCGCCCTCCCCCGCCACACGATACAGCTGATACCCCGACTCCAACCTGACGATCTGCACGCGCCGGCTGGCGCTCGTGGCCCAGGCTGGGACGAATGCCGGACCTGACAGGCTGCCTTCGAGCAACTCGATCGCCAGGTCCCGGGGCCAGCCGGCGAGGTGCCCGAGCAGGGCCAGGACCAACCTGTCGCTGTCGCCGCTGCGCACCGATTGTAGATACAGCCCTTCAACGGCGCGGCTGACGCGCACTTCGTACAAGGGTGCACGCAAGCGGTTGGCCATCGACAGCGGGACTCGCCACTGCTGCTCCAGCCGCTCGCGTTCGAGGTCGCTGGCTGCCTCGACCAGATCACCCACGAGGCTGTTGGGCAGCTCGGGGAAATCCACCTGCACCACGGTTTCGGGAATGCCGCTCAGGCGTGTGCGCAGACCATAGCAATGCTCGAACAGTGCCTGGCGCAGCGTGCCCGCATGCCGGGCCAGTACCGTGGGCGCGGCGCTGCCAGTGGTGCCCGCGGGTAAGTGTGACAACAGGTAGTCGGCCATTTGCGCGTTGCCGGTATCCAGCGCTGCCCCCTGCGCAAGCTGCTCGATAAAGCGTTCGATATCGTGATCCAGACGCCAGCGCAGCAGGCAGTCGCGAAGCAGGCCCGGCGCCGGCAGGTCGTCCAGGTGCAAACGGCGCAATTGCCCGCCGTCCAGCCCGCTCATGGTCAGAACCTGTGCCTGGGCCGGCTCTGGCAGGGTGGCCAATTCAGGCAGCAGACGCTTGAGCATGAACCGCGAGTCGTGCCACAACAGCGGGTTTTCACCACCGTGACGCCAGCCTCCCCGGCCGTTGCCGTGCAACACCGGCGAGTAGCGCTCGGGCGTTTGCGGCTGGACGATGCGCCACTGCGCCAGGGCTGCGTCGTGGTCCACGGCGTAGAGCCGCTCGTCCAGCTTGATGTAATGGCGCAGGCTCCCGCTGATGAGCCCCTGCGAATCCGCGGTGCCCTGCTCGATGCCGGCTTCACTGGCCGCATAACCCGCAAGGTCGGGTTTCCACAAGCGCGCCTGGCCACCCGCGTTGCTGATCGGCACCAGTTCCTCGATAAAGGCTGCGTGGCGCAAGGCTTTGCTCACCAGCTGAACACCGGCGCCGGCGGCGGCAAACAAGGCGAGGGTTTCGACCACGTCGGTCAGGTGTTCGAGCGCCTTGTCGCTATCGCCCTGCAACCAGTCCTCAACACCTTCCAACACTTGCGAGAGCAGTTGCCCCGCAGCCACCCCGAGCATCACTGCGCCCAGTACCGGCACGAACAGGCCGGCGACATTGAGCAGCAACAGCCCGGCATTCTCGTAGGCGTGCAAGCGCTCCACCCGCTCGTTTTCGTCTTCATCAGCGGTGGGCACGGCCAGGGTGCGCGCATCATTGCGGATCTTTGCCACCTGCTGGTTTGCCAGGGTACTGAACAAGGGCCCGGGGAAAGCCGTCAGGGCCATGGGCAGCACCAGCGGTTCGCCCTTTTCGGCACGCTGACGGCGCTCGGCCAGGGTTGCGGCAAATGCCAGCTGCTCGGCCTGGGGGACGAAGCGCATGAACAGGCGCTCGTACGCGGGTGACTGCAAACGCTGACCCAGCTCGCGTGCCATAGCGTCGCGGGAATTGAAGCGAAGCAGCGGCCGCTGCGCGTCACCGGGGATGTACAGCAGCCAGTTGAGCCGCTCAAAACGCAGCACACCCGGCGTGAGGCTAAAGGCCGACTCCGGCAGTACCTCAAAGACCACCACCGCACTGAGCAGCACCCCACCCAGGCGCACCTGCAGGGGGCGAATGACCGGGTCTTCGCCCGGCTGCAGAAAGTCTGTATGAACATGCTGCAACAGCGCCTTGAAGCTGTATTCATCGAGCGTGCCATTGAGCGCGGCGATCAACGCAGCGACTTCAAGATCATGGTAATGACTGCGCCGCAGCACCTGGGTAAATTCGCCAGTCAGCACCTGATCCAGATGCGACTGGTAGCGGCCACCCAGGTCGAGGGTGCGGCACAGTGCGGCGAAAGACTCGGGAGTCAATTGCGTCGAGGCGGCCAGCGGTTGTGCAAACTGCAGCCGCGCTTTGCCGGCAAGCCCGCCGCTGGCCGCCTCGGCGGCGCTGAAGTTCTGTAGCGCAGCCTGCAGCAGGCTGTGACTGGAGACCACTGCCGTCGAGCCCTGACGCGGTAAAGAGAGCAAGGTGGAGGTCAGGCTCAGGTGCCGGGTATGGACAAAATGGTTGAGCTCGACATCCAGGTTGGCACCGGTGTGTGTCCGCAGTTGCTGGCGCAGCAAGCTACGGGCAAAGCCGTCGAGCGGCTCAATGGTCGAGAGCACCGCAGCAACCCTGGTGCGTTGCTGCTGGCTTAGTTGCAGCGCCCGGCTCAGGGCCAGCAAACGCTGTGCCGGCGCCTGCAGCAGCCAGGTGGGCAGATAGTCGTGCACCTGGCTGTCGATGCCGGGCGCCTGCCCCTGAGGGTTAGATGCGTTCATTGCTGCGCCTCCTGCGCCAGGGCGCGGCGGGTCAGTTGCAGGATCAGCTCGGCACGCGCCGCTTCGCGTGCCGCGCCAATGTCGTTGCTGCGCTGCAGGTACTGCTGGTCGGTGAGTTCGCCCTGCATCGCCGCCAGGTCCTCCAGTTGCTGGAAAAATGGCTGGTCTACCGCCTCGAACGCGTGCTGCTCATGTTGCTCCATAAACCTGACCCAGAAGTCTCGTGCTGCTACCGAAGCCACCAGGCGTGGCGTCTGCTCGGCCATGCGGACCTGGTCGCGCATGGTGTGCAAGGCATGGCGATCGACACCGGCGACAAAGCGGTAGGCCATGGTTCGCGGTTGCCCGACCAGTTCCAGCTCGTCGGCAAGCCCGGTACGAAACGCCAGCAGCACCTCGATTTCGTCCGGCGCCAAGCCCATCGAGCGACGCACCTGGATTTCTTCGCGGCTCAGGCGGTCGACTTCATCCAGACGAAACAGCGAGCGGGCCAGGTTCAGCAGCGGCTGCAGGCGGCTGGCGCCGGTCAGGCCTCTGGTCGCAGCAAGTTCGTGGGCGCGCACCTCCAGGGCACTGAAGTTCAGGGCCACGCTGTCGGAGCAGCTTCTCGGCGCGCCGGCCAGGGCGAACAGTTCACTGCGCAAGCGGGTATCGCGATAGCAGCCATCGAGCACCTCCCAGACCCGGCGCGTCAGGTCCTGGCGCCGACGCCTGAAGTCGGCCGTCTCACGCAGATCTCCCAGCAGGCGAAACAGGTCGGCCGAGCCCTCCTCACCCAGCAGTGCTTGCCATTGTCGGGTCCGTTGTCCTCGCAGCTCGTCGTCTGCCCCGGACAGCCACTGCTCCTGCAGGTTGTCGAAGCGCGCATGACTGAAGCCGGCCACCGCCGGCAGCAACCCGGCGCGCTCGAACGCCAGCAGCCGTTCACGGCTCTCGGCGTTGAGCGGATTGTCGTGGAAGTTGATGCGTTCGAGGATCCGCCGCGGCGCGTTGAACAGCCCCTCCTGCAACACCACAATGGGGTTTTCGCGCAAGTCGGCGCTCTCCAGCGCCGGGCGGCTGAGCAACCCGGCCGGGACCGTGGTAATGGCGGTACTGCGCAGGCGCAACACGCGCAAACGCGACAAGGCGGTCACTTCCGGTGGAGCGGCCAGCGGATTGTGATCAAGGTCGAGCACCTCCAGGCGGCCCAGTGACGCCAGCACACCATTGTCGGCGGGGGTCCAGGCAATCTGGTTGCCGCTGAGGTTCAACCAGGTCAGATGACTCAGCCCGCTGATGCCCTCGGGCACCCGGGTCAGGTCACTGTGCACCACATCCAGCCAGCGCAAGGCCGGAAAATGCTGGAGAAACCCTGGCGGCAACTCGGTGATCTGCAAGCCATTGAAGGTGATCTCCGCCACATGGCCAAAGCTGATGCTCGCTGGCAACTGCGGCAGTGCGCCAATCGGCTCGTGCTCGAGCAGCAAGCGATAATCGGCGCCGCGGTTACGCACCCGTGCTGTCTGCCGGCGCCAGCAACGGCGCAGGCGCGCCGCGACCCGCTCGCGGGCGGCGCCACGTATGGGGTCGGCGGCTTGCCAGGTGTAGAGGGTCTCGTTGAGGCTTGCCAGTTCCTGATGCAGTGCCTGCAAGCCGCTCCACAACTCACGGCCGGACACCCGCAGTTCGGTGAGGAATTCGCCAATCTCGGCATCGCTGAAGGTCGGGTACACCTCGCGGATGGCGCGATTGACCGCTTGCCGGCCACCCACCCCACGCCCGCTCAAGGGGTAGCCGATACGGCCGTCGGCCAGGCGCTGCGGCGGGTGAAACCATTGCCCCGGCTCGCTCAGGCCGATGATCGCGGCAACCTCGTCTCGCCTGGCCATAGCCAGGGCCGCCACCGTTGTACTGTCAGCCCGGCCAGGGCTTTGCAGATGCAGACCTTCCAGCGCGCGGTTGATGCGCACCTCACGCATCAACAGGCGGGCTTCTTCAAGCATCGCCAAGGGTACTTTCGAGGTATCCAGCAAATTCTGCAGATGGTCGGGCCGGGCGTGGCTGCAGATCTCTTCGGCGACCACCAGCGGCAGGCCGGGGAAGTTGCGCTGAAGGATCTGCGCGCCGGGTCCGGGGTTTCTCCGCCTGTGGGCATAGAGGTAATCAAAGGCGTCCGGCTTTTGCTGTTCAAGGTGACTGGACAGGCGCGCGATCACTTGCTGACGCTCGCTCAGGCCCTCTGCGTCATCGCTGAGCAGCGTACTCTTGTCGGTTTCATCCAGTGCCTGCAGGACCTGATCCAGCCAATCGCCGCTGGCCGAGGGCACACCGGTCAGTTCAATAGTGCGCGATTGCTCAAGCACCTCCTGGCCGAAACGCTCATCGCCGAGCTGCAACTGTACCTGTTCGGGCCAGCCCTCAAGGGCGGTCAGCGCCCGCAGCAGCACGGGTGCCGGCTGGCCGACGTTACCCACGGTCAGGCTGCTGAGCATCGAGGCCAGCTGCTGGTCGAGCTGCACGCGCTCCAGCGCATCGACCAGCGTCGCCGGCAGCGCCGCGCCTTGCACTTGCCAATGCCTGACCTGCGCCTCTTCGGTGCCGGTAATTGCCAGTACCCGGTCCAGTTGCGCGTCGGACACCCGAGCCCATTGCCCGCCGTAACGTCTGAGCATCAGCCGGGTGTCCTGCCAGTGCTGCGGGCTGTCCCACGCCGGGCGCCAACCCGTGGCACCGAGAGGCTCCAGGCGGTGCTCGAACGCATTGGCCCGGTACGATTGCCAGTCGGGATTCCACAAGCGCTGGCGCTGGTCGGCCAGTGATACCGGCACCAGGCCATCGACAAAGCCCGAACGCTTCACGGCCTTGACCAAGGCCGTGCCACCGGCCACCAGCAAGGCGTTGGCCGCCAGGTTCTCCGCCACCCCGAGCAAGTGGTTCAAGGCCCCCTCTCGATCACCCTGCTGCCAGTCTTCATAACCGTGATAGACCTCGCCGAGCATCTGCCCGATGGCGACACCGAGCATCACTTCCCCAAGCCCCGGAACAAAAAACGCCGCCAGGTTCGCCAGGTTCAGCCCGGCGTCCAGGTACTCCTGCAACCTGACGTTGCGGTTGGCGCGGTCTTCATCATCGGTTGGCACCGCAAGTACCCGGGCGTCGTCTTCGATCTTGCTGATCCGTGCGCCTGCAAGCGTGGCCAGCAGCGGCCCGGCAAAGGCGAAATGACGACCATCGAGCTCGATTGCCGAGCCCGCCGTGGCTTGCCTGAGCAGCCGCGTCAGGGTGGTCACGAATGCCGCACGATCGCGTTCGCTGACAAAGCGTTGAAAGAACGGCCCGTACCCTGCTTGCGCAAAGCGTGCGGCAAGCGCCGAATACGCCGCGCTCCACGAGTTGTAGTGCTTGACCGGGTGCAGCGGATCATCCGGCACATACAAGACCACGCCCAGAACATCGGAATAGCCATTGGGCTCAAACAGTTGCTCGCGCATCTCGAACGCCACCACGCCGACCAGACGCTTGCCCAGCAGGTTGAGGTGGTGGGGGAAACTGCTCAAGGTGGCGTTGGGCACCAGCGGCCTGAGCGCCAGGGCGCGCAACAGACAGTCATGGTTGGCGGCGTCGAGGTCGCCCTTGATCCAGGCCTGGTTGAGGGCGACGGCCAGGCCGCTGCGGCCGGCCTGCTCCAGGGTCTTGCTGACCTGCCTGGCCGCCTCGCCAGCAGGGCTTAGCAGCGCCTTGAGGTGAGCCTGGTACTGGCCACCCAGGTCCAGTTCCCGGCACAGGCTGGCGAAGGCTGCCACCGGCAACGGCTGCACCGCGCCCTGCTCGTCGATGATCGCGGTCAGTTCATCATGACTACCCTCCACCGCTTCTTCAGCCGCAAAATTGTGCAGCGCGGCGTGCAACAGGCTCTGGTAAGTGGTCACCACCCGGAAAACCGGCGGCAGCGACGCTTGCGGCAATCCATCGAGAACGCGCCGCACCAGGCGCAGGCGCCAGCTGCGTACATTGACCCGCTGGGCAATGCGCCTGCCCAGGGCGGCGTTCAACAGCGGGGCGGCAAAGTCTTCGAGAGGCTGCAACTGGTCGAGCAGCGCCTGCATCGGCATCTGGGCGCGCTGATTGTCGCCCATGCTCTGCTGCAGGGCTTGGACAGCGGCCAGCGGCGCATCCCGTAGCCAGCTTGGCAGGCGCTGGGCGATAAAACTGTCAATCGAGGCATCGTCGTGGTCGTTCATGCTGACTTCCTGGTACTGGAAAAGTCAGCAGCAGAACTCAGCTGCGATCCGCGCAGGTGCTATTTAACTAGTGCTGCCTGGTCTGTAGCGCCATCGTTATCCTCCGGCAGCGCCAAGCCATAGTCACCCTGCTCGTTCCAGTCCTCACCGAACATTTCCACCGGATGCATGGTGCGGTCGGCGCCGTTGCCGCAGGCCAGGGCGTTGGCCGCGCAGTAGCGGTCACAACCCCAGCAGATACGCTCGGGGTGCTTGGGGTTGATGGGAAAAGGCTTGGCCATGAACGACCTCCGACCGGCAATGGGCGCGCTTTCACGCTACTGCCCAGTGCCGGGTTTGCCCTTGATACAGATCAAGGGCACGTGATCGAGACTGAAATCACACCTTGAAGCGCGCCACGGTCTGGCTCAGGCTGCCGGCCATCTGCGCCAGGTCCTGGCCGGCGGTGTCGGTGTGTTGCGCGCCGAGCAGAACCTGCTCAGAGAGGTTGCGAATGCCCACCAGGTTGCGGTCCACCTCGCGGGCCACCAGGGCCTGCTCTTCGGTGGCGCTGGCGATCATCAGGTTGCGCTCGTTGATCTGCGAAATCGACCGGGTGATCGCCTCCAGCGCTTCGCCGGCACGCTGGGCCACATCCAGGGTGGTGTGCACCAGCTCGCTGCTGCTGAGCATGGCGGTCACCGCCTCGCTGGTGTCCTGCCGGATGTTGCCGATCATCTGCTCGATCTCCTGGGTCGACACCTGGGTGCGATGGGCCAGGGCCCGCACCTCGTCGGCGACCACGGCAAAGCCGCGCCCGGCATCACCGGCGCGGGCTGCTTCGATGGCGGCGTTGAGCGCCAGCAGGTTGGTCTGTTCGGCGATGCTGCGAATCACATCCAGCACGGTGCTGATGTCCTGCACGCGCCCGGCCAGTTGCTGAATGCGTGCGGAAGTATCGCTGACGCCATCGGCCAGGGTGCTGATCGAGGCGACCGTCTCGCGCACCTGTTCACGACCACGCTGGGCGGTTTGTTCGGAGACCTTCGAGGCTTCGCTGGTACTCACCGCGTTGCGCGCCACTTCGTCCACCGCTGCGGTCATCTCATTGACCGCGGCAGCCGCCTGTTCGATTTCCAGGCCCTGCAACTGCAGGCTGCTGCTGGTCTGGCTGCTGACTGCGCTGAGTTCCTCGGAGGAACTGGCGACCCGCTCCACCGAGGCTGCGATGTACTTGACCATGCTGTTCAGGCTCTGCTGCATCTGCTGCATGTTGCGCATCACGCTGCCGTCGGCACTGCCATGGGTCGGCACCGCGATGGTCAGGTCGCCCTCGGCGATCTGGCTGAGCACCCGCGCGGCGGTATCCGGCTCGCCGCCCAGCGGCCGGGTGACGCTGCGAGTTACCAGCAGCGCGGCGGCGATCACCGCCAGCAGGCACAGCACGACCAGGCCGAGCATGTTCAGCCACGCATCGTTGTACAGGGCCTGGGCGGCCTGCTCGCGCTCGACAAAGATCTGCCCCTGCAAGGCCATCAGGCTTTCCAGGTGCTGGTAAACCTCGTGCTCGGCGGGTACCACGTTTTGCTTGAGCTGGGCCATGGCCGCCTGCGCGTCGCCCTGGCGAATCAGCGTCTGCACCTGGGTGAAGGCCGCGACATAGGTTTCGCGGCTGGCTTTCAGCGCAGCGTAGGCCGCCTTGCCCTCGGGCAGGTAGAACAACGGCTCAAGCGTTGCCAGGGCCTGACTGATGCGCTGCTTGGTGGTGTCGATGGCCTGCTGCACCTGCAGGTTGTCCTTGTCGAGCAACAGGTCGCGGGTGTTGCGCGCGTTATCGCGCACCCCGGTGGCAATAACCATGATCGGCTCGATCTTCGGCCAGTCCTGTTTGACGATCACCACCGCCTGCTCCTTGAGCGTGGCCAGGTCGTGCAGGGCATAGAAGGCCAGGCCCAGGAGCGCCAGGGGCGCAATGGCAAAGCCGATGAGGATACGTTGTGCTGTGGTCAATCTGGTCATTTCAAAGCCTTACTAGTCGCGTACTTCAAACGCGGGAAACAGCGTGTGGAGGGTGTCCCACAGCTCGGGTAGCAATCTGTGTGCCGAAGCACCGGGCAGCTGCGGATCGAGCATGCGTGCCGTGCGTACCCGCTGCACGACAAAGCGTTGGACCCCAAGCGCATTCAAGCGCCGGGCCAGGGTGAGGAGTCGCGGGGGATCAATCAGGTGCCAGTGCACCGTGGTGCGGCATTCGTAGTCGACGCCGCTGGCCAGCAGGTAATCCAGGCTGCGCCAGTTGGCCTGGCCACTGCCGCGCACGCCGGTAACCAGCTGGCAGTCTTCGGCCAGCGCCTTGACGTCAAAGCCGACCCAGTCGGCCCCAGGCAATGCCCGGGCAA
Source organism: Pseudomonas sp. 2835 (assembly GCF_050435905.1). Lineage (NCBI taxonomy): Bacteria > Pseudomonadati > Pseudomonadota > Gammaproteobacteria > Pseudomonadales > Pseudomonadaceae > Pseudomonas > Pseudomonas sp. 2835. The sequence continues at coordinate 46,037 of NZ_JBNDLE010000030.1, read as the reverse complement.
ACGCCTCGGGCTTGATCCCGGCACTGTGCAGGCCGATGGCAAAGCCCATGGCCCGCACCTGGGCCATGGTCTCGGGCAGGCTGTCCTGCAGGGTCGCTTCGCCGCCGCTGAACACCACGGCGTCGAGCAAGCCGCGGCGACGCTGCAAAAACGCCAGCACCTGCGCCCAGGGCAGTTCATCACGGCCCCGGGGCGGGATCAGTTGCGGGTTGTGGCAGTAACGGCAGCGCCAGGCGCAGCCCTGGCAGAACAGCACGCAGGCGAGCCTGCCGGGGTAATCGAGGGTGGTCAGGGGCACCATGCCCCCGACCCGTAGCGCTCGACTCATGGATGCCCGGCCGTTGCCGCGCCCTCATTGAAGTGCAGCCGCTCGTGGTGCTCGGACTGTTTGCCGGGGTTGAACGCCGACACCGGGCGGTGATAGCCCATGACCCGGGTCCAGACTTCGCACCGTTGGCGTTGCGCCGTCGGCAGGGTTTGCTGTGCAGTCATGATGAAGCTCCTTGCTGTTGAGGGTAAAACGCAGTCAATGCACGCTGCCCTGTTGCTGAGCCAGCAACAGCGCCTCGTCGCACTTGGGGCAGAACTCGTGTTCGCCATCCAGGTAGCCGTGTACCGGGCAGATGGAAAACGTCGGAGTGATGGTCAGGTATGGCAGGCGGAAGCGCTCCAGGGCCCTGCGCACCAGTTGCTTGCAGGCCTGGGCCGAGGAGATCCGCTCGGCCATGTACAGGTGCAGCACGGTGCCGCCGGTGTACTTGCATTGCAGCTCGTCCTGCAGCTCCAGGGCCTCGAACGGATCGTCGGTATAACCCACCGGCAGTTGCGAGGAGTTGGTGTAGTACGGCGCCTGGCTGCAGCCGGCCTGGAGGATGTCGGGGAAACGCTTGAGGTCTTCCTTGGCGAAGCGGTAGGTGGTGCCCTCGGCCGGGGTGGCTTCGAGGTTGTACAGGTGGCCGGTTTCTTCCTGAAAACGCACCAGGGTGGCGCGCACATGGTCCAGCAGGTTCAGGGCAAAGCGCCGGCCCTGGGCGGTGTGCAGACCCATCTGCTCGTCGCTGAAGTTGCGCAGCATTTCGTGCAGGCCGTTGACGCCGATGGTCGAGAAGTGATTACGCAGGGTGCCCAGGTAGCGCTTGGTGTACGGATAGAGCCCGGCATCCATGTGGTGCTGGATCACCTTGCGCTTGACCTCAAGGCTCTCCATGGCCAGCTCCATCAGCGCATCCAGACGCTGCAACAGGCCGCTGATGTCGCCCTTGTACAGGTAGCCCAGGCGCGCGCAGTTAATAGTCACCACCCCCAGCGAGCCGGTCTGCTCGGCCGAGCCGAACAGGCCGCCGCCACGTTTGAGCAGTTCGCGCACATCCAGTTGCAGGCGGCAGCACATCGAGCGCACCTGGTTGGGCTGCATGTCCGAGTTGAGGAAGTTCTGGAAGTACGGCAGACCATAGCGCGCGGTCATGGCGAACAGGCGCTCGGCGTTGTCGCTGTCCCAGGGAAAGTCGTGGGTGATGTTGTAGGTCGGGATCGGGAAAGTGAACACCCGGCCCTTGGCGTCGCCGGCCTGCATCACTTCGATGTAGGCACGGTTGAGCAGGTCCATCTCCGCTTGCAGCTCGCCGTAGGCAAAGGGCATTTCTTCGCCGCCGATCACCGGGATCTGCTCGCGCAGGTCCTGCGGACAGACCCAGTCGAAGGTCAGGTTGGTAAACGGCGTTTGCGTACCCCAGCGCGACGGCACGTTGAGGTTGTAGATGAACTCCTGGAGGGCCTGGCGCACTTCTTCATAGCTCAGCCGGTCCTTGCGCACGTAGGGTGCCAGGTAAGTGTCGAAGGAGCTGAAGGCCTGGGCCCCGGCCCACTCGTTTTGCAGGGTGCCGAGAAAGTTGACCATCTGTCCCAGGGCGCTGCTCAGGTGCTTGGGCGGCCCGGCCTCGACCCGCCCGGGCACGCCATTGAGGCCCTCGTGCAGCAGGCTGCGCAGCGACCAGCCGGCGCAGTAGCCGGCGAGCATGTCGAGGTCATGAATATGCAGGTCGCCCTCGCGGTGGGCGCGGCCGATGGCTTCGCTGTAGACCTCGTCGAGCCAGTAGTTGGCGGTGACCTTGCCGGAAACATTGAGCACCAGGCCGCCGAGGGAATAACCCTGGTTGGCGTTGGCCTGCACCCGCCAGTCTTCGCGGTTGAGGTATTCGTTCATCGAGGTGGCGACTTCGACCAGGGTCTTGCGGTCGCGGCGCAGGCGCCCGTGCTGTTCGCGGTAAACGATGTAGGCGCGTAGCGAAAGGAAGTGCCCGGCGTCCATCAGCACCCGCTCGACCCGGTCCTGGATCTGCTCGACGTGCAGTTTCGAATAGCCTTCCAGATGCGCCAATACCGCGTCGAGCAAACCGTCAGCCTCGGCTTCGGCGTATTCGCCAGTGGCCTTGCCGGCGGCGATCAACGCCTGGCGGATCTTGTCGGCATCGAAGGCCACCAGGCTGCCATCGCGCTTGTGCAACCGGTTGTGCCCTACCCTGATCAGCGTGCTGTGCATTTGTCCTCCAGACACTACATATAGATATTCAATAACCTGAAAACACAATATGCAGTGCAGGCTACGGGTAAAGCGGGTGAAAGAAATTGATCGATATCAAGGTTGACAGGTTGTGCAAACAACCTGATCAAGACAGTTGCTCCCACAATGGATCGGCGTACACGGAGCCCGGTGAGAGCTGGCCTTGCCGGCGATCGAGCGCGAAGCGGTCGCAATTCAGCCACTCCTGATGTGCTGACTGCACCGGCCTCATCGCCGGCAAGGCCGGCTGCCACAATGGACCTGCATGCACCGGACCTGTAGGAGCTGGCCTTGCCGGCGATCGAGCGCGCAGCGGTCGCAATCCAGCCAACACCTCTTGTGCTGACTGCACCGGCCTCATCGCCGGCAAGGCCGGCTGCCACGATGGACCTGCATGCACCGGACCTGTAGGAGCTGGCCTTGCCAGCGATCGAGCGCGCAGCGGTCGTAATCCAGTCAACACCTCTTGTGCTGGCTGCACCGGCCTCATCGCCGGCAAGGCCGGCTCCCACAATGGACCTGCATGCACCGGACCTGTAGGAGCTGACCTTGCCGGCGATCGAGCGCGCAGCGGTCGTAATCCAGTCAACACCTCTTGTGCTGACTGCACCGGCCTCATCGCCGGCAAGGCCGGCTCCCACAATGGACCTATGTACGCGGGCCCCGTAGGAGCTGGCCTTGCCGGCGATCGAGCGCGCAGCGGTCGTAATCCAGTCAACACCTCTTGTGCTGGCTGCACCGGCCTCATCGCCGGCAAGGCCGGCTGCCACAATGGACCTGCATGCAACGGACCTGTAGGAGCTGGCCTTGCCAGCGATCGAGCGCGAAGCGGTCGCAATTCAGCCGCTCCTGATGTGCTGACTGCACCGGCCTCATCGCCGGCAAGGCCGGCTCCCACAATGGACCTGCATGCACCGGACCTGTAGGAGCTGGCCTTGCCGGCGATCGAGCGCGCAGCGGTCGTAATCCAGTCAACACCTCTTGTGCTGGCTGCACCGGCCTCATCGCCGGCAAGGCCGGCTGCCACGATGGACCTGCATGCACCGGACCTGTAGGAGCTGGCCTTGCCAGCGATCGAGCGCGCAGCGGTCGTAATCCAGGCGACACCTCTTGTGCTGACTGCACCGGCCTCATCGCCGGCAAGGCCGGCTGCCACAATGGATCGGCGTACACGGAGCCCGGTGGGAGCTGGCCTTGCCAGCGATGAAGCCAGTACAGCCACCCTCAGCCCCCGCTCATGTTCATGAACCGCAAAATCTGCACCTCACCCTGCGCATCGAAATCATGGCGCAGCGGCTTGCGCCGCAATGCCTGTTGCAGGGCGTTGATGATCGGCTGGTCATCCAGCGGATAGCGCCGCAACAAGCCACGCAGATCCAGCGAATCCTCCTGCCCCAGGCACAGCAGCAAACGCCCTTCCACGGTCATTCGCACGCGGTTGCACGTGGCGCAAAAGTTGTGGCTGTTGGGCGAGATAAAACCGATACGCGTCGCCGGGTGCCGGGCCAGGCGCACGTAACGCGCCGGCCCGCCGCTGTTTTCGGCGCTGTCGAGCAAGGCGTGGCGGCTGGCAATCAGCGCCCGCACCTCGTCACTGGAACAGAACGACTCGCCACGAGAACGCCCAACCTCGCCCAGGGGCATTTCTTCGATGAAGGTGATGTCGATGCCCTGGTCGATGGCGTACTGCAGCAGCGCCAGCACCTCATCGAAGTTGCGCCCCTTCATCACCACGCAGTTGAGCTTGATGCCCTCGAAACCGGCATCACTTGCCGCCTCGATGCCGCGCAGCACCTGATCCAGATCACCCGTGCGGGTAATCGCCCGAAAGCGCTCGGAATCCAGGCTGTCGAGGCTGATGTTGATGCGCTTGACCCCGGCCTCTACCAGCGGCCGGGCCAAGCGCTGCAGTTGCGAGCCATTGCTGGTCATCACCAGCTCACGCAGGCCCGGCAAGGCAGCAATGTCACGGCACAGCTCGACGATGCCGGGGCGAATCAGTGGCTCGCCGCCGGTCAGGCGGATCTTGCGCACGCCCTGGCCGACGAACAGTGTGGCCAGGCGCCGCAATTCCTCGAGGGTCAGCACTTGCTGGCGCGGCAAGAAGGTCATGTGCTTGGCCATGCAGTACACACAGCGAAAATCACAACGATCGGTCACCGACATGCGCAGGTAATCGATCTGCCGCCCGAAGCCGTCCTGCATCACAGCGCTCATCAGTGTCCCCTTATTGCACCAGCGGTGAGTCGGCGCCCTGCAAGCGGATGCCGCGAATGTCGGCGGCGCCGATCAGGGTTTGCAGGTACTGGACCAACGCCTTCTGCCACACGCCTTGCTGCAACTGGGTGCGGATCGCCGGGGCCACTGCCTCGTAGGGCAAGGCCTGGCCTTCGATGCGTTGGTCGACACTGACCAGGTGCCAGCCGTAGCGGCTTTCCAGTGGCTTGACGGCCAGCCCCGGCGCCAGGGTGAACAACTGGCGCTCCAGCTCCGGCACGGTCTGGCCCTTGCTGATCTGCCCCAGCTCGCCGCCCTGGGCCTTCGACGGGCAGGCCGAGTACTTTTGCGCAAGCTCGGCGAACTGCTCGGGGAACTGCTGCAGCCGTTCGTGGAGGATTTCGGCTTGCACCAGTGCCAGGCTACGCGCCTCGGCATCGTCCGGCGCGCATTCGAGCAGGATGTGCCGCACCGCCAACAGCGGTGCGCTGTGAAAGCGCCCGCGATTGCTGTGGTAGTAGCGCAGGCAGGTGGCCTCGTCACAGCTGGGCACCTGCACTTCGCGCTCCAGCAGCAACCGCGTGGCCGCTTCTTCCTGGTTCTCGCCCGCCGCCACCTGCAGCGCCAGCCCCAGTTCGGCGATGCGCTGCTGCAGCAGCTCGCGGATCACCAGGGCGCGGGCGGCCATGTACACGGCCTCCTCACGATCCTTGGCCGGGTGGTATTGCAGCTCCTGGGCCAGGGCCTGCTGGCTGATGACCACGTCATTGACGCTGATGACCGGCCACTGCTGTTCGCTGCTGGCAATCAGTTGCGCCTCGCTTGCATGAGTCATGGCAACCTCCTCAGGCTTTCTGCCGGACGATCTGATAACGCCGGCCGAGGTACCACACCGGCGCGCTGACGATGTGCACCAGGCGGGTGAAGGGGAATAGCACGAACAAGGTCAGGCCCAGCAGCACGTGCAGCTTGTACACCAGGCTCACCGGGGCGATTGCCGCCGCCGCGTCAACCGGGCGCAGCAGCACGGTGTTCTGCGCCCAGTCAGCCAGCATGACCATCACCGAGCCGTCCATATGGCCGGTGGAAGCGACAATGGTCAGCAGGCCGAGCACCAGTTGTGCGAGCAATACCAGCAAGATGAGAATGTCCGACGTGCTGGAAGTCGCCCGCACCCGTGGCTCGGTCAGGCGCCGGTGCAGCAGCATGATCAGGCCGATCAGGCACAGCAGGCCGAAGAAACCACCAGAGACCATCGCCAGCAGTTGCTTGTGCTCGGTGCTGATCACATGGTGGTAGACCGACGCCGGGGTCAGCAGGCCGACGAAGTGCCCGGCCAGAACAAACAGCACGCCGATATGGAACAGGTTGCTCGCCACGCGCATGCCGCGCTGGTCGAGCATCTGGCTGGAGCCGGCCTTCCAGCTGTACTGCGAGAGGTCAAACCGCGCCCAACTGCCGAGCAAGCAGATCGCCAGGGCGACATAGGGATAGACCCCGAACATCAACAGGTTCCACTTAGACATTACCCACCTCCCCGGCCGGCGCAGCGGCCTGGCCTTGATGCTGAAAATCGACCCAGTGCAGCGGCACCGCGCTTTCTTCCCGGGCCTTGCCCGGGGCGCTTGGCAGCGAGCTGCAACGCTCTTGCTGCTCAGCCTTGAGAAAGTCCACCGCCTCCTCTTCCCAGATCTTGTCCAGGGCTTCGAGAGAATCATCGCGTTGCTCGGCGGCGACCTGCTCGCGCAAATCAGCCACCGCCTGGTGCGGCTCGGCGCCGGCAATCTGCAGCAGCGCCCGGAAGCAACTGGCGTAGGCGCTCTCGCGCTCCTCCAGGCGTGCGGCGAGCAGCGCCAGCAGGTGCGCGACATCGGCCAGGCCCTCGCGGGCCTCGAGGTCTTCGCGGGTCGACAGGTACTCCAGGTACAGCGGGATGTAGTCCGGCAGCTCCTTGACGCCGATGGCAAAGCCCGCCGCTTCGTACTGGGCAAGCATGTCGACCATGGCCTGGCCACGGTCGCGGGACTCGCCATGCACATGCTCGAACAGCAGCAGCGACAGCGAACGGCCACGGCCGAACAACGCGCCGTAATGTTCCTGGCCATCCATCAGGTCGTTGTTGCAGATCAGCTCCAGCAGCTCGAACAGCGCGCCGCGCTGACGCGGGCTGATCTCCCGCGCCTGGATGATCGCCTGCTCCAGTTCGTCGCGGCCGGCCACCAGGGCTTCGTTCGGGTAATCGAGCAGCAGCGAAATCACTTTAAGGATGCGCATGCTCATTCCTCCCACAGCTGTACGGTTTTGAGGATCTCGCGGCGGTTGGCCTTCTTCGCCCCGAACAGGTTGGTGTCGGAGCTGCCGCTGCAACCGCTGCCGAAGCTGAAGCCGCAACCGGAGCGCTCGGCGAAAGCGTCGCTCATGGCCTCTTCGCGGTGGGCACTGGGCACCACGTAGCGGTCTTCGTAGTTGGCGATGGCCAGGTAGCGGTACATTTCCTCGACCTGGTTGACGCTCAAACCGACGTCCTCCAGCACCTGCAAGTCCTGAACCCCTTCGACCTGCTCGGCACGCTTGTAGGCGCGCATGGCCAGCAGGCGCTTGAGGGCGCGCTTCACCGGCTTTTCGTCACCGGCGGTCAGCAGGTTGGCCAGGTAGCGCAGCGGAATACGCAAGCTGTCGACATCCGGGATCACCCCGTTCATGCCCACGGTGCCAGCGGCTACGGCGTTCTGGATCGGCGACAGTGGCGGCACGTACCAGACCATCGGCAAGGTGCGGTATTCCGGGTGCAGCGGCAGCGCCAGCTTCCAGTCGACGGCCATCTTGTACACCGGCGAGCGTTGCGCGGCGTCGATCACCGACTGCGGTACGCCGTCCTCCAGGGCCTGGCGGATCACCGCCGGGTCGTTGGGATCGAGGAAGATTTCCAGCTGCTTCTCGTACAAGTCGTGCTCGTTGGCGGTGCTGGCCACCTCGGCAATGCGGTCGGCGTCATACAGCAGCACGCCGAGGTAGCGGATGCGGCCGACGCAGGTTTCGGCGCACACCGTAGGCATGCCGGCTTCGATGCGCGGGTAGCAGAAGATGCACTTCTCGGATTTGCCGCTCTTCCAGTTGAAGTAGATCTTCTTGTACGGGCAGCCGCTGATGCACATGCGCCAGCCGCGGCATTTTTCCTGGTCGATAAGGACGATACCGTCCTCTTCGCGCTTGTAGATCGCCCCGCTCGGGCAGGACGCCGCACACGCAGGATTGAGGCAGTGCTCGCATAGGCGCGGCAGGTACATCATGAAGGTGTTTTCGTACTCACCATAAATGTCGGCCTGGATCTGGTCGAAATTCTTGTCCTTGCGCCGCTTGGCGAACTCGGTGCCAAGGATCTCTTCCCAGTTCGGCCCCCATTCGATCTTTTCCATGCGCTTGCCGGACACCACCGAGCGCGGCCGCGCAGTCGGCTGGTGCTCGCCCAGGGGCGCGGTGTGCAGGTGCTGGTAGTCGAAGTCGAACGGCTCGTAATAGTCATCCAGGCTCGGCAGGTCGGGGTTGGCGAAGATGTTCGCCAGCACCCGGAACTTGCCGCCGATGCGCGGGTTGATCGTGCCGTTGGCATTGCGCAGCCAGCCGCCCTTCCACTTGTCCTGGTTTTCCCACTCTTTCGGGTAGCCGACCCCGGGCTTGGATTCGACGTTGTTGAACCAGGCGTATTCCATGCCTTCGCGGCTGGTCCAGACGTTCTTGCAGGTGATCGAGCAAGTGTGGCAGCCGATGCATTTGTCCAGGTTGAGGACCATGCCGATTTGTGAACGGATCTTCATGACAGCACTCCTTATTCCATCTCGGTCGGCAGCGGACGTGGCAGCTCATCGCCGCGCGAGCCGTCGAGCCAGTCGACCTTGGCCATCTTGCGCACCACGACGAATTCGTCGCGGTTGCAGCCGACCGTGCCGTAATAGTTGAAGCCATAGGCCTGTTGCGCGTAGCCGCCGATCATGTGGGTCGGCTTGAGCACCACGCGGGTGACCGAGTTGTGGTGGCCGCCGCGGGTCTTGGTGGTCTCGGCGCCAGGCACGTTCACGATCCGTTCCTGGGCGTGGTACATCATCACCATGCCCTCCTTGACCCGCTGGCTGACCACCGCCCGCGCGGTCAGTGCGCCGTTGGCGTTGAAGCACTCGATCCAGTCGTTGTCCTCGATGCCGGCCTTCTTCGCGTCGATTTCCGAGAGCCAGACAATCGGCCCGCCACGGCTGAGGGTGAGCATCAGCAGGTTGTCGCTGTAGGTGCTGTGGATGCCCCACTTCTGGTGCGGGGTGATCCAGTTGAGGACGATCTCGGTCTCGCCGTTGCTGCGCTTGTCCTTCACCCCGGCGATGGTCCGGGTGTTGACCGGTGGCCGGTAGCTCATCAACTGCTCGCCGAACGCCTGCATCCACGGGTGATCCTGGTAGAACTGCTGGCGGCCGGTGATGGTGCGCCACGGGATGTTCTCGTGGACGTTGGTGTAGCCGGCGTTGTAGCTGACGTGATCGTCCTCGAGCCCCGACCAGGTCGGGCTGGAGATGATCTTGCGCGGCTGCGCCTGGATGTCGCGAAAGCGGATCGCTTCGTGGGCCTTGGACAGCGCCAGGTGGCTGTGGTCGATGCCGGTGAACTGCGACAGCGCCGCCCAGGCCTTGACCGCCACGTGGCCATTGGTTTCCGGGGCCAGCGAGAGGATCACTTCGGCAGCGTCGATGGCGGTGTCGATTTTCGGCCGGCCGTGGCTGATGCCCGCCTCGACTTCGCGGTAGTTCAACTCACCGAGGAACTTCACTTCTTCATCGGTGTTCCAGTTGATGCCCTTGCCGCCGTTGCCGAGTTTTTCCAGCAGCGGGCCCAGCGAGGTGAACTGCTTGTAGATGTTCGGGTAATCACGCTCGACCACCTGCAGGTTCGGTGCGTTCTTGCCCGGCTGCGGCGCAACACCGGCGGTTTTCCAGTCGGTGCCGCCAAACGGCTGGGCCAGCTCGCCGACGCTGTCATGCATCAGCGGCACGGTGACCAGGTCCTGCTCGACGCCCAGGTGCCCCTCGGCCATGGCCGAGAAGGCCTTGGCGATGCCCTTGTAGATCTCCCAGTCCGAGCGCGATTCCCAGGCCGGGTCGATGGCTGCCGACAGCGGGTGGATGAACGGGTGCATGTCCGAAGTGTTCATGTCGTCCTTCTCGTACCAGGTCGCGGTCGGCAGGACGATGTCGGAGTACACGCAGGTCGAGGACATGCGAAAATCCAGGGTAGTCACCAGGTCGAGCTTGCCGATGGCGCCGTCGTCGACCCATTCGGCCTCTTGCGGCTTGCAGTCGCCAACCTGGCCGATGTCTTCGTTCATCACCCCGTTGCGGGTGCCGAGCAGGTACTTGAGCATGTACTCGTGGCCCTTGCCCGAGGAGCCAAGCAGATTGGACCGCCAGATGAACATGTTGCGCGGGAAGTTCACCGGGTTGTCCGGCTGCTCGCAGGCAAAGCGCAGGCTGCCTTCGTGCAGGCCCTTGACCACGTAGTCCTTGGGCGCCATGCCGGCTGCGGCGGCGTCGCGGCAGATGTTAAGCGGGTTGGTGTTGAGCTGCGGCGCGCTGGGCAGCCAGCCGGCGCGTTCGGCGCGGATGTTGTAGTCCAGGGCGTGTTCGGGAAACTCGCGCTTGTCGGCCAGCGGCGAGAGCACGTCGTGCATGCTCATCTTCTCGTGACGCCATTGCGAGCTGTGGGCGTAGAAGAAGCTGGTGCCGTTCATCTGCCGTGGCGGCCGGCTCCAGTCCAGGCCGAAGGCCAGGGGCAGCCAGCCGCACTGCGGGCGCAGTTTTTCCTGGCCGACGTAGTGGGCCCAGCCGCCACCGGTCTGGCCGACGCAACCGCAGAGCATGAGCATGTTGATCAGCCCGCGGTAGTTCATGTCCATGTGGTACCAGTGGTTCATCGCCGCGCCGACGATGATCATCGAGCGGCCACGGGTCTTGTCGGCGTTGTCGGCAAACTCGCGGGCGATCTGGATGGCTTTCTCGCGGCTGACGCCGGTGATCTGCTCCTGCCAGGCCGGCGTGCCGGGCACGCTGGCGTCATCGTAGTCGCGGGCCACGTTGGCGCCGCCCAGGCCACGGTCGATGGCAAGGTTGGCCGCCGACAGGTCGAACACCGTGGCGACCTTGACCTGGCTGCCGTCGGCCAGGGTCAGGCTGCGCACCGGCACGCGGCGGTACTGCACCGCGTCGCCGGCGACATGCTGGAAGTGCTCATGGCTTTCGCCGGCAAAGTACGGGAAGGCCACTTCGGCGACATCGCCGCCGATCAGGCTGAGGGTCAGGTCGATCTCGCGGCCTTCGCCGCCTTCACGGGCAAGGATGTTCCACTTGCCCTGCTCGCCCCAGCGGTAGCCAATCGAGCCCTGGGGCGAGACCAGCTCGCCGTCGGCATTGACGGCGATGGTTTTCCATTCCGGGTTGTTGTCCTGGCCAAGGTTGTCGGCCAGGTCCGAGGCGCGCAGGAAGCGGTCCGGCTGATAGCCGTTGCCCGGCGCGGTGCCGAGCATCGGCTTGAGCAATACCAGCACCGGCAGGTCGGTGTAGCGCTTGGCGTACTCGGTAAAGTAGGCGCTGGGCCGGTCGAGGTGAAATTCCTTGAAGATCACATGGTTGAAAGCCTGGGCCAAGGCCGCGTCGGTGCCCTGCTTGGGGTTGAGCCAGAGGTCGGTGAGCTTGGCCACTTCCGAATAGTCGGGGGTGATGGCCACGGTCTTGGTGCCCTTGTAGCGCACCTCGGTGAAAAAATGCGCATCGGGGGTGCGGGTCTGCGGAACGTTGGAGCCCCAGGCGATGATGTAGTTGGAGTTGTACCAGTCGGCCGATTCCGGCACGTCGGTCTGCTCGCCCCAGACCATCGGCGAGGCCGGCGGCAGGTCGCAGTACCAGTCGTAGAAGCTCAGGCAGGTGCCGCCCAGCAGCGACAGGTAGCGGGCACCGGCGGCGTAGCTGACCATCGACATCGCCGGGATCGGCGAGAAGCCCACTACCCGGTCGGGGCCGTACTGCTTGATGGTGTAGACGTTGGCGGCGGCGATGATCTCGGTGACTTCATCCCAGCTGGAGCGAATGAAGCCGCCCATGCCGCGCTTGCTCTTGTAGCTGTCGGCCTTGGCCTTGTTCTCGACGATGCTCGCCCAGGCTTCGACCGGCGCCAGGCTCTGGCGCGCCTCACGCCACAATTTGAGCAGCGGCTTGCGGATCTTCGGGTACTTCAGGCGGTTGGCACTGTAGATGTACCAGCTGTAGCTGGCCCCCCGCGGGCAGCCGCGCGGCTCGTGGTTGGGCAGGTCGTTGCGGGTGCGCGGGTAATCGGTCTGCTGGGTTTCCCAGGTGATCAGGCCGTTTTTCACGTAGATCTTCCACGAGCAGGAGCCGGTGCAGTTGACCCCGTGGGTGGAGCGCACGATCTTGTCGTACTGCCAGCGCGAACGGTAGACGTTCTCCCAGTCGCGCGACTCTTTGCGGGTCTCGCCATGACCGTCGGCAAACTCGCCTTGCTTGCGATTGAAGAACCGCAGTTGATCCAGTAAATGACTCATGGTGCTTTCCTCTCAGGCTTGCGGCTGCGGGGTTCTGCGCCCCGCCCGGGCAAGGTGTGAATTCGGGTTCTGTCAGCAGGGGGTCGCGGCGCCTTTGCGCGCGTACCACCACCAGGTCACGACGATGCAGCTCAGGTAAAAGCCGACGAACAGGTAGAAGGCCATCTGCGGGCCACCGGTCAGGGCCATGGAAGTGCCGAAGGTCTTGGGGATGAAGAACGCGCCGAAGGCGCCCATCGCCGAGCTGAAGCCGAGCACTGCGGCCGATTCCTTGCCGGCGTTTTTCAGCGCCTGTTCGCGGGCAGCGGCGCCTTTGCCGCTGGCGGCCTGTTCGTGCAGGGTGCGAAAGATCACCGGGATCATGCGGAAGGTCGAACCGTTGCCGATGCCGGTGGTGATGAACAGCAGCATGAACATGCCGAGGAAACCGTAGAAGTTGCCGCTCTCGCCCTGGGCGGGGATGAACGCCAGCACGCCGAAGACCATGACGATCATCAGCACGAAGTTCCACAGGGTCACCCGCGCGCCGCCGAGCTTGTCCGCCAGCCAGCCGCCCAGCGGCCGTACCAGGGCGCCGACCAGCGGGCCGAGGAAGGCGAAGGTCAGGGCATTGACCTGCGGGAAAGCGGTCTTGATCAGCAGCGGAAAGGCTGCGGAAAAACCGATGAACGAGCCGAAGGTGGCCAGGTACAGCCAGCACATCAGCCAGTTGTGCTTGCGCTTGAAGATCACCGCCTGCTCGCTGAACGAGGCCTTGGCGCTGGACAGGTCGTTCATGCCGAACCAGGCCAGTACGGTGACCAGGACAATGAACGGCACCCAGATGAAACCTGCGTTCTGCAGCCACAGCTGGCCGCCGTCGGTGAGCGCCTGCGGCTGGCCACCGAGGGCGCCGAACAGGCCGAAGGTAATCACCAGCGGCACGCTGAACTGCATCACCGAAACGCCAAGGTTACCCAGGCCGGCGTTCAGGCCCAGGGCGGTGCCCTGCTGCGACTTGGGGTAGAAAAAGCTGATATTGGACATGCTCGAAGCGAAGTTGCCGCCGCCGAAACCGCACAGCAGCGCGATGATCACAAACACGCTGTAGGGGGTGTTCGGGTCTTGCACGGCAAAGCCCATCCACAGCGACGGCGCCAGCAGCGAAGCGGTGCTCAGCGCGGTCCAGCGCCGGCCGCCGAAGATCGGCACCATGAACGAGTAGAACACCCGCAAGGTCGCCCCCGAGAGCCCGGGCAAGGCCGCCAGCCAGAACAGCTGGTCGGTGCTGAAGCTGAAGCCGATGGCATTCAGGCGCACGATCACCGTGCTCCACACCATCCACACGGCGAAGGCCAGCAGCAGTGCGGGGATCGAGATCCACAGGTTGCGGGTGGCGGTCTTCTTGCCGCTACGGCCCCAGAACGCGGGGTCTTCGGGGCGCCAGTCGTGAATCACCGGGCCTTGGTCAGGCTGTTTAAGAACCGACATGGTCTTCTCCTTGGGCAATACTGGAAAACGGGGCGGCGACGGCTGGCGGCTGTTTGCCCAGCAGCGGGCGCTTGCGGATTTCGCTGAGGTACATCCAGGTGAGCGACACCCAGACCACGCCGTACATCAACATGAAGCAGGAGGAACGCACGCCGGTGAGGTCGACCAGCGCGCCGAACAGGATCGGCAGAATGAAGCCACCCAGACCGCCCGCCAGGCCGACGATGCCGGACACCGCGCCCATGTTCTGCGGGTAGTCGTTGGCGATGTACTTGAACACCGAGGCCTTGCCGAAGGCGAAGGCAATGCCCATGACAAACAGCAGCACGGTGAACAGCGCAGGGTTCAGGCCGATGTGAAAGTCCAGCGGGCCATTGATGGTCTGCACCTGCAGCTGGGTTTGCGGGTAAGAGAGCAGGAACAGGCAGATCCAGCTGACCCACAGCACCCACCAGGTCACGCTCTGGGCGCCCCAGCGGTCCGACATCCAGCCGCCGACGGCGCGCAGCACACCGCCCGGCAGCGAGAAGCAGGCGGCCAGCAACGCCGCGCTTTGCAGGCTGAAGCCGTATTCCTGGACGTAGTACTTGGTCATCCACAGCGCCAGGGCCACATAGCCGCCGAAAACGATCGAGTAGTACTGGCAGTAGCGCCACACCGCAGGCTCGGCCAGGGCCTTGAGCTGCTCGCCGAGGGTCGCCCCCGAGGCGCTGCGGTGAGCCTTGTTGTCGGTACTGAGGAACCAGAACAGCAGCGCAGTAATGAACAGGATGGCGCTGAACACTTTCGGCACCAGTTGCCAGCTGCCGGCGGCAATCAGTGCCGGGGCAAGGAACTTGGTGACCGCGGCGCCTGCGTTGCCGGCGCCGAAGATGCCCATGGCCAGGCCCTGGTTGTCTTGCTCGAACCACTTGGCAACATAGGCGATGCCCACCGAGAACGAACCACCGGCCAGGCCGACGAACAAACCCAGGACCAGGAATTGCCAATAGGCCGTGGCGTGGCTGATCAGGTACAGCGGCAGCACACAGGCGAGCATCAGCAGGAAGAACACGCTGCGCCCGCCAAAGCGGTCGGTGAGCATACCCAGCGGCAGGCGCACCAGCGAACCGGTCAGCACCGGGGTGGCGGCCAGCAGGCCGAACTGGGTCTCGTTGAGCTGGAGCAGGTCCTTGATCGGCACGCCGAGCACGGCAAACATCATCCAGACCATGAAGCAGACGGTGAAGGCCAGCGTACTCATGCCCAATACCAGGCCTTGGCGTATTCGCGGTTGAGTCATCTCGGGTCTCCAGTCAGGTAGCCATCGCCGGCAGACTAGAGAGGCAAACCCCGATAAAACTTGACCCCGATCAAAGAAGCCCTGGCGCCCCTGGGCCTATGCTTGTACTGCCTACCTCCAACGAGGTAGTGCCGAAAAACCTCTAAACCCTTTATTTATCAGGGCCTTGTCAAGTTTCTCAGCGCCATCGCAAGAAGCCTGACAGTTGCAAACTCTTTAGAGGTAGAGCGCCAGGGACCGGCTGCGAAACGATCAGCTGCTACACTCTGGAGTGCTTCATGTGCCGTTTTCCCCTGCTCGCCTGCGACCGCCGTCCATGATCGGCTGGCTGCGCAGCTCGTTGCCCGCGCGCGCCGGCCTGGCGGTGATTCTGATTGCCGTGCTGGCCCTGGCCAGCTCGCTCAGCGCCGGTTTGATCGCCTGGTTCAGCCAGGGCGATGCAGCGGCGATCAACACCGCAGGCTCGGTGCGCATGGAGACCTACCACCTGAGCTGGAAGCTCGCCGCCGGTGCCGAGGCCGCCGAGCTCGAGCGCATCCGCGACAGCCTGCAGCAGCGCCTCAACAGCCCGGCGCTGCAAGCGGTGCTCGAAGACGGCAAGAACCTTGAGCTGCAGGCCAGCTACCAGCGTTTGCAGGACTACTGGCAGCAAACCCTGTTGCCGGCCTTGCAGCGCGGCGACGCCGCTACGTTTCAGGCCAGCACCCTGCCCTTCGTCAACCAGCTCAACCAGTTCGTCAGCCTGCTGCAACGCCAGAGCGAGCATAAGCAGGGCTGGCAGCAAGTGATCCAGGGCGCGGCGCTGTTCACCACCATGATCGTCCTGCTGTTTGGCTTGTATGAGCTGCAATACAACGTCATCACGCCGCTCAAGGAACTGGTGGACGCCACCCAGCGCTTTCGCCGTGGCGAGTTCCAGGCGCGGGTCAATCATCAGTCCGCAGACGAACTCGGCGAATTGGCCACCAGCTTCAACGCCATGGCCGAAACCATCGAGCAATCCCACCGCACCCTGGAAAGCCAGGTGCAGCAAAAAACCCTCAACCTGCAGCAGGCCAACGCCGCCCTTGAACTGCTGTACCAGAGCAGCCGCAGCCTGGCCACGCGGCTGGCCAATGCCGAGGGCCTGGATGAGCTGATCCGGCGATTCCAGCAGCGCCTGCCGGGGCTGCGCCTGTCGCTGTGCCTGCACGGCCAGTTGCAAGCCCCGGCCCAGCAGCTGCTGGCCCTGCATGGCGCCGACAGCCGCAAGATCTGCGCCAGCAGCGATTGCGCCAGTTGCCAGCGGCACCAGCGCACCAACCGCCACACCTTCAGCATCAGCAACCAGGGCAGCACCCTCGGCGAGCTGAAGGCGCACTTTATCGACGGCCACGAACCGCAAGCCTGGGAAACCGAGCTGATCCAGGCCCTGGCCAACCTGATCGGCACCTCGCTGTCGCTCAAGCGCCAGCGCGAACAGGACCACCGCCTGGTGCTGCTCGAAGAGCGCGCAATCATTGCCCGCGAACTGCACGATTCGCTGGCCCAGGCGCTGTCGTACATGAAGCTGCAGGTCAGCCGCATGCAAACCCTGATGCGCCGTGGCGAGCCAGTGGCAACGCTCGAGAACGTCACTGCCGAGTTGCGCGATGGCCTGAACAACGCCTACCGCCAGTTGCGCGAACTGCTCACCACCTTCCGCCTGCAGATCCATGATGCCGGCCTGGTGCAGGAACTCAAGGACACCGCCGAGGAGTTCTCCCGCCGCGGCGAATTCCAGGTACACCTGCACGTCGACAGCCTGGCCTTCGAGCTGTCGGCCAGCGAACAGATCCACATCCTGCAGATCACCCGCGAGGCGCTGTCCAACTGCCTGCGCCATGCCCATGCGCAGAACGCCTGGTTGCAATTGCGCCAGCACGGCGAGCAGGTCTGCCTGTCGATCGAGGATGATGGCCGCGGTTTCAGCGGCACCCACGACCTGCGCGAACACCATGGCCTGAACATCATGGACGAGCGGGCGCGCAGCCTGCGCGGCCAGTTGCACATTGTTGGCCGGGCGCCGCAAGGCACCCGGGTACAGATGGAATTTCGCCCGGAATTTCTCGGGCACTTGAACGAAGGTAACCCTGTATGAACCCCTCCCCGCGCTACCGGATACTGCTGGTCGACGACCACCCGATGATGCGCCGTGGCATTCGCCAGATGCTCGAACTGGAAGACGACTTCCAGATCGTCGGCGAAGCCAGCCACGGCGAAGAAGCCCTGGCCCTGATCGCGCCGCTGCAACCGGACCTGGTGCTGCTGGACAACAACATGCCGCAGATGAACGGCATCGAAACCCTGCGCCACCTGCGCAGCCAGGGCTTTGCCGGCAAGGTGCTGCTGTTCACCGTGTCCGATGCCGAAGACGATATCCGCGACGCCCTGCGCCTGGACGCCGACGGCTACCTGCTCAAGGACATGGAGCCGGAGCTGTTGATCCAGTACATCCGCGACGCCATGAACGGCGCCCTGGTGATCAGCCCGGGGTTGACCCGGGTCATGGCCCAGGCACTGCGCTCACCACCGCGCCAGGCGGACGTGGAGCTCACCGAGCGTGAACGCCAGGTGCTGAAGACCATCGCCAGCGGCTACAGCAACAAGGTTATCGGCCACAAGCTGGGGATCACCGAAGGCACGGTCAAGGTGCATGTGAAGAACCTGCTGCACAAGCTCGGCCTGCGCTCGCGGGTGGAGGCGGCGGTGTGGGCCATGGAGCACCTGCGCCACAGCGCCTGAACCGGCCTTTGCCCACTGCCCCTTTGGAGGTAGACCGGCAGAGGCATAGGCCGCCGGCGCCACGGGTTTTACCATAGGCGCCAGCGGAGGTACGCCATGCTGACCCACCCTTCTACCGTTCTGGTTTTACGTCGCCATCACCTGTTCAGCCAACTGCCGCAGAAAGTCTTCGAAGGCGTCTGTGCCCTGGCGATGCTCCGGCGCCTGGGCTGCCATGACACGCTCATGCACCAGGGCGATCCGGCCAAGCGTTTCTTCTTGCTGGTCAGCGGCCAGATCAAGCTGTACCGGCTCAGCGCCGAGGGCCAGGAGCACCTGGTGGAGATCATCCAGCCGGGCCAGACCTTTGCCGAAGCGCTGCTGTTCAGCCAGGCGCGCAGCTACCCGGTGACCGCCACGGCGCTCAAGGATTGCGTGCTGATCAGCATCGACGGCGGCCACTACCGCAACGCCCTGGAAGACCAGCCGCAGGTGTGCCTGGCGATTCTGGCGAGCATGAGCATCCACCTGCACCAGCGCCTCATGGACATCGACACGCTGACCTCGGCCAGCGCCAGCCGGCGGGTGATCAGCTTTTTGCTGCAGGAGTGCGACCCGGACAGCGGCCGGGTCGAGTTGCAGGTGTCCAAACGCCTGGTGGCCTCCAAGCTGGGTATCCAGCCGGAGACCTTTTCGCGCACCCTGCACCGCCTGGTGGAACGTGGCCTGATCGCCATGGAGCGGCGCAGTATCCATATCCTCAAAGCCGACGAGCTGGCCGGCTACTCAGGGTAGCCAGGCTAGCCCCCTGCCCTCAGCTGGCCGCCAGCCCTTTGCCGGCGCGCTCCAGGTTGCGCCACAACCACACCGGCAATACCTCGGGGTCGAGGCTGTCAATCAGGTTTTTCAGGGTCAGGCCCAGCTCGGTGTCGCCCTCGATCACCAGGCGGCGGCGAAAGAACAGGGTGTCCGGGTCTTCCTGACGGCTGGCCAGCAACAGAAACTCGCGCCAGTTGCCGCGAATGGTCACATCGGCCCTGGCCCGCTCGGCGATCTGCAGGCCCTCGCGGTTGCGGGTCAGGTACCAGGTCAGGTCCAGATCGGGGATGCGCAGGCACAACCAGCGCCCGCGCAGCAGGTCGAACTCGCCGTCACGCAGGGGCTCGGCCAGGCAGCGGTTGAGCGCCTGCTGCAAGGCCACGCGCTGGATCACGAACGGCACCTTGCGCACCAAGGGCAGAACCTTGTCGGCGCCCTTCAACAACCATTGCGCACGGTTCAGCACAGGCCCACCTCCTCGACCCGCAACATGCCCGCCTGGCCATGCCAGTAGCCGTTGCAGCCGTCGACGCACAGCGGCGGCGCCTCGCCCTGACGCACCCGGGCAAAGGCCTCGACCACCTCGGCCATGCCCTGGGCCCGCGGGCTCAGGCGCAGCAGATCGGCGCCGCAGGCTTGCAACCCGGCATAGTCGGCCAGCAGGTTGGTGACTTCGGCGGACAGGGTCTGGATGCCGTTGAGGGTGAACAGCGCCTGGCCTTCCTGGCTGCTCAGGGCCAGGCCGTCGGGGTAGTTGATGCAGCAGAACTGGCAGTCATCCTTGGGCCGGTTTTCGGCCCGCGCGGTAAAGCAGCGCGCCGAATAGGCCAGCGGCAGGTGGCCATAGGCGAAGACCTCGACCTCGGGCAGTTCACGGCCCAGTTCAACGGCCTGGTCGAGCACCGCGCGAATCAGTGCTGCCGAGCACTCTACCGGCGGCACCCAGCGGATCATCCCGCAATCGAGCAGCTTGGCCACCGCATGGCCGTTATAAAGGTTCAGCGCCGGCCCGGCCACGAACGGTAGCTTGCGCTCGGCCAGGTACTGCACCGCGCCCATGTCGTTAGCCTCCACCAGCAGCTCGCCGTTGTCGCACAGGCGGCGCAGGCTGGAGAGCTCGGACGCAGCTTCGATCAGGGTCAGGCTCGACAGCACGATCTGCGCCGGGCTGCAGGCCTGTAGCTCGCGGCCCAGGCCCAGCCAGTGGTCGAGGTTCATCGCCCGGCGTTTCGAGCAGACGGTTTCACCGAGGTAAATCACATCCAGGGGCAAGGCCGACATCTCGCTGTAGAAACGCCGCAATTGTTCTTTGTCCCAGTAGTACAACACGGGTCCCAGGCTGAGTTTCATGTGCAGTTCCTCATTGCCATGATCGATGGTAAGCACCCAGGGTGGTCTGGCTGCCTTCGGACAAACCGGCCAGCACCTGGCGCCACTGCTCCTTGACCGTGAAGCGTTGCGGCGCCAGGCGGTGGGCGTCGAGCGCGGCGCGCCAGACCTGGGTGACCTGCTCGACATACGCCGGGCTGCGCTGGCGGCCTTCGATCTTGACCGCCTCGACACCCATGGCGGCGAGCTCTGGCAGCAGGTCGAGGGTGTCGAGGCTGGTAGGTTCTTCCAGGGCGTGGAAGCGCTTGCCGCCGACCAGGAACCGGCCCTTGCACAGGGTCGGGTAACCGGCGGGCTCGTCAGCTTGATAGCGGTCGATCAGCACTTCGCTCAGGCGTGCGCTGAGGCCCTCGGCGTCTTCGCTCCAGCGCACCGCCTTGGCCGGCGAGCAGACGCCACACAGGTTCGGCGACTCGCCGGTGATGTACGAGGACAGGTGGCAGCGCCCTTCGGCCATGATGCACAGGCTGCCGAAAGCGAACACTTCGATGGGCACCGTGCTGCTGGCAGCCACCTGGCGCACCTGGGCCAGCGACAGCACCCGCGGCAGCACGGCGCGGCGGATGTTGTAGTGCTGGGCGTAGAACGCCAGGGCACTGGCGTTGGTGGCCGAGCCCTGGACCGAGAGGTGCAGGTTTAGCTGCGGGTGGCGCTCGGCCGCGTAGCCGAGCACCCCCGGGTCAGCTGCGATCAGGGCATCGACACCATGGTCGGCGGCGCGGTCCACCGCCCTTTGCCAGCGCTCCCAGCCCCGCGGCTGTGGGTAGGTGTTGACCGCGACATAGAGCTTGCGATTGTGCTGGCGGATATGAGCGACGGCGGCGTCGAACTGCTTGTCGTCCATATTCAGGCCGGCAAAGTGCCGGGCGTTGGTGTCATCGCGAAAGCCGACATACACCGCATCGGCGCCTTGGCGCACCGCGGCTTTGAGCGCAGGCAGGTTGCCTGCCGGGCAGACCAGTTGCATGGGTTTTCCTCATCAAAGAAACCTATCTCCACTGGCCTGCACGGTTCGAACAGGCCCGGAGCACTGGAAAAAGCGCTGCCAGTCTAGCCAGCGCCTCCAGCAGAGCCTTGACGGCAATCAAGGTCACTCATTGCATCAGCTCGGCAAATGACAGGAACTGCACATTGTCGTGCTTGTGCACCTGCTGCTGGCACTCCACCACCGCCAGGCCGTCGGCCCAGCAGGCGGCGCTGAGCATCGCCGAGCTTTGTTGCGGATGCAGTTGCACGCTGGACTGGCCGTTGGCCTCGGGCAACAAGCGCGCCCGCAGGTACTGGCGGCGCTTGTTGCGCTGCAGCCAGTCAAAACCCGCCGGCAGCGCCACGGGCCGGGGTAGCACATCGCGCACGCCCTGGGCGCGCAGCAGCCAGGGCCTTACCACCACCAGCGCCGTGATCAGTGCGGCTGCCGGGTTGCCGGGCATGCCAACCCACGGCCGCCCCGCCACCTCGCCAAAGGCCAGGGGCTTGCCCGGCTGGATCGCCAGGCGCCAGAAATCGACACTGCCCAGCTCGTCGATGGCTTGCTTGAGATGATCTTCCTCGCCCACCGACACGCCGCCGGAGGTCAGCAGCAGGTCGCACTCGGCTGCGGCCAGGTTCAGCGCGTGCTTGCTGGCCGCCAGCTCGTCGGCCATCACCCCGTAGTCATGGACCTCGACGCCCCAGCCTTGCAACAGGGCCGTCAAGCAATAGCGGTTGCTGTTGTAGATCTGCCCTGGCGCCAGGGGTTGGCCGGGTTCGCGCAACTCATCGCCACTGCTCAGCAGACCGACACGCAAGGGCCGATGAACTTCGACCCAGGCCACTCCGGAGGCGGCCAGCAAGCCCAGCTCCTGAGCGCGCAGGCGCTTGCCGGCTTGCAGCAGCAGATGGCCTTCGCGCAGCTCTTCGCCGGCCTTGCGCAAATGCTCGCCAAGGCTTGCGGCCGGCAGCCATACCAGTTCGCCATCAACCCGGCACAACTCCTGCGGGGCCACCGTGTCGGCGCCTGGCGGCAAGGGCGCACCGGTAAAGATCCGCACCGCCTGGCCTGGCTGCAATGCAGCGCTGGCCTGCTGACCGGCAGCGATGCGCCCGGCCAGGGTCAGGCAGCCGCCCGTGACCGGCAAGTCGGCCGCCCTGAAGGCGAAACCGTCCATGGCGCTGTTATCCCAGCCCGGCAGGCTGCGCGGGGCATGAATATCAACCGCCAGCACCCGGCCCAGGGCTTGCTCCAGCAGCACCATCTGCGCCGCCGGTGGTGGCGGCGCCTGTTCGAGCAAATAGCGGATGGCCTGATCGACCGGCATCAACGCGCCGCTGTCGCACACACGCCCGCTCATGGCCGCGCCTCACAGGCGTCGATGGCCTGCGCGGCCTGGGCCTTGAGGTGCGGGGCGAAATTGCACGGGCCAGTGCGGCTGTCGAGCTGGCTATTGAGGATCTGCGTCCAGGCCGTGCGACAGGCGCCGGGCGAACCCGGCACGCAACACACCAGCACGCCGTTGCTCATGCCGGCCAGGGCGCGGGACTGCAGGCTGGACATGCCGATTTCGGCCAGCGACACCTGGCGGAACAACTCGCCAAAGCCTTCGACGTGTTTGTCCAGTAACGGCAGCACCGCCTGCGGGGTGTTGTCGCGGGCGGTAAAGCCGGTGCCGCCGGTGGTCAGTACCACCTGCACCTTGGGGTCGGCGATCCAGCGCGAGAGCGTGGCGCGGATCTGGTAGATATCGTCCTTGACCAGGTCACGCTCGAGCAGCACATGCCCGGCGGCCTGCAGCAGGTCGATAAGGGTCTGCCCCGAGCTGTCGGTGTCGAAATTGCGCGTGTCGCTGATGGTCAGTACGGCGATGTTCAGGGGTTCAAACGTGCGTTGTGCCAGATGGGCCATGGCCTGGGCTTCCCGTGAAAGGTGGATGGGCCCAAGCCTGAACCTAAAGCCTGGGCGAACCTATTCCTCGTTGGAGGTATCTCTTTGGCTTCACGGCGCCAGGCGCTGGCGCGTCCACGTCCCGCCCTCGCGGCGGTAGTCGAGGCGGTCATGCAGGCGATCGGCGCGACCCTGCCAGAACTCCATGCGCTCCGGCGCCAGGCAGTAGCCACCCCAGTGTTCGGGGCGGCGCAAGGGTTGTTCGACGAAGCGGCGGATGGTTTGCGCGAGCATCACCTGCAGCTCGTCGCGGTCGGCCAGCGGCCGACTCTGCGGTGATGCCCAGGCGCCCAGGCGGCTGGCTTCGGGGCGTGAGTCGAAGTAGGCATCGGACAGCCGCGGATCAAGCCGCGTCACCGGCCCTTCAATGCGTACCTGGCGCTCCAGCCCTGGCCAGAAGAAGGTCATCGCCGCATAGGGATTGGCTGCCAGCTCCTGGCCCTTGGCGCTCTGGTAGTTGCCGAAGAAGGTAAAGCCCTGCTCGTCAACGCCCTTGAGCAGCAGCACCCGGCAATGCGGGCGGCCCGTGGCGTCAACCGTGGCCAGGTACATGCTGTTGGCTTCCACCGGCTCGCGCTCGGTCTCGCGGGCCTGTTGCAGCCACTGGGCAAACAGGCTCAGAGGCTCCAGCGGCGCTTGGGCTTCCTGCAGGCCACCTAGGGTGTAGTTGCGACGCATCTGGGCAAGGGACAACGGCATGGCGGTGAGCTCCTGGTTAGGTGTGCGCAGTCTGTAAGCAGCGCCACGTACGCACCTTGATCACCATCAACGCCAGCGGCGTTACTTCAGGCGCAAACGCCTGGCCAGTTTGTGCAGGTTGCTCGGGTCGAGCGCCAGCAAGCGCGCGGCGCTGGCCCAGTTGTCGCCGCTCAGTTGCAGGGCGTGGACGATGGCTTGGCGCTGGCAGGCATCGACGGCGTCGCTCAGGGACGTGAACGGCATAGCGGGCGCTGTGTGCAGGTCCGCTACAGGCGCCGTTGCCGGCGTGCTGTCGAGATCAAGCACCTGCGGCTCCAGGGTGATGATCCGGTTGCGGCTACCTTCGCGGCTCAGTTGCTTGAGCGCGGCGCGGCTGATCACATGCTCAAGCTCGCGCACGTTGCCCGGCCAGTGATAAGCCAGCAGCGCCCGCTCGGCCGCCGCCGACAGGCGCAAGCCGCGCAGGCCCAGGCGGGTGCGGTTGAGCTCGAGGAACTGCCCGGCAATCATCAGCACATCGTTGCCGCGCTCGCGCAGCGGCGGGATCGGCAGCGGGTACACCGACAGGCGATGGTACAGGTCGGCGCGAAACAGGCCGTCGCGAATGCTGTCGGGCAGATGCCGGTTGGTGGCGGCGATGATGCGCACATCCACGTGTAGCGGCTTGTCGGCGCCCAGGCGCTGGATCTCGCCGTTTTGCAACGTGCGCAACAGCTTGGCCTGCACGCTCAGGGGCAACTCGCCGACTTCATCGAGAAACAGCGTGCCGCCGTTGGCCGCATCGAAGCGCCCGGCGCGGTCACTGCTGGCGCCCGAGAACGCGCCTTTGACATGGCCGAACAGCTCGCTCTCGGCCAGGGACTCGGGCAAGGCCGCGCAGTTGACCTGAATCAGCGGCTTGTGGCTGCGCCGCGACAAGCGATGCAGGCGGCGGGCGAACAGCTCCTTGCCGACCCCGGTCTCGCCCAGCAGCAACACCGGCAACTCAGCGTCGGCGAGTATTTCAATCTCGTTGAGCAACTGCTCCAGCACTGGGCTGTGGCCAAGAATCTCGCCCTCTTCCAGCGGCGCACGCAGGTCCTGGGGGGCGCTGCGCGACAGGCGCAGGCTGCGGTTTTCCTGCTCCAGGCGGGTCACCCTCAGGGCCGCTTCGATCTGCAAGGTGCAGCGTTTTAGCTCATCGCGGGCAGCGTTGTCGAAGGTACCCGGCTGCAGCGCATCGAGGGTGATCGCACCCCAGACCTGCCCTTGCACATGGAGGCTCACGCCCATGCAGTCGTGTACGGCCAATGGTTCGTGCAGTGCGCTGTCGAGCAGCCCATCGTAAGGGTCCGGCAGGCGGCTGTCGGGCTCGAACCAGGTCGGCTCGCGCGAGGCCATGATCGCTGCCAGGCGCGGATGCCGGGCGATCACGAAGCGCCGGCCGAGGGCTTCGTGCACCAGCCCGACGGTGGCCTGCGGGCGCAGGCTGTCGCCCTCCAGGCGCAACAGCCCGACCGCGCCGCAGTTGAAGTACTCGCGCAGGGTTTGCACCAGGCGCTGCAAGCGCACGGCATTGGGCAGCTCGACGATCAGGTCAGCGGCCAGGCTTTCACGCAGCATGGTAGTTATTACCCCCTATGGTTATCGCTACCCGCAGGTAGGCGGGTAGATTTCACCACAGGCCCGGCGCTGGACCTTGATTTCGGGCAAGCAAAGCTGGCATGGCCGATGCAATCACCTCTGGGATCCTTAGCAACCAGAGCAGGAACCCTGATGAACACGACCGAACTGATCGCCCATATCCTCACCCGCTACCACGACCGCCACCGCCAACAACTGCCGGAACTGATCCGCCTGGCCCGGCGCGTCGAGCAGGTCCATGGCGGCCATGCCCAATGCCCCAACGGCCTGGCCGACCACCTGCAGGACATGCAACAGGAACTTGAAGGGCACATGCTCAAGGAGGAACAGGTGCTGTTCCCCCTGCTGCAACGGGGCATGGGCCGCCAGGCGGGTGCGCCGATCCAGGTGATGCGCATGGAACATGACCAGCATGGTGAGGCGCTGGTGCGCTTGAAGCTGTTGACCAACGACATCAGCGCGCCAGAGGGTGCCTGCAATACCTGGCGCACCCTGTACCACGGGCTGGAGGAGTTTCGCGAGGATTTGCAGCAGCACATCGAGTTGGAGAACGATGTGTTGTTCACCAACGCCCTGGCTTGATGGCTGGCCTTTGGATCTGCATGCACCAGACCTGTGGGAGCGGGACTTGCCCGCGATCGAGTGCGCAACGCTCGTAATCCAGACGCCCCCTACTGTGCTGGCTGTACCGGCCTCATCGCCGGCAAGGCCGGCTCCCACAATAGACCGGCATGCACCGGACCTGCAGGAACCGGCCTTGCCAGCGATCGAGCGCGAAGCGTTCGCAATCCAGGCGCCAGCTGATGTGCTGGCTGCACCGGCCTCATCGCCGGCAAGGCCGGCTCCCACAATATGGACTGCATGCACCGGACCTGTAGGAGCTGGCCTTGCCAGCGATCAAGCGCGAAGCGGTCGTGATCCAGCCACATCTGATGTGCTGACTGCACCGGCCTCATCGCCGGCAAGGCCGGCTCCCACAAAAGACCTGCATGCGCCGGACCTGTAGGAGCTGGCCTTGCCAGCGATCGAGCGCGAAGCGGTCGTGATCCAGCCACATCTGATGTGCTGACTGTACCGGCCTCATCGCCGGCAAGGCCGGCTCCCACAATATGGACTGCATGCACCGGACCTGTGGGAGCTGGCCTTGCCAGCGATCGAGCGCGAAGCGGTCGCAATCCAGGCGCTAGCTGATGTGCTGACTGCACCGGCCTCATCGCAATCTGCATGCAGCGGACCTGTAGGAGCTGGCCTTGCCAGCGATCGAGCGCGAAGCGGTCGTAATCCAGACGCCCGCTAATGTGCTGGCTGTACCGGCTTCATCGCCGGCAAGGCCGGTTTCCACTGAGGTCGCAATCCAGGCAGACCCGCGATCGGGCGCAGGCTATTGCCAGTAGAACATCGCCTTGGCCAGCACCACGATCAGCAGCATGTGCCCAAGGATGCTCCAGCGAATCCCGCGCGCCCTGCCCTCGCTCAGGCGCCCGCGGGTCAGCCAGAACGCCAGCAACAGGTAATGGCCAATGATGCTCAGGGCCAGGACGATCTTCAGGCTCAGCAGGCTGGCAAAGCTGCTGGCCAACGGCTCGCTCAAGGCTGCGCGGTGGTGCCAGGCCAGACCCAGCCCTGCGCTATACAGCAGCAACACCACACCATGCAGCACCTTGCGTGAACGCACCGACAGCGCCTGGTCTACCCCTGCCAGCGCCGCAGCCGGCACTTGGCGGCGCGCTGCCTGCCAGATGAGCAGTTCAAAAAACAGCGTGCCGATAAAGGCAATGGCCGCCAGTAGATGAACCACCAACAAGTACGGATACAACATCCTTCGCCTCCAGGCGCTTAACCAGGGTGCCCGTCGACCCGGGCGCGCAACAGCATCGGCGCATAACGCCAGACATACAAGGCAAACGCCAGCACCCAGCACACGCCCGCCAGCCACAAACCGCCCAGCGGCAGCCACAGTACCAGCAACACCCGGCTGACTCCGGCGAGGTTGAGCAGGATGAACGCCAGGGTCATCCCCGCCGGCGGCTGCAACGCCCGCCCGGTGTGGCCAAGGCTGACCCGGGCGATCATCGCCAGGATCAACCCGGCCATGGCGCCGATGGTCAGGCAATGCACGGCCAGGCTCGGGTTCAGCGCCACGCCGAAATGCCACAGGGCCATGCCCAGGCAGGCCAGCACCAACCAGGCATAGGCCAGGTGCAGCGACCACAGCAGCGGTACCCGCCACAGCCGGTGGTCATACCAGCGCCACAGGCGTAGCCCGTGGCCGCAGGCCAGGGCGGCAAACAGTACGCCGATCCCGGTATTGCTGGTCAGCGCCGGCCCTGTCGCATACAACAGCGCCACCAGCGCCGAGCCCGCCAGCAGCAGCCCGTCGAGCCACGGCCAGGGCATTACCGCCGCTGTGCGGCCCAAGCCGCGTTGGGTAAAGAACGGAATCACCCGCCCGCCAATCAGGCCCATCATTGCCCCGACCAGCCAGATGCCGCCAAGCACGCCCTGGCGCTGCCAACCATCGTGGCCATGCACCAGGCCATACACGGACAGGCCATCGACTGCCGTCAGCAGTAGCAAAACCATCACGACCGGGTAATTGCGCTTGTGCCGCACCTGCCACAGGGTGCGCCCCATCAACACCGCCACCAGCAACGGGAAGCCCAACTCCAGCAGCGCCAGCAACGGCCAGGGCGCATTCGCCAGCCATGCCACCCGCCCGGCCAGCCAGAGTAACGCCAGGGCTGCCAGCGGCTTGCCGCTCAGGCCCGGTTGGCCGGTCCAGGTTTGCACCGCCGTAAGCAAAAAGCCGGCGATGATCGCCAGGCCAAAGCCGAACACCAGTTCATGCCGGTGCCAGGCCAGCCAGCCGCCGGCCGGCTGCCAGTTACCCAGCGAGCCGTTCAAGGCCGCCAGCCACAAGGGAATGGCCACCAGCGCCAGGGCGCAGCCAGCGAGGAACAACGGGCGGAACGCCAGGCGCAACAGCGGCGCGATGGCCAGCGCTTTACGGCGATCAAGAACGTGCATCAAGCCTCTCCTTACCTTGTTACCGACAGGTCAGCGTGCCCCGTCGGATCTGAGCAAGGCAGTGCAAGAGCCATGCCCCTAGCGTTTTGCGCGGCGCGGGCTCGGCCATGGGGTGAAATCGGGGTAACAATGACCCTGCCATGGTTGTTTCTACCCTGGTCATCCAGGGTATTTTCGACCCTCAAAAGAATCGTTTGACAGGCTCAAGGACCGGCATCGTGATCGCCCCATTGCTGCTGTTCGAACAGCTGGCAGATGGCATCGACGTCCACCCGGCCTGCAGGCAATATGCTGATGTGGCGCGCCGATACCTCGACCAGCCCTGTCCGGCGCATGGCCTCCAGCTGGCGCCAGGCACTGGCGAAGTACTGGCGAAAATCCACGCCGTAACGGGCCTCGATGGCCTGGATATCCAGCTCCAGGTCACACGCCAGGCGTTCGCTTACCCGCTGGCGCAGTTGGTCATGCGCCCCGCCGCGCCAGCCGCGGCAAGTGGCCAACTGATCGTTGCCCAATTGCTGCAGGTAATGCGCAAGGGTCAGGGCATTCTGTGCGTAGAGTTCGTCGAACTGGCTGATTGCGCCCAGGCCGAAGCCGACATGGTCACAGTAGCCGTGGCGGGTAAAGCCCTGGCAATTGCGCCGCAAACGCCCACGCTCCTGGGCAATGGCCAGGTCGTCGTCGGCGCGCACGAACTGGCCCAGGCCGATGTGCTGGTATCCCGCTGCCAGCAGCTGGGCAAAACAGCTATGGCGCATCTGCGCCTTGTCCTGCTCGCTGCAGGGTGCCTGCCGGGCGCTGTGGGCATAGCGCGCTGGCGGCTGGGCGTAGTCGAACACCTGAAGGCGGTCGGGCTCAAGCTCGATCAGGGTGGCAAGCTTACGGGCGAAACTGTCCGGGGTCTGCCAGGCGTGACCGTAGCCTAGGTCGACACTCACCGAGCGAAAATTGAAAGTACGCGCGGCATCGATCAGCGAATGTATCGGCGCCGGGTTTTGCCAGCGGGCTTCCGAAAGCCCTACTGCTTGGCCACAATCGGGCACGCCGATGCTGACCTGGTTGAAACCCTGGTCACGCAACAGGCCCATGGTCGCCCAACGGGTGTGATGCAGGTCGACTTCGACGCCGTAGTCCCCCAGTTCGTGGGGCAGAAAACTGAAGCGTTGGCGCAATTGCTCCATCATCCGCGGCAACACCTCATGGCCTGGAGTGGCACCGCTCAACTGGAACTGCTCGATGCTCTGGTCGGCCCCCAGGTGGCAGCCGACCAGGGCAATCTCCCGTTGCAGACTGCGCAGGTAGGTATCTTGTGCCTGGCCATCGAGCCCGGCCGGCAACTGCACGCTCAAGGACAACGGCCGGTGCTGCTGGCGGCTGGTGCGCAGCGCGCGCAATACATCCAGCGAGCCGATGCCGGCATGGAACCTGCGGGTATCGACATGCCCACCGGGCTCACCCGGCCACTGCCTGTTCGGGTTGACCGGCTGCGGTTGGCGATGATGTAAGTCAAGCATGGCGGGCTCCCAGACGGGCTGCGGAGCCTCAGTGTCTGCGCTGAGCGGCACGGGGGCCTTGATTTGTATCAAGCGCGGCGCGGGGTGCACGGCTATGACTCATCATCAACCGCCGGGCCGCGACGCGCTTCGAGCAAGGTCCTGGGCAAGGCAAACCCGGCAAAGCTGCGCTGGGTCACCGGGTTGTTGGCCTTCTGCACCCCGACCCGGTAGCGCATCAGGCCATCGGCGACGGCGAAGGTCAGGTCGACGCTGGTGTCGGTGCGGCCATTGAGCTGGGCGCGGCTGAGCAGGCGAAACAGCGACCAGGGCCCACGATAGCTGAGGCTGGCGGTGTTGCCGCTGCTGTTCACCAGCGTCAGCTGGCTGGCACTGGCACTGCCCAGGTCATTGGGCCAGACCAGCCCGGTGCGCTGTGGCGCGCCATGGCGGTACGGGACCAGTTGGCCGTCGATGCTCAGCAGGCTGCTCAGGCGACTGCTGCTCAAGGCCAGCGGCTCGATGCTCAATTGCACTGCCAGGTGGCCACGGTTGTTGAAGAAGGTGTCACGGATGCGTTCGGCATGCTGCAGTTGCTCCAGCACATCGCTGCGCACCAGGTAACCACCCAGGGCATCGGAGTACAGGGCGTCGAGGTTGTCCTTGAGGAACACGCTCAGGTACTGGTCCTGAAACTGTTGCAAGCGCCCCTTGGGGCCGAAGAAGGTTTCGAAGTCTTCCAGCGAGGCATCCTCGCCAGCGGGCCTGAACGGGTAACGATTGGCCAGGCGCTCATGATAGAAACTGTAGACCTCGCTGTCCCAGCGCTTTTCCAGCTCGCCCAGGGCGGCGATCATCAACACCTGGGCGGTCTGGTCGGCAAGCTTTCTGGCCTGCTGGTTGAGTGGTTCGGGCAAGCCGGCGGCGATACGCTGCAGGTTGGCAATCGGGTCGGCGCCGCCCAGCGAGAAGCGCTGCAATACCGCTTTCAATGCGGCCTTGCCCGGGTCGGGGCTGTCGTGCACGGTCTTGGCGTAGTCGTACAGCGCACTGACCGCGCGCAGGGTTTCATCATAGTAGGACGGCCGGTCAGCCTGGGCCGTGATCAACTCCGCCAGGCCGGAAAATGCCCGGCGGATCGCCACCGCCTGGAGCGGCTCATCCGCTGCCGTTTGCGAACCGGCTACCGGCTCAAGCTCGGCCACAGGCAGCGACGGAAAAATCACCGTGTTGTCACGCAGGGTTTCCAGCAGGCGGCGCACCGGTGCGCTAGGCCCGGTCACCTGCTCAAGCACTGCCACGCCGTGGCCCAGGTCACGAAAATCGACGATCGAAATCTGGTTCAGTGCCCGGCGCCAGCTGTCCACATAGTCGGCGTGGTACAGGGCGCGAATGCGCTGGCTGAGCACTTCGCGGTCATGCTCGGAGAAATCCAGGCGCTGACGTTCGCCGAGTACCCATTGGTCGATCATTGCCAGCTCGATGAGGTTACCGCTACCCGATTCGAAATAGGCTTTGTAGCCTTTGGCCGTGAGCAGCGGAGCCAGCAACAGGCCATCGCTTTCACTGGCGGGCGGCCCCTGGTAGATGATGTCGAAAGCCGGGCCCACTTCGCTGCGCAGGTCCAGCGCCGGCTGCAGGCGCGCCTGCGCCTGGCGCTTGAGGGCCAGGTAAACCCGCTCGGCCATGGGTCGCTGACGCAAGGTCTGTTGCACCTGGGCGATGCGTTGGTGGTGCTGCGGCAAATCGGCATCGGCGTACTTCAGCGCGTAGTCGAGGTGGCGCATCAGGTCGGCCTGCACCTGCCCCTGCCCGGGGTAGGCGCGTTGCCATTGCCTGGCAGCCCACTGTTCGACAATGGCCGCCTGGCGATTGCCTCGATCTTCAATCATGCGGTACACGCGCAACGCCTCCAGTTGCTCGTCACTGCCAGAAGGCGCGGCATTGACAGCGTCAAGGGCGCGGCTGGCGATGGCCGGCAAAAAGCGCTTGGACAGCAGGTTGAGGTAGGCTTCGTCTACCGTCGGGCCAATCTTCTTGCCCTGGTACAGGCCCATGTCGGACAGCAGAGGCCAGGCCTGACGATAGTCGCCGTACACCGACACCGCGTCACGAATCTGATCCAGCGGCGCCAGCAGGTTCCGGCCAGTGGTGTCGACCTTGGCATCGATATCCCGCGCACTGAACTCCTGGCTTTTGGCCAGGACACTGGCCGCCTTGTCACGGTTGACGGTGAAATACACCTGCCACAGCCCGACCGCCAGCAAGCAGCCCAGCGAAGCAACGCCAAACCCCGCAAGCAACAACCGGCGCTTGCTACGGGCGACCTTGATGTTGTCGCCGGCCAACCCCGCTTCCGGGTAGATGACCCGTTGGAACAACTGCTGGGCGAAATAGACGACCTTGCCGCCGGCAGGCTTTACCTCGGCCGCCGGCGACGGCAGTTGATAGGATTTGCCGGCCTCGTCGACGAAGGCGTTGGTCAGCATGCCCTGCTGGTACACCGAGGAAAAATACACCCCCCGCACCAGTGCAGGCGTGGTGAAGCGGTCA
The DNA here is from genome assembly GCF_050435905.1 of Pseudomonas sp. 2835. Lineage (NCBI taxonomy): Bacteria > Pseudomonadati > Pseudomonadota > Gammaproteobacteria > Pseudomonadales > Pseudomonadaceae > Pseudomonas > Pseudomonas sp. 2835. The sequence continues at coordinate 13,649 of NZ_JBNDLE010000030.1, read as the reverse complement.
CTGCCAAGCATCTCGGCCAAAAAACCCAGCAGTGCCGGGCGCAGGCCGGACAACTGCCGAACCAGCGCCACCAGGCGCTGGCGCTCGCTCAGCGAATGGGCCTGGGCGCAGCTGTCGAACACGTGCGCCCCCAGGCGCTCGACAAACCTGTCGTAACGGCTGGCCAGCTCTTGCTGCCAGGCATCAAAGTCGTCCACTGCCTCCAGGCTGAAGGTGAAGCCCAGCAATGCTTCACGCCCGCTCGGCGAGAGCCGGGCAAAGCACTCTTCGAAACCTTCCAGCAGGTCGACCTTGCTCAGGGTCACGTACACCGGCAACCGGGTGCCCAATTGCCGGGTCAGTTCATACAGCCGTGTGCGCAGCAGGTTCGCCTGGGCCTTGCGCTGCTCCGGTGCCTGGGTCAGCAAGCTTTGCAGGTCAATCACCAGCACCACGCCATTGAGGGCGCGGCGGCTGCGAGTGCGGGCCAGCCAGTCGAGCAGGTGCAGCCACAGCCGCTGGTGTGTACCGACGGGAAGCCCCTGCTGAACGCTGTCTTCGCCCCCGGCATTGGTTTCGTGGGGCAATGGCCCTTCAGGCTGGCTGAGCAGTTCGCCCGGCGGGTCGATCAGCACAGCCTCATCGCCCATCCACCAGTCGATCGGATACGCCAGGTCGGCATCCTGCTGGGCTCTGGCGCCCTCGCGGGTGACCTGGGACAGGGCGAAGCTCTGGTTGGAGCGGGTAACCAGGCTGGTCTTGCCGGCATTCTCGGCCCCGAGCACCAGGTACCAGGGCAGTTGGTACAGCGAGCGGCGGCGCTCCATGTTGTTGAGCAGGTGATCGAGGCTGCGCGCCAGCGCCCGCTCCTGGGCCTGTACATGGGGCAGACAGGGGTCGGCCTGGCGCGCCGCCTGCTGTTGGCGCTCGGCCTGAAACGCCTGGTATCGCCGGCGTACCCGCCAGGCCCAGGCCAGCAGCGGCGCTACCAGCACCACGACACTGGCCGCTACGCGCATGGGCAAGTGCGCCAGCGGTCGATGGTCATTCCAGGACCACTGCGGGCCCAGCCACCAGATTGCGCCCAGCAACAGCAGCACGCCCAGCAGCACCAACAGCGCCAATGACCGGTTGAACTGGCGCAGCACCGGCAGCCCCCAACGCTTGAGGTGACTCCAGACCCTATCCATATTTTCGCTACTCCTTGACTGCAGTGATCAGCGGGTCGGCGCCAGGGCGCTGTGCCACCTTCAGGTACAACTGTGGCTCCCAGCCCTGTGCGCTGGTCTCGCGCATCACCCGGGCAACGCCGGCATACAGATCGTCCGCCAGCCACACCAGACCGCGGGCGGCCAACAGGTCGGCGGCAATCACCGTGGCATGGCAACGGTGGCGTGGGGCCTGCTGCCCGGCTTGCAGTTCCTGCAAACGCAACAGCACGACCTCGACGCCTTCGCGATCTAACTGGGTAATCAATTCGTCGCGCAGCCCGGCGAACTCCTGCACCGGGCTGTGCGCCGCCTCGGGCTGATCGGCGCCGCTGATCCAGGCCAGGGTCTGGGCATCGGCGAACGGCGTGCCGTCGCTGAAGCACAAGCTGGTCAACCCCGGTAAACGGCAGGCGAAGCGCTCGCAGGCCTGGCGAATGGCACCCGCCACTTCGTCCATGGCCAGGCGCGAGGCCACGCTGGCCGCCAAAAAGCTGCCCCGCAACCAGTAGGGTGAGGCGCCAACGCTGCGCTCGATGCGCATCAGCAACGCGGGCTCGACGTTGTTCGCGGCTAGGGCGTCGTGGTAGCAGTCGACGATATCCCGGGGCACCGCGCTGAGTTCAGTGCGCCGCTCGCGGGTGACCGATGGCGCGGTGCGTACAGGGGTCCACAAGGCGAAGCGCCGCAACTGATAGCCCACCGGGTCGTAGGGGTCCTGCTGGTTGATCTGTTCGGCCATGTTCAGCAAGGCCCGGCGCTGTTCGCGCTCATTGCCCACCGGCGCCGAGCTTGCGAAGAACGCCGGGCTCAGGCCGGCGTCGGCAGCTACCACGCGGCTTGCCGGGGTTGGCAGGCAGCGTTCACGGTACTTGCCCAGTTGCGATTGCAACGCTTCGATCGCTGCGGGCTCGAGCCGTGTGGTTTCAATGCCGTCCAGCAAGCTGGCCAGGGCCTGTTCAGCCTCGGCCTGGTGAGCCTCGGCAAAGCTGCTGCGCTGCAGGCTCGGCAGCGCCTGGCCGAGCCCCTCGAGCAGGCGCAGCACCTGCTTGCGCTTGTTCAGGTAGCCGGTCGGCCCTGGCACCGGGTGAGCACTGTCCCAGTAATGCTCGACCATGCCCGCCAGCAGCGTCACGGCAGCGCTCCAGTGCCCCCACTCTGCGGTGCGCAGTCACACCACCTGCAGATGCCCGAGGATGCGCAGGTGCTTGCACTGGGTAGCCAGGTACTGGCGCGAGGCTTCATCGATGTACGGCCAGTCGATGGTGTTCTCGCGCAGGCCGCCCAGCTTGACCATTTCCTGGTCGATGGCCTGGAAGGTTTCATCTTCCACATCAAAATAACCGGCGGGCCGGTCGGCCTCGATGGGCGCCAACAGCTGCGTGAGGGCGCCGGCCGGTAGGTCGATCACCAGCGACATAGCTGACGCTCCTGCTCGATCAGTTCACCCAGGCCTTGCGCATCGAAAACCAGCCCGTCCAGTGGCGGGTAATCGCTTTTCACGCTCAGGCGTTGGCCGCCGCCCATGCGCCGCAGCAAGGCAATGGCTTGCAGCCCGCGCCCGGCGTCAACCACCAGGCCGGCATCGTCGAGCACTTGCCAGGGGTAGGCATCGGCAACCGGTTGCCCGTCTTTGAGTAGCTGCAGGCGGATACGGTTGGGGCCCGGCGGATCATCCAGCACCAGTTGCACCCGGGAAATATTCGCCTCGCAGCTGATCGCAAGGTAGGGCCGCGGTGGCGCGGCGCCCAGCGCGGGCGCGGAAATGATCATCCGCTGGCGGCTGTCGTCATCGGCTTCGGGCCAGAGCGATACGAGGAAGCGAAAGTCATTCGCGGCGCGGCGCTGCTCGTTGCGCTGCACCAGGTCGACGACAGCGGGCACCAGGCCTGCCCGCGAAGCCGGAGTCTTCACCGGCGCCGGGCCCGGCGGCGTGCCGGCTGCTTCGTCGAAACAGGCCAGGCGCTTGAGCGGCGAAACGATCGAGGTGCAGTCTGGCGCCGCCAGCGCACTGGCTGGCATCAATACAGATACGCACAGGCCCAGCCACCTGTATCGCCACTCCTTGCCCATAGCGCCCATAGCCACTCCTCAGCTGCAACTCATGAAAGTTTGCCGATAGTTATTCAGTCGAATTCAACGTTTTTAAAGCATCACTCAAATAAAAAATGAAATGCAAGCTGTAACAGGCAAAAAAACAGCAATTCGCCAAATACAGGAAGAGCAAGTAAGAAATATAAACACAGTTTTAAACATAAATCGGAATATTGGTAAATTCTCCTACGCATTAATCAGATCATTTTGGGAAGCATCCGACATGACAAAGGGCATTGGATCCATTCTTAATGTAAATGACCTACAGCCTGAAATGGATATTCCCATGTCAAAGATGCACGGTTCCGTCGCCCCCAAAGAGCGCATCAATATCAAATATGTGCCCGCTACCGGTGATCAGCAGGCAGAAGTCGAACTGCCGCTGAAACTGCTGGTCACCGGGGATTTCCTCGGCCGCAGCGATACCTCGAGCCTCGAGGAGCGCCGCCCGGTGCGCATTGACAAGGACAGTTTCAATGCCGTGCTGGCGGAGGCCGAAGTCGGTTTGCAGATGGCGGTGCCATCGACACTGAGCGCCGACAGCGACAATGACCTTAACGTGCACCTGCACTTTCGCTCGATCAATGACTTTGGCCCGGATGCCATCGCCCGGCAAGTACCGGAGTTGAACAAACTGCTGCAACTTCGCGAAGCACTGGTCGCACTTAAAGGGCCGATGGGTAATGTACCGGCCTTTCGCAAGCACTTGCAAAGCCTGCTCAGTGACGAAGCCACCCGCCAGCGCCTGGCCCAGGAACTCGACCTGGTCCTGGATGCAACAAACACGGTTACCGACGCATAACCACCGCGCCACTAACACTGACTCCCCTGCCCTGCATCCCAGCTATGAACGGAGAACCCACCATGCCCAAGGAAAGCGCAGCAGCCCAGGTCCTGGCGACCGATGAACACGCCTCGCTGCTCGATCAACTGCTGGCCAACACCACGATCCGCCCAGCCCAGGAAGGCTACGCCATCGCCCGCCAGGGGGTGGCCGCGTACATCAGCGAAATCCTGCAGAGCGGTGATCACCAGCAACCGGTGAACAAGCACCGGGTCGACCAGATGATCAGCGAGATCGACCAGGCCTTGAGCCAGCAAATCGACCAGATCCTCCACCAGCCGCAGTTCCAGCAACTGGAGTCGGCCTGGCGCGGTTTGAAGCTGCTGGTCGATCGCACGGATTTTCGCGAGAACATCAAGCTCGAGGTGCTGCATGTCACCAAGGAGGAGTTGCTCGACGACTTCGACAATGCCGGCGACATCACCCGCAGCGGCCTGTACAAGCACGTCTACAGCGCAGGCTTCGGCCAGTTCGGTGGCGAGCCGGTGGCGGCGATGATCGGCAACTACACCTTCGGCCCGTCATCGCCGGATATCAAATTGCTCGGCTACGTGGCAGCGGTTGGCGCCATGGCCCATGCGCCGTTCGTGATGGCCGCAGGGCCTGAGTTTTTCAACCTCAAGAGCTTCCACGACCTGGCCGCGGTCAAGGAAGTCAACGACATCTTCGAAGGCCCCGCCCATGCCAAATGGCGCGGCTTGCGTGACATGGAAGACGCCAAGTACCTGGCAGCGACCCTGCCGCGCTTTTTGTTGCGCTCGCCCTGGCACAGCACCGAGAACCCGATTCGCAGCTTCTGCTACGACGAGGGCATCGACGCCAACCATGACCACTACCTGTGGGGCAACACCGCGTTCCTGATGGCTTCACGCATCACCGAAAGCTTTGCCCGCTACCGCTGGTGCCCGAACATCATCGGTCCGCAATCGGGCGGTGCGGTCGATGACCTGCCGGTGCACCTGTTCGAAGCCATGGGCCAGTTGCAGGCCAAGATCCCCACCGAGGTGCTGATTTCCGATCGCAAGGAGTTCGAGCTGTCCGAAGCCGGCTTCATCCCCCTGACCATGCGCAAGGACAGCGACAACGCGGCGTTCTTCTCGGCCAACTCGGTGCAAAAACCCAAGACCTTCCCCAAGACCCGCGAGGGCCAGCAAGCGCAGACCAACTACAAGCTGGGCACCCAGTTGCCCTACCTGTTCATCGTCAATCGCCTGGCCCATTACATCAAGGTGCTGCAACGCGAGCAGATCGGCAGCTGGAAGGAGCGCCAGGACGTCGAGCGCGAACTGACCACCTGGCTCAAGCAATACGTTGCCGACCAGGACAACCCGTCCGCCGATGTACGTAGCCGCCGCCCCCTGCGCGCCGCGCAGATCGAAGTCCAGGAGGTGGCCGGCAACCCGGGCTGGTACCAGGTCTCGCTGGCGGTGCGCCCGCACTTCAAGTACATGGGCGCCAACTTCGAGATCTCGCTGGTTGGCCGCCTGGACACCCAGTAAATGAGCGTCGACAGCCTGTTCGAACGCCTCGAGCCCGAGGCCCCGCGCTATCGCCCGGGCACGGCGCAAAGCCACGCCCGGCAGGCGATCGAAGCGATCAAGCGTCACCTCGAACAGGTGCTCAACGCCCGCCAGGGCTGCTCGCAAAGCAGCCCTGAACTGGGCCTGCGTGATTTCAACGGTGCCGCCCAGGGCAGCAATGACCTGTTGATTGCCATCAGCGCCGACATCCGCCACTCGGTCGAGGCATTCGAGCCGCGGATCAAGGTCACCGGTGTGCGTTATCAGCCTGACCCGGACCTGCCGCTGGAGCTCAACTTTCGCCTCGACTGCCAGGTACGGCTCGAGCACAGGGAAGAACAGGTGCAACTGCAAGTGGCCATGCATGGCCGCGACGGCTACACCCGGGTGAAGTGAGAAGACCATGAGCTTGAAACAACGCTTTGCCGATGAACTGCGTTACCTGCGCGAGCTGGGTCGCGAGTTTGCCGAAGACAACCCGCAACTGGCGCAGTTTCTCGGCGACCAGGCCGGCGACCCGGACGTCGAGCGCTTGCTGGAAGGCTTCGCCTTCCTCACCGCAAGGCTGGGCATGAAGATCGACGACGACCTGCCCGAGCTGACCCACCCGTTGCTGCAGATGCTCTGGCCCAACTACCTGCGACCGCTGCCCAGCGCCACCATCGTGCGCTTCGAGCCGCGGCCTGACGCGATCACCCAGCGCAAAGTGCTGCCCAAGGGCACACGGCTGTTCGCCAAGCCTGTGGATGGCGTGTCGTGCGAGTTTCGCACCTGTACCGAAGTCAGCCTGTTCCCCCTGGCCGTGCAAGAGGTCAGCGACGCGCACAGCCGCGAGACCTCGATGCTGCGCATCGATCTCAAGGTGCTGACCCCGCAACCGCTCGACAGCCTGGAGTGCGAGCAACTGGATTTTCACCTGAGCGGTGACGACGCCACGGCCCAGACCCTGTACCTGTGGATTGCCCACTACCTGAAACGCCTGACCCTGCATATCGATGGCAACACCTACGGGCTGTCGGTCGAGAACATCGGCTTTCCCGGGTTCAGCGCCGAAGAGGCGCTGCTGCCCTACCCGCGCAATGTCTTCGACGGCTACCGGATATTGCAGGAGTACTTCGTCTTCCCCCAGCGCTTTCACTTCTTCAGCCTCACTGGCCTTGCCCGGGTATGGCCGGCGCTGAGCTGCGGGCAGATACGCTTCGAGTTCGAATTCTCCCGGCCCATGCCGGCCAACATTCGCCTGCGCACCCGCGACCTGCAGCTGTACTGCGCACCGGCAGTCAACCTGTTCAGCCACGATGCCGAGCCCATTGCCCTCGACGGGCGTCAGCTGGAGCGGCGCGTCCGGCCTGCGGGCAAACACCCTGAAGCGTATGAGGTGTTCAGTGTCGACCGGGTAGCCGGCTGGGATGCCAGCGACAAGGAGCGCAAGGGCGATCCGCTGCGCACCTTCACCCCTTTCGAGTCGTTCCAGCACGAGATCGAACTGGCCCGCGGGCGCACGGCCCTGTACTTTCGCACCCACATCGAAGAATCCCATGGCCGTGACGGCCTGATCCATCGCATCGCCTTTGTTCGCGGCGACGAGAGCCTGTACATCGGCGAGCGCGAAACCGCCTCGATCGAGCTGACCTGCAGCAACCGCGACCTGCCCCAGGCCCTGGGGGTCGGCGATCTGTCGTTGTCGACCGAGGCGACGCCTTCGTTCGCCACTTACACCAACCTGATCGCACCGACCCGCGCCTACCGGCCGGTACTCGACAGCAGCCTGCACTGGACGCTGATTTCCAACCTGTCGCTCAACTACCTGTCACTGCTGTCGGCCGAGCCGCTCAAGGCGGTGATCCGCGCCTACGACTTTGCCGCCCTGCATGACCTGCAGCAGGCCCGGGCCACGCGCAAACGCCTCAATGGCATCGGCCAGGCCCAGACCAGCGCGGTCGACTGGCTGATGAAGGGCCTGCCGGTACGCGGCCTGCAGACCAGCCTGCACCTGGACCAGCAGGCCTTTCTCTGCGAGGGCGACCTGTACCTGTTCGCCAGCGTGTTGTCACGCTTCTTTGCCCTCTACGCCAGCATCAATTCCTTCCATCGCCTGGAAGTGATCAACACCACCAACAACGAGCATTATGAATGGCCACTGTTGACCGGCAGGCAACCCCTGATCTAGTCGAAGCGCTGCTGGCCGACGCCCGCAACTATTCGTTCCATCGCCTGCTCGAGCACCTGCACGCCCTGCACGGCGACGACCTCGAAGCACTGCCTGCGGGCCCGGCCACGCGCCGGCGGATCCGCCTGCAGAGCCAGGCTGGCCTCGGCTTTCCCGCGTCCGACGTGACCCAGGCGGGCTTGCTGGCCGACGACGGCAGCGGCCATCAGCGTTATCGGGTGCAAACCAGCTTCTTCGGCCTGCAGGGCAGCGACTCGCCCCTGCCCGCCTATTACCTCGACCGCCTGGCCTACGAGCAGGCCCAGGAGCGCGGGATTCGCCCGGCGTTCCTGGACTTTTTCAATCATCGCCTGCTGACCCTGCTGCACCAGAGCTGGCGCAAGTACCGCTACTACATCCGCTTCCAGCCCGGGGCCCGCGACCGTTTTTCGCGCTATGTGTTTTCCTTGATCGGCCTGAACGACAACGACCTGCGCGGTGCTACACCCTTGCCCTGGGGCCGCCTGCTGAGTTTTACCGGGTTGATCGCCAGCCGCAGCCGCCCGCCGTCGATGGTGTCCGGCATCGTCGAGCATTGCTTCGATGTCCAGGGTGTCTACATACGCGAGTTCGAACGGCGCACCGTGCCCGTGCCGCCGCGTCAGCGCCTGGTACTGGGCGAGCGAAACGGCCAGCTGGGCAGCAGCTTCGTGGTCGGCGAGCGCACCCGGACCCGCGCCAGCAAGTTCACCCTGGTGATCCCCAACCTGTCCCAGGCGCGCTTTCGCCAGTTTCTGCCCAGTGGTGCGCAGTTCGCACGCCTGCGCCAGCTGCTGGAGTTTCTGCTGCGTGACGTGACCGCCTACGATCTGGAGCTGCGCCTGTGCGCAGAGGACGTACCGCCGTTCAACCTGCAACGCCAGGGCGGTACGCACCTGGGCTGGACCAGCTTCATCGAGAGCCAGCAACAGCACCACCCCGCCGTGGTACGGATCAGGGGGCGCGCATGAACCTGACCCTGGTGATCGGCAATCCGGCGCAACTGCTGCATGGCTGCCTGCCCAGCCGGCGCATGGATGACAGCGGCGGCCTGATCGGCAGCTATGGCTGCGACTGGCTGCTGCGTGACCGCTCTGGCCGCGTGCGCCCTCAGCACTGCCGGATTCACTGGCATGAAGGCCGCTTCTGCGTCACCGACCTGTGCGACGGCACCTACCTCAATGGCCATGACCTGCCCCTGGGCTGCGGCGCCACGGTGCGCCTGAACGAAGGCGACTGGCTTCAGGTCGGTGTCTACCGGATCGTCGTGCACCTGCACACCACTGCCTGCACAGACGCTGATCCGCGCCACCTGAGCCAGCGCTCGCTGGCCGAGCTGCTCAGCGGGCACGAGGAAGGCCTGGAAGACTGGCACGCCAATACCCGCGCGCTGCAGCCGGCGCCCGTGCCTGCCCCGGCCTTGTGCGCGGATTTCGAGCGATTGTGCCGGCCACTGGATCCGCGCGAACAGCACGACCCGATGCTGGGCCTGGGCGCGCCGCCGTCGACGCCACCGGCAGTTGCCCATCGGCAGCCCGCACACAACCACCGCCACCCGCCTGTTGCGCGTGGCAGGAAATACCCGGCAGCGGGCGGCTCACTGCGCCTGGGCCTGTTGCTGCTGGCAGCCCTGGCCCTCGGCGGCTGCACACTGCTGGGCAAGCTCGGCCAGGTGATCATCGACCCTTCGACGCCGGTGGGCGGGCCCGATGATCAACCCAGCTACTACTCGCTGAGCCTGCACGCCAGCGATGACGTCAACCGCCGCCTGGTCACCCCCGGCAACGCGCCAATGACCGCCGAACATCCCGCCGAGGCGCCCTACCGCCTGGACATCAAGGCCAGCAGCCCTCAGGCCCTGGCAGACAAGCTGCAAGCGGTGCTGGAGCATCTGTACGAAAACGCCCCGGCGCAGTCACCCGTCCTTGAGGAACCTGAGCCTGAAGCCCAGGCGTCCTGGGTCGAGGCGTCGGCGCTGGGCGATTACCAGGCTGCCGGCGTTCACCTGGCTACCTCGGCACAGCACCTCGCCCCGCAACTGATTGCCACGCCGGTGGCGTTCAGGGTCCTGCAACTGAGCGACGACTCGTTGCTGACCAGCGCCAGTGCCCAAGCCCTGGCGCTCGACCTTAAACAAGCCCTGGGCAGCACCTATATCCGCGTCGACGACTACCTGTTGCGACCCGGCCAGTTCAAGTTCATCGACCCTCAGCCCCTTGATGAGCAGACGCGCTTCGTCGCGGTGATCGCCGATTACCACAGCGAGGAGGTCAGCCAGTGGAAGCAGTTGCTGCGCGTCGAACCCAAGGGCCGGCGCTACGCGCTGCTGGTCGAGCTTGGCCAGGCGCAGGTCGAGCTCAAGGGTGAAACCCGATGACGCCATCTTGCGCCCCTTACATTCAGAGAGCCCGACAATGAGTTCACGCAACCCGGTCATTTGGCATGAGGGTTTGTTCGTCAAACCCCAGCACTTCCAGCAACAGGCACGCGCCACCGAGGCCGCCGCGCAACAGCGGGTCGAGAGCCTCAACCCGGCGCTTTACGGCTTCAGCGAGCTGGAGCTGAACAACGAGTTCCTCAATTTTGCCAAGGTGGCCATCAACCGCGCGCGCGGCATCCTGCCTGACGGCAGCGTGTTCGACATCCCCGGCGACCTGGCCCCGCCAGCGCCGCTGGAAATCAGCGACAGCGGCCTGGTCAACCAGGTGGTCTACCTGACACTGCCGCTCAAATCCGCCGGAAGCCTGGAGGTGCGCTGGCCCGAGCAGTACGCCAACAGCCGCTACATCGCCCAGCGCAAGCCGGTGCATGACATCCACAGCGAAGGCGGCGACCAGGTGGAAATGGACCTGGCGATCCCCAACCTGCAACTGATGCTCGAACGCGATGACCGCAGCGCCTTCACCAGCATTGCCGTGGGCAGGATCCACGACAAGCGGCCCGACGGCAGCCTGGTGATGGACGAGCAGTTCTACCCCACCAGCCTGTCATTGCAGGCGGTGCCGGCGCTGCAGCGCTACCTGGGCGAAATCACCGGGCTGATGCGTGAACGGGCGCGCAACCTGGCCGAACGCATCGGCTCGCCCGGGCAGTCCGGGGTGGCTGACGTCACCGACTTCAACCTGTTGCAAACCCTCAACCGCTGGTACCCGCTGTTCCAGCACCTGAGCCGGCAACGCCATGTCCACCCCGAGCGCCTGTACATCGCCTTTGCCCAGGCCTGCGGCGAGCTGGTGACCTTCACCGAGCAAAGCCACCTGCCCGATGAGTACCCGGCCTACCAGCACGACAACCTGCACCAGTGCTTCAAGCCCCTGGAACTGACCTTGCGCCGGGCCCTGGGCACGGTGCTGCAACCACGGGCAGTATCGCTGCCGATCGAAACCCTGGAGTACGGCGTCATGAGCGCCGCACTGGGCGACAAGCGCCTGCTGGACAACGCCGAGTTCATTCTGGCAGTACGCGCCAACCTGCCGCTGGACACCTTGCGCCAGCAGTTGCCGCGGCAGATCAAGATCAGCTCCAGCGAAACCCTGGGCCGGCTGATCAGCCTGCAACTGCCGGGCATCCCCTTGATTCCCCTGCCGGTGGCGCCACGCCACCTGCCCTTCCACGCCGGCTTCAGCTACTTCGAACTCGACCGCCACGACCCGGCCTGGCAAAGCCTGCGCAGCGCCAGTGGCTTTGGCTTCCACATCGCCGGCGATTTCCCTGAGCTTGAGCTGCAGCTGTGGGCCATCAGGAGTGAAAAAGATGCGTGATGCCAGCCAGGATCCTGACAACCCAGAGCCCCATTTTGATGCGTTGCTGCCCAAAGCCGTTAAGCCCGTCGACGCCCCCCGGCCGCGGCGCTGCGATCCGCAGTTCGAGCTGCGCGGGCTGTCGTGGAACCCGCTATGCGATGCCGCCATGCCGCTGATCGGGCTGGTCCTGCGCCTGCACAGCCTGGACGCGCACGAGGATGCGCTGGCCTTGCGTCAGAGCATTCATAACCAGATCGTCACGGTGATGGAGGAAGTCGCCCAGCTCGACTACGCACCCAGCACCCTCAAGGCCTACTCCTACAGCCTGTGCCTGCTGGTGGACGAAGTGGTCATGGCCAGCGACTGGGGCTTTCACGGCGAGTGGCGACAGCAGCCGTTGCTCAGTGCCTTGCACCATGAATCCTGGGGCGGCGAAAAGTTCTTCACCCTGCTGGCACGCATGTCCAGCGAAGCGGCCAAGTACCAGCACGTCCTGGAGTTCATGTACCTGTGCCTGTGCGTGGGCCTCAAGGGCAAGTACGGCAAGCAGGCCAATGGTGAAGCCGAGGTGCAGAAGATCATCACCCAGCTGCACGGCGTGCTGCGCCCGCTCAGGGGTGAAACGCCCACGCAACTGACCGAGCCGCTGCGCAATATCGCCCCACGCAACTACCGGCTCAAGCGCAGCCTGGCGCTGTGGACACCCTGGGCGCTGGCCGCAGTGGTCCTGGTGGGCGCCTACAGCGCCTACGCCCTGCGCCTGAACAGCATCAGCGAACAGGTGCTGGTGTCGCTGGAACGGATTCTCAGCCTTTGAACGATTTTCAGCGCGCCCCCGGGCGCCTGCAAAGCCTGGCCCATCGGGCCAACACACTCACCGTCATGGCGACGGTGGCGACCTGCGGGTCGTTCAATCGAACGCGACACGGAGCATGTCATGCCAACACCTGCCTACATCAGCATCCACGGCCAGAACCAGGGCCACATCACCAAGGGTGCCTTCACCGCCGACTCGGTCGGCAACGTCTATGTCGAAGGCCATGAAGACGAGATCCTCGCCCAGGAAATCGATCACCAGATCACCACCCCGACCGACCCGCAGAGCGGCCAGCCGTCGGGCCAGCGGGTGCACAAACCGCTGATCTTCACCAGTGCCCTGAGCAAGGCCTCGCCGATGCTCTACCAGGCCCTGGCCACCGGCGAAATGCTGCCGACCGTCGAGGTGAAGTGGTTTCGGACCTCGGTAGACGGCAAGCAGGAGCACTTCTTCACCACCAAGCTGGAGGACGCCACCGTGGTCGACATCCACACCGTGCTGCCCCATGCCCAGGACAGCGACAACGCCAACTACACCCAGCTGATCAAGACCAGCCTGGCCTACCGCAAGGTCAGCTGGAGCCATGAAGTGGCCGGCACCGAGGCCTCTGACGACTGGCGCAAACCGGCCTAACCGCTGCGCCCGTACCGTTGCGCCACGGCTCGCCTGTGGCGCACCCCTTTCCTGCTTCACCTATCAGGAGGCGATATGCCTGCCATCGTACTGCTTGGCCACAACCATCACTGCCCCACCTGCGGCCCGACCACGGTCGACAGTGGCGCCGACAGCTTCACCGTCAACGGCCGCGCCATCGCCCGGGTTGGCGACACCCTCGGCTGCGGCGCCAGCATCACCAGCGGCTCGCCGTCGATGACCATCGGCGGCCAACCGGTGGCCCGGGTCGGCGATACCACCGACCACAGCGGCACCCTGGAAAACGGCGACGCCAGCTGGCTGGTCGACTGACCCTACAAGGAGCCCCCCATGCCCCGCCAAAGCGACCTGCGCTTCACCTTCGAGCCCCTGCAGGGCGACGCCTTCGAAGTGGTCGAGTTCCGCCTCGAGGAAGGCCTGTCACAGCCCTTTCGCCTGAGCCTGGAACTGGCCAGCCACGACCCGGCTGTCGACTTCAACCGCGTGCTCGACCTTGCCGCGCTGTTCACCCTGTGGCGGGGCGACACCCCGGTGCGCTACGTGCACGGCCTGGTCAGCCTGTTCAGCCAGGGCGACACCGGCTTTCGCCGCACCCGCTACCG